>NZ_BCUA01000115.1 GCF_001591045.1 Sphingopyxis granuli NBRC 100800 | reverse complement strand
CCAGATGGCACAGCGCTGCCCCGCGTGGACCCCGGCTCTCGCCGGGGAACGATTGCCTTTCGAAAAGAGATTAATTGCCGACCTGATCCGGGGGTCTCGCTCAGCGGCGTCGACACGCGGGACCCCGGGGTCAAGTTCGGTGATGGCGTCAAGGCGCTTCGGGTCCCCGCGCTCACGGGGACACACGGATGCCGCATTCGATGGAATCGTCATTGCGCGCGGCAATCCAGAGCGGCCGCAAGCCGCCCCGGATCGCTTCGCGCCGCTCGCAAGGTCAATCCAACGTCATCGGCCTCTAGCGGCGAAAGCCCGCCAGACGCTGGTCGATGATCGCTTCGGCCTGGCCGATGATGCGGTCGATCAGGTCCTGGCAGCTCGGGATGTCGTGGATCAGCCCCTGCACCATGCCGGCCCAGAAGACGCCCTTGCTGAGGTCGCCGGTTTCGAGCAGTTCGCGACCCGCGGCGCCCGCGACGAGCGGCTGGACGTCCTCGAACTTCGCATCGGGCAGCGACAGGCGGCGCACCACCTCCTCGCTGACCGCGCTCTTGCCGACGCGCGCGGTGTTCTTGAAATTGCGGAAGATCAGGAAGCTGCCGCGCTCGTCATTCTCGACATAGGCCTGCTTCACATTGTCGTGGATCGGCGCTTCCTTCGTCGCGCAGAAGCGCGTGCCCATGTTGATCCCCTCCGCGCCGAGGCTGAGCGCCGCGACGAGGCCGCGTCCGTCGCCGAAACCGCCCGAAGCGAGCATCGGGATCTTCACCTTGTCGGCGGCCGCCGGGATCAGGATCAGCCCGGGGATGTCATCCTCGCCCGGGTGCCCCGCGCATTCGAAACCGTCGATCGAGATGATGTCGCAGCCCGCCCGTTCGGCCGACAGCGCATGGCGCACCGCGGTGCATTTGTGGAGGATGGTGACGCCGTGCGGCTTCAGCATTTCCCAGATTTCGCGCACGGCCTGCGTCCCCGCCGTCTCGACGATCTTCACCCCGCCGTCGATGATCGCCTGCGCATAGGCCTTGTAGTCGGGCGCGTTGATCGTCGGAAACACCGTCATGTTCACGCCGAACGGCTTGTCGGTCATCGACCGGCAGCGCTCGATCTCTTCGCGCAGCGCCTGCGGAGTCGGCTGGGTCAGCGCCGTCAGGATGCCGAGCCCGCCGGCGTTCGACACCGCGCTCGCCAGTTCGGCATAGCCGACGCTCTGCATGCCGCCCTGCACGATCGGATGCTCGATTCCCAGCATCTCGGTGATCCGCGTCTTGAAAGCCATTCGCTGTCCTTCCCTCTGTTCGTTGCCCACATGGTGACGCTACGTCGCCGCCGCGCCGGAATTGACTTGACGTTTACGTCAACGTCCGGTTCATTGGCAAGAGCGAAGGGTGAGAGAAGGACAGGTGCGGCGATGACGATCCTCCACGACGAGGGCCAGCAGGCGATCGCGACCGAATCGCGGCGCGTCCTGGAGGCCCGCATGCGCAAGGAAGACCTTCTGCCGCTGCTCGAGGTCGAGGGGCGCTATCACGAAGGTTTCTGGGCGACCGCGAAGGAACAGGGCTGGACCGCCCTCGCGCTGCCCGAATCGCATGGCGGGCTGGCGCTCGGCCTCGTCGAGCTGGGACTGATCGCGCATCAGGCGGGGCGCACGCTGAGCGGCGCGCCTTTCCTGACCTCCGGCTTCGGCGCGGCCAAGGCGATCGAGCTCTACGGCTCCGACGCGCAGAAGGCGCGCTGGCTTCCGGGCCTTGCGAGCGGCGACAGCATCGGGGCGATCGCCTTTGCATCGGGCGCCGATCCGCTGCCGGCGCAGCCCGGCGTGCGATTCGCCGACGGGCGGCTCGACGGCATCGCGCCCGCGGTATCGGGCGGCGTCGCCGCCGATATCGCGATCCTGCTCGCCGCCGGAGCGGACGGGCCGGTGCTGGCGGTCGCCGAGCTGGCCGGGGTCGAGCGGCGGACGGTCGCCAGTTTCGACAACAGTCGCTGTCTCGCCGACCTCGTTTTCGCGGGCACGCCCGCCGAGCGCCTGGAGACGGGCGGCGCGGCGCGCGACGCGGCGCTGCACATCCTTGCGCTCCAGGCCGTCGTCACCGCGCACGAACAGACGGGCGGCGCCGAAGCGCTGATGGAGATCGCGCGCGACTATGCGGTGACGCGCAAGGCGTTCGGCCAGCCGATCGGCGCGTTCCAGTCGATCAAGCACCGCATCGCAGAGCTTTACGGCCTCGTCGAACTGGCGCGCGCCAATTGCATCCATGCCGCGGCGCGCGAGGGGGCGGAGGATTTCATCACCGCCGCCGCCGCTGCGCGGCTGTCGGCGACCGAGGCCTATGACAGTGCGGCGCGCGACTGCGTCCAGATTCACGGCGGCATCGGCGTGACGTGGGAGATCGGCCTGCACCTCCACATGCGCCGCGCGCGCAGCCTGGCGCTCGAACAGGGCAGCACCCTGTTCTGGGAGGATGTCCTCGTCGACCGTTTGGCGGGAGAAGGTGCATGAGCGATCTGGAAGGCTGGCGCGCCAAGGCCGCCGCATGGTGCGAGTCGATGGTGCCGCAATTCGGCAAGGCGGCACGCAAGGGCCTGTCGGTCGAAGAGGATCTCGCGCTCGGCCGCCGGTATCAGAAGGCGAAGTTCGACGCGGGATTCGCCGGCATCAACTGGCCGACCGATCTGGGCGGACAGGGGCTCGGCCATATCGAGAAGATCGCCTTCGAGGCCGAGGAGATGAAGCACGGCTTCCCGAACGTCTATTTCGGCATTTCGCTGGGGATGCCGGTGCCGGTGCTGATGCAGTTCGGCACCGACCGCGAGTTCGTGAAGGAACGCGTGCTGAAGGCGCTGCAGGGCGAGGAAATCTGGTGCCAGCTTTTCTCCGAACCGTCGGGCGGCACCGACCTGGCCGGCCTGCGCACCCGCGCCGAGACCGACGGCAACGGCTGGAAGATCAACGGGCAGAAGGTCTGGACGAGCTGGGCGCAATATAGCGACTATGGCGTCATCGTCGTGCGCACCGACCCGACCGTCGCCAAGCACAAGGGTCTGACCTATTTCTGGGTCGACATGAAGGCGCCGGGCGTCACGGTGCGCCCGATCAAGCTCGCGGGCGGCGACAGCCATGTCAACGAGGTGTTCTTCGACGATGTGCGGATCGGCGACGATCACCGCATGTCGCCGGTCGGCGGCGGCTTCGCGGTCGCGATGGCGACGCTGATGATCGAGCGTTATGTCGCAACCGACAGCGCCGGCTTCGGCCCGCACCTCGACCTGTTCGTCGACCTGGCGAAAGAGGTGCGGCTGAACGGCCGTCCGGCGATCGAGGACGGTCGCATCCGGCAGCAGATCGCACGCAACCATGCGATGCGCGCCGGGCTCGATTCGATCAATGTGCGCGCGCGGCTGATGATGCAGGCGGGGATGACGCCGGGGCCGGAGGGATCGCTGAACAAGCTGGTCGCGGTGCGCTCGCGCCAGAAGCTGTCCGAACTCGCGATCGATTTGCAGGGCGCGGCGGGCTTCGCGTTCGACGCGCACGCCTCCCCCAAGGACGACTGGGCGTCGAGCTGGATCAACGCCCCGACGGGCCGGATCGCCGGCGGGTCGGACGAGACGCTGCTCAACACGATCGCCGAGCGCATCCTCGGCCTGCCGCAGGATCACCGCCCCGACAAGGGCGTGCCCTTCAACGAGATACCAGCCTGACAGGAGCCTCCCCATGAAGATCGATTCCTCCACCGCGGCCGTCGTCACCGGCGGCGCATCGGGGCTGGGCCGCGCGACCGCCGAAGCGCTCGCCGCCGCCGGGGTCAAGGTGGCGATATTCGACATCAACGACGCGCTCGGCGAAGAGGTCGCGAAGGCGATCGGCGGGCTGTTCGTCCATGTCGACATCACCGACGAGCAGTCGGTCGTCGACGGCTTTGCCACAGCGCGCGCAGCGCATGGGCAGGAACGCATCGCCGTCCACTGCGCGATGACCTCGCGCCGCGGCAAGACGCTCGCCTTCGACAAGGAAACCGGCAAATATCGCCGCACCCCGACCGCCGATTACGAATATGGCGTCGCGGGCATATTGACCGCCAGCTATCGCATCGGCTCGATCGCCGCCGAGGGCATGGCGACACTGCCCGAGCTGGAGGACGGCGAGCGCGGCGCGATCATCTTCACCGCGTCGGTCGCGGCGCAGGACGCGCAGATCGGGCAGGTCATCTACGGATCGGCCAAGGCGGGCGTGAACGGCCTCGTCCTGCCGATGGCGCGCGACCTGATGGACCTGGGCATCCGGGTCAATTCGATCATGCCGGGCGTGTTCGGCACGCCGCTGCTCGGCAATATGAACCCGAAGGTCAAGGAAAGCCTGGAGGCCTCCGTCCCCTTCCCCAAGCGCCTCGGCAAGGCCGAGGAATATGCGAGCCTGGCGATGGAGATGGTCCGCAACACCTATTTCAACGGCCAGTGCGTCCGCCTCGACGGCGCGATTCGCATGGCGCCGCGCTGATTTTCTCCCCAACGAAAGGAATAGATACATGTCCGAAGCCTATATCATCGACGCCGTCCGCACCCCGCGCGGGATCGGCAAGCCCGGCAAGGGCGCGCTGTCGCACCTGCACCCGCAGCATCTGGCCGCGACGGTGCTCGCCGCGATCCGCGACCGCAACAATCTCGACACCGCGACCGTCGACGACATCGTCTGGTCGACCTCGACGCAGGAAGGCAAGCAGGGCGGCGACCTTGGCCGCATGGCGGCGCTGGCGGCGGGTTACGACATCAAGGCCAGCGGCACGACGCTCGACCGCTTCTGCGGCGGCGGCATCAGCTCGGTGAACTTCGCGGCCGCCAGCGTGATGAGCGGCATGGAGGATTGCGTCATCGCCGGCGGCACCGAGATGATGAGCTATCAGCAGCAGCTGTCCGCGGAGCGCGCCAACGCCGGCCTGCCGCAGCGCATGATGGGATCGGGCAACCCCGAACTCGACGTGCTGCACCCGCAGTCGCACCAGGGCGTGTGCGGCGACGCGATCGCGACGATGGAGGGGATCAGCCGCGAGGCGCTCGACGCCCTCGCCCTCGTCAGCCAGCAGCGTGCCGACAAGGCGATCAAGGAAGGCCGCTTCGCCAAGTCGGTCGTCCCCGTCCACAATCCCGACGGCAGCGTCGCGCTCGACCGCGAGGAATTCCCGCGCCCCGAAACCACGGCCGAGGGACTGGCGGCGTTGAAGCCCAGCTTCGCGGGCCTCGCCGATTTCGACCTCGGGGACGGCACCACCTTCCGCAAGCAGATCAACCGCCGCTATCCCGACCTGGAGATCCAGCATTTCCACCATGCCGGCAACAGCTCGGGCGTCGTCGACGGCGCGGCGGCGGTCCTGCTGACCTCGAAGGATTATGCCGACAAGCATGGGCTGAAGCCGCGCGGCCGCATCGTCGCCTATGCCAATATCGGCGACGATCCGACGCTGATGCTCAACGCCCCGGTCCCGGCGGCGAAGAAGGTGCTCGAAAAGGCGGGCCTCAGGAAGGAGGACATCGATGTCTGGGAAATCAACGAGGCTTTCGCGGTGGTCGCCGAGAAGTTCATCCGCGACCTCGACCTCGATCGCGAGAAGGTGAACATCAACGGCGGCGCGATGGCGCTCGGCCACCCGATCGGCGCCACCGGTTCGATGCTGATCGGCACCGCGCTCGACGAGCTCGAGCGTTCGGGCGGCCGCTACGGCCTCGTCACCATGTGCGCTGCGGGCGGCATGGCGCCGGCGATCATCATCGAACGCATCTGAGGCGATTATCGCCACCCGCGAGCGCTTCGCTCCGCTCGCGGGTGGCGACGAACGGACAGGAGACACGACATGACCGGACCGCTCAGGGGCGTCAGGATCATCGAGTTCGCCGGCATCGGCCCCGGCCCCTTCTGCGGCATGATGCTCGCGGACCATGGCGCCGAGGTGATCCGCATCGACCGTCCGGGCGGGTTCATGGACCCGCGCGATCCGCTGTCGCGCGGGCGCACCTCGATCGCGCTCGACATGAAGACCCCGCAGGCGGTCGAGATCGCACGCGACCTGTGCAAAAGCGCCGACGGCATCATCGAGGGCTATCGCCCCGGCGTGATGGAGCGGCTGGGGCTCGGGCCCGAGGTGCTGCTCGCCGACAATCCGAAGCTCGTCTATGGCCGCATGACCGGCTGGGGCCAGTTCGGTCCCTATGCCCAGTCGGCGGGGCACGACATCAACTATATCGCGCTGTCGGGCGTGCTGCACACGGTCGGCCGCGCCGGCGAGAAGCCGACGCCGCCCGTCAATTATGTCGGCGATTTCGGCGGCGGCGGCATGATGCTCGCGTTCGGCATGGCCAGCGCGCTGCTCCACGCGGCGAAGACCGGCGAGGGCCAGGTGATCGACTGCGCGATGACCGACGGGTCGGCGCTGCTCGCGGGCATGACCTGGGGCTTCCGCGCCATGGGCCGGCTGCACGACGAGGCGGGGGTCAACATGCTAGACAGCGGCGCCCATTTCTATGACACCTATCGCTGCGCCGACGGCAAGTTCATCTCGATCGGGTCGATCGAGCCGCAATTCTATGCGCTGCTGCGCGAGAAGACGGGGCTCGACAAGGACCCCGCCTTCGACGCGCAGATGGACCCCGCGCAATGGGCCCCGCTCAAGGACAGGCTGACCGCGCTGTTCGCGACGAAGACCCGCGATGAATGGTGCGCGCTGATGGAGATGACCGACGTCTGCTTCGCGCCCGTGCTCTCGCTCGACGAGGCGCCGAAGCATCCGCACAATGTCGAGCGCGAAACCTTCGTCACCATCGGCGGCGCGACCCAGCCGGCCCCGGCGCCGCGCTATTCGGCGACGACGAACGACGTGCCGCTGGCGGCGCCCGAGGTCGGCGCCGACGGCGATGCGCTGCTGGCCGGGCTCGGCTATGACGCCGACCGGATCAAGGCGCTGCGCGAGGGCGGTGCGGTTCGCTAGAGCACCGCGGGTTAAACCTGAACCATTTGCCCCCCGCTTTCGCGGGGGCAGGCTCCGAGCTTGTCGAAGCACCGTCCTTTCTCTTACGGAGTCAGAGAAAGGACGGTGCTTCGACAAGCTCAGCACGAACGGGTACAATTTGATGTCTCGATGCTCCAGAGTCGGGATTCTAGAGGAGATAAGGGCGTGGGTGAATTTCTGAGTGTCGAGCGGCGGGGCAAGATTGCCATCCTGACGATGAGCAAGCCCGAAAGCATGAACGCGATCGGGACGCATGCGGATTGCGACGACATCATCGACACGCTGCGCGCGCTGGGCGAGGATCGCGGCGTCAGCGCGATCATCCTGACCGGCAGCGGCAAGGCGTTCAGCGCCGGCGGCAACCTGAAGAGCATGCAGGAACGGCAGGGGATCGGGGTGCTCGACCAGCCCGATTCGACCCGCGCCAACTATCGCCGCGGCGTCCAGGCGGTGATCCGCGCGCTGATGGACTGCGAGGTTCCGATGATCGCGGCGGTGAACGGTCACGCCATCGGGCTCGGCTGCGACCTCGCCTGCACCTGCGATATCCGCATCGCGGCCGAGAGCGCCAAATTCGCGTGCAGCTTCATCAAGGTCGGGATCGTCCCCGGCGACGGCGGCGCCTGGCTGCTCCAGCGCGTGCTCGGCTATCCGCGCGCCGCCGAGCTGTTCCTGACCGGCGACCGTTTCGACGCGGCGACGGCGAAGGACTATGGCCTCGTCACCGAGGTCGTGCCCGATGCCGACCTGCTCGACCGCGCCGTCGCGATCGCCGAGCGCATCGTCTGCAACCCGCCGCGCGCGCTGCGGCTGACCAAGCGGCTGATGCGCGAGGCGCAGCACAGCCGGATGAGCGACATCCTCGAACTCAGCGCCGCCTATCAGGCGATCGTCCACGAAACCGCCGACAACCGCGAAGCGATCAACGCCTTCGTCGAAAAGCGCGCGCCGGTGTTCACGGGAGACTGACCATGGCCGCCGACCGCGTCCTGCCGCTTTCGGGCGTCCACAATTTCCGCGATTACGGCGGCTATGGCGTCGAGGGCGGCGGGCAGCTGCGCAGCGGCGTGCTGTGGCGGTCGGCGCAGCACGAGGCGGCGACCGACGACGATCTCGCCGCGCTCGACGCGCTGGGCCTCGAAACGGTCGTCGACCTGCGCGGCGACGACGAGCGCGAACTGCATCCGTGCCGCCGATCGGACCGGTTCGCGGCGCGCGTTCTGTTCGCGGGTGGCATCACCGCGGGCCTCGCGCCGCATCTTCAGGCGGCGGGCGGCGCGATCGACGTCGAGACGGCGCGTGCGCGGATGATCGACACCTATGCCGCCATGCCCTATCGCCCCGCGCTCGTCGCGACGCTGCGCCTCTATCTGTCGGCGCTCGCCGAATATGATGCGCCGAGCCTCGTCCATTGCGTCGCGGGCAAGGACCGCACCGGCTTTGCGGTCGCGATCGTCCACCGCCTGCTCGGCGTGCACGAGGACGACCTGATGCACGACTATCTGCTCACCAACACGGCGGGCAAGATCGAGGAGCGGATCGCCCAGGGTGCCGCGCATATCCGCCAGCGCTATGGGGGCGAGATCAAGGACGATGCGGTTCGCGCGCTGATGTCGGTCAACCCCGCCTACCTCGACGCCGCGCTGGCCACTGTGCGGCGCGATCATGGCGACATCGCGGGCTATGCCGAGGCGGTGCTGAACGTCACCCCCGAAATGCGCGAGGCGATGGTCGATAAGCTGGTCGTCTGAACGGCGGTTTCCCGGACCGGCATCCGTCGCCCCAGCGAAAGCTGGGGTCACTGGCGGTCTGTAATGGCGATAGCGGCCTAAGGCGTGTGGGGATTCAACTTGCAA
>NZ_BCUA01000114.1 GCF_001591045.1 Sphingopyxis granuli NBRC 100800 | reverse complement strand
ACCCCGGCTTTCGCCGGGGAACAGTGACTTGTCTAAAAGGGATAATTGCCGATCAAGTCCGGGGTGACGATGAATGATAGGTCGGCTCCCGGCCGAACCCCGCCGCTCAATCCCCCTCGGGCTGCGGCAAGAGCAGCGCGAGCAGGATCGCCCGGCATTCGCCGTCGATCGTGCCGTCGATCAGTTCGGGACGAAAGCGGCGCTGGAACGCCACGGTGGCCGCGAAGCCGTCGGTCACGTCGTAGCCGAAGCGCTCGAGCGCGAGCAGGAAGCCTGCATCGGTCCACAGCGGATCGGTCAGCTTCTTGGTCGGACGCGGCAGCGCGAGGCGGCGGCGCGCCAATTCGTGCCATGGAAACAGTTCGCCCGGGTCCTGCTTGCGCGTCGGCGCGATGTCCGAATGGCCGACGACATTGCCGCGCGTGACGCCGTGGCGGTCCTTGATCAGGTGGACGAGCCGGACGACCGAGGCGATCTGCGGGTCGGGAAAGGGCACATAGCCGAATTCGTGCCCCGGATTGACGATCTCTATGCCGACGCTGGCCGAATTGATATCGCGCACGCCCCGCCAATGCGACTTGCCGGCGTGCCAGGCGCGCTTGTCCTCGGGCACCATATGGGTGATCTGCCCATCCTCGCTGACGACATAGTGCGCCGAAACCTTCGCCGCGGGATCGGCAAGCCGATCAATGGCTTCGGCGCCGGTCTTCATGCCGGTGTAATGCAGGACGATCATCGAGATGGGCAGCGCGCGCTCGTCGAAATTGGGGGACCAGCGTTCGATAAAATCGCCCATGCCTCTCGCGATCCATTATTGTTCCGGCCCGGCGCGGAACCGCTCTTTCCCCTGCGCCAGCGGGGCGCAAAAAGCAAGGTCAGGCGGCGACGGGGCGCCGCACCTGCTGGTCGGCCGGTTCGTACAGGCCGCGCAGGCGCGGGCTGGCGACGAACTGGTCGGTCTGCCCGAGCACCGTCTCCCCGGCGCCGAGGACAAGGAAACTCTGCGGCGCCGCGATCGCGCGCAGCCGCGCGAACGCCTTCTGCCGCATCGGCATCGCGAAATAGAGCAGCAGGTTGCGGCAGAAGATCAGGTCGGCCGGCGCGGCCAGCGGCGGCCGGTCGATCAGCATATTCTGCACCGAAAAGTCGACGCGGCGGCGCAGATCGGCCTTGGCGAGCCATCCCGCCTCGGTCTGGTCGAACCAGCGGACCATGCGCTGCACCGGCAACCCGCGCTGAATCTCGAACTGGCTGTAGAGCCCGACCCGCGCGCGCGAAATGGCGTGGTGGCTGACGTCGGTGCCGATGACGTCGACGCGCCAGCCCGCCCAGCGCTCGCCCTGCTCGGCGAGCAGCATCGCCATCGAATAGGCTTCCTGCCCGGTCGATACGCCGCAATGCCAGATCGTCAGTTGCCGTTGGCGCGCGTTCACCACGCGAAGATATTCAAGCGCCTTCTCCGCAATATCGTCGAAGACGCTGTGTTCGCGGTAAAAGAAGGTCTCGTTGTTGAGCATCGCATCGACCGTGTCGTCGAGCAGTTGCCGCCCGTTCGCGGTGACGAGCGCGGCCACCAGCGCGTCGAGGTCGGCGATGCCGTGCCGCTGCAACACCGGCTTCAGCGACATCTCGATCCGCCAGATGCGGTTCGGCGACAGCGTCTGGCCGGTGCGCGATTCGAGCACGCTCATCAGGACGCGATAGGCCGATTCGCTGGCCGTGCCGCCGCCCATCATCGCCGCGACCGTCCCGCCAGGCTGCCGCCCAGCATCAGCGCGATCGCGTCGGGGTTGAGCGTCGCCGCGGCAATCCCGGTCCGACTGACCGCGCCGGGCATGCCCCATATCACGCAGCTTTCGGGCGCCTGCGCGAAAACCGTGCCGCCCGCCGCCTTCAGGCGCGCGGCTCCCTGCGCGCCGTCGCGCCCCATGCCGCTGAGGATCACCGCGACGCCGCCCTCGCCATAGACCTCTGCGACCGACGCCAGCATCGGGTCGGCCGAAGGACAGCAGCCATTGTCGACCGGGTGCCGGTCGAGCGCGATCTTGCGCCGCCGACCGTTGGCGACGACCACCAGATGCGCGTCGCCCGGCGCCAGATAGATATGCCCCGCCTCGACCGGCATCCCCGCCGTCGCGACATGGACACGGCGCGCCGTCAGCGTCGCGATCTGCCGCGCATAAAATTCCATGAAAGCGTCGGGCAGATGCTGCGTCAGCAGGATGGGCGCGCGAATGCGCGGATCGAGGTGCGCGAGAAAGGTCGTGAACGCCGGAATGCCGCCGGTCGACGCCGCCACCGCGATGCATTCGAGCGGCTGGCCGGCGTCGATCGCCGGCGCCGCGGCGAGCCGTGCCGGACGGCGGACAGCGCGCGCCGCGGCGGGAATCGCCGGCGGGCGCTGGCCAAGCGAGAGGATACGATCGGTCAGCACCTCGGCGAAGCGGCCCGAGAAACTGCCGCGCCCGGGCTTGGCGAGCGTGTCGCTGGCGCCGAGCGCCAGCGCGTCGATCGCCGCCGATCCGCCCTCGACGCAATTCGACGACAGGATCAGCACGCGCGCATTCGCCGCGCGCTCGAGGATGAGCGGCAGCGCGTCGATGCCCGTCATTCCCGGCATTTCGAGGTCGAGCACGACGACGTCGACCGACTCGCGCGCCAGCCAGGCGAGCGCATCCTGCGCCGAGGCGAAGGACGCGCAGATGCTGAGCCCCGGCCGCTGCTCGATGATGCGTTCGAGGATGCTGCGCACGACAAGGCTGTCGTCGACGAGCATCACGCGCACGTCGCGCGGAACCGGGCCGGCCTCTTCCGGCGGCGGATCGTTCGGGCGGGGTTGCGGCCGGGTCATGCGGCGGTCTCGAACAGCCTCAGGCAACGCCGACGAGTTGCAGCTTTCCTTCGAGCGTTTCGCGGTCGAACGGTTTCATCACATATTCGTCGGCGCCAGCCTCGATCGCCGCGCGGATATGGTCGATGCTGTTCTCGGTAGTGCAGAAGACGACGCGCGGGCGCTCGTCGTGCCCGAAATCGAGATCGTTGAAGGCGCCCAGGAATTCCATGCCGCTCATCACCGGCATGTTCCAGTCGAGCAGGATCACGTCGGGCCGGTTGGCGCGGCAGAAGCGCAGCGCTTCCTGGCCATCGGCCGCTTCATCGACCGCAAAGGCCATGCTTTCAAGGATATGGCGCGCGACCTTGCGAATGACCTTGCTGTCATCGACGACCAGACAGGATTTCGACATTTTCTACCTCCGACCCCCGGGGATTTCGGCCACCCTAGGCCAAAGGGGTATGCAGCGCGTTAACATGATGGGCACCCCGTCAGGCCGCCCGCGCGGCGGGCGCGGCGATGAAATGCGCCGGGTCGACGACGAGCAGCGACGCCCCGTCATGCTCGATCATCGCGTCCGCGACCCGCGCCCAGCCGGGCAGCAGCTTGCCCGCGACACGCGTTTCGGGCGCCGCGATGAAACAGACATCCTCGATCGCGTCGGCGAGCAGCGCATAGCCGTGTCCACCGACGTCGACGACGATCACGCGCTGGCCGGGCGCGACGGGAACCGCCGGCAGGCCGACGACGACATGCGGGTCGATCAGCGTCAGCACGCGGCTGCGCAGCGCGAAGATTCCCGCGACATGCGGCGGCGCGGCGGGAACCGCGACCGGCTGGCCGACGGTGACGACCGAATTGATCGCGTCGCTGCGCAGCGCGACGCGCGTGTCGGCGATCCGCGCGACCAGATAGAGCCTGTCGATCACGGCCGGCCTCCCCCGACATGCCGGCGCAGCGCATCGAGAAGCGCCTGGCGATCGTAGCGATAGATGGTTTCGTCGGCCGGCCCGGCCGTCGCCACCGAAGCGCGCAGGCGGATCACCGGGACGCCGCCCCCACCATGCACGCAAGGCCCGTCGTCGGCGGCAAGGCACAGCAGCACGTCGGGCGCCTCGCCGTCGCCGGCATCGCCGTCGGACACGACGCGATAGCCCGCGCCGCGCAGGATCGGCGCGAGGAAATTGCCGCCCCAGCCGTCGGCATCGTCGGCGATGCGGCACAGCGGCCGGCGGACCTCCTCCACGGACGGGGTCAGGACGGACGCGTGGCGTTCCATCAGCCAGAACGGGTCGATCAGCTCGACCGGCTCGCCGCCGATCAGCACGACGCCGGCGACCAGCCCCGGCGCCGCGGCGGGCTGCACCGCGTCGGGCAGCCGCACGATGTCGACGACCGCCGCGACCGGATAGCAGAGCACCGTGCGGCCATCGAACAGGCGCAGCAGCTTCACCGTGCCATGGCCTTCGGGCAGCGCATCGGCGTGGACGGGGAAAATATCGTCGCCGATCTGGACCCGCACCGTCCCGGCGCTTTCGAACAGGGCGAGCGCGGGCACTTCCTCGACGCGCTCGATCACCGACAGGCGCACGCCGCGCGTCCGGCCATCGGTATCGCGGAACAGCAGAAGCTGCGCCGCGTCGCGCGCCGCGGCCGCAGCGGCGGCCTCCTCGGCGGCGGCGGCTTCGCCGCGTTCCGCCTCGGCCGCGTCGATCGCCGCGGCGGCCAGCAGTCCCTGCACGTCGAGCAGCAGCACCGGCTGCCCATTGTCTGGCAGCGTCGTGCCGGCATAAAGACCGGTCGCCATGATGATCGGCGCCGCGGGCTTGATCACCAGTTCCTCCTGATCGTGGATCGCCGCGACGCTCAGCGCATAGCTCTGCCCCTGCCCCGGCCGGACGATCACCAGCGCGCGGTCGTCGTCATCCTCCTCCGCATCGCGCGGGCAGCCGAGCACCTCCTCCAGCCGCAGCAGGGGGTAGCGCTGTCCGCGCACGGTCGCCAGTTCGCCGCCGCCGACGCGGTCGATGCGCACCGTATCGCTGTTTTCGAGCAGGATCTCGCGCACCGCGCCGCGCGGAATCGCGAAATATTGCCCGGCGGCGCGCACCATCAGGCCGGAGATGATCGTCAGCGTCATCGGCACGCGCAGCAGGATCGACAGGCCGCGTCCTTCCTCGTTGCGCAGTTCGACGACGCCGCCGATCTTCTCGACATTGGCCTTGACGATATCCATGCCGACGCCGCGTCCCGAAATCGCCGTCACCTGCGCCGCGGTCGAAAAGCCGGGGCGGAAGATCAGGCCGAGCCGTTCGGCGGGCGTCAGCGCGCGCGCTTCGTTCGCGGTCAGAATCCGCGCCGCGACCGCCTTGGCGACCAGCGCGTCGGGCGACAGGCCGCGGCCGTCGTCGCGCACCTCGATCTCGATCTGGTTGCCCGACTGGCGCGCCGCGACGACGATGGTCGCGGTCATGTCCTTTCCCACCGCCGCGCGGTCGGCGGGCGCCTCGACGCCATGGTCGACCGCGTTGCGGACGATGTGGATCAGCGGATCGCGGATATTCTCCATCATCTCGCGGTCGAGTTCGACCTCGCCGCCACTGGTCGTGAAGCGGATTTTCTTGCCCGTTTCCTGCGCCAGGTCGCGCACGATCCGCGGCAGCGGCGCGAACAGCTTGTCGATCCGCTGCATCCGCATCTGGCTGACCGAATGGCGCATGCCGGCGATCGAATCCGACAGGCGGTCGAACGAGGCGATCAGTGCCGGATCGGCCCCCGATTCGCGCAGCATCCGGGCGAATTCGTTGCGCGCGAGGACGATGTCGGTGACCCCCGTCATCACGCTGTCGAGCAGCGGCAGCGGCACCCGGATCGAGCGCCACCCCTGCCCGTCGGCAAGCAGATCGTCCTCGCGGCGAAGCGGGATGCCCGCGACTTCGACCGCCGGATCGGCTTCGGCCTGCCGGCCGTCGAGCGCGGCGATGATCGCGCCGTCGTCGCCCGCGGGCTCCGCCCCGTCGCGGCCCAGCACGTCGCACAGCTCGCTCAGCCGGTCGACGATCGCCAGCACCGCGGTGACGAGCATGGCGTCGGCCGGGCGATTACCGCGGCGGACCTGGTCGAGCGCATCCTCGGCGGCATGCGACAGCGCCGTGACGCGCGGCAAGGCCAGAAAGCCCGAACTGCCCTTGATCGTGTGGACGAGCCGAAAGATCGCGTCGAGCCGCTCGCGATCGGCGGGGTCGGCCTCCCACGCGACGATCGCCCCCGCCGCTTCGGCAAGGATTTCCGACGTCTCGGTCAGAAAATCGTTCAGCAGATCGTCCATCGCGGTATCGGTGCGCCCCAAAATCCTGCGCGCACCATGGCCGACAATGGTTAACGGAGGGTTTGCCTGGCCCCCTTGAGCACCGCCCCGACGAGCAGCGAGGTCGGAGTCTCGCGCGCGAGCATCACCGTGCCGCCATTCTGCGCTGCGACCGCCTGGACGAGCGCGGCGGGCGCGGTGCGCGACGTCATCGCGGCAGCCCCTTCGCCTTTGGAAAGCAGCCGTTCGACATCGGCGTCGACCAGGATGCGCTCGGCCTCGGCATGCAGTGCGATCTCGATCCCCTCGCCCGCCTTTTCGCAGCCGATGTCGAGCCGCCCGCCGCGCACCAGCGCATCGACGAGGATCAGCGCGAGGTTGAGGATGATCTTGACCGCCGGCTTGGGCAGCGGCTCGTCGGCGATCATCCAGTTCAGCTCGATCGGCCGGTCGGCCATGATCCCCTCGATCGCCGCCTTCGCCTCGTCGGGCGGCACCGCATCGCCGAACCCACCCGCCGAACCGAAAGCGAGGCGGAAGAATTTGAGCTTGTTGGCCGACGTCCTCGCGCTCTGTTCGAGCAGGTCGAAAACGCGCGCACGCATTTCGGCGTCCTGCTCGTCGGCGAGCAGTTCGAGCCCGTTGGCGAAAGCGCCCACCGGGCTGAGCAGATCGTGGCACAGGCGCGAGGCCAGCATGGACGCGAAATCGACGCGATCGTCGGTCATGGATGAAGGCTCCCCCCAGGGCGGACCGGACCCGGTCCGCTGCCGCTCCTACGGCAGCGAAGGGGCGAAGGGCAAGCGCGATCCCCTTGAATTTCGACGCGCCGAAGCCACATCGACCCCGATGCAGGGGGACGACGCCATCTTGACCGTGACGCTGGCGGACAGCGCGGCCGGGCTGCGGCTCGATCGCGCGCTGGCCGAGGCGCTGCCCGACCTGTCGCGCGAGCGCGTCAAGACGCTGATCAAGGGCGGCCGGGTCGCCGACACGCGCGGCACGGTGCTGTGGGACCCGGCGGCGAAAGCCGCAGCGCCCGCGACGCTGGAAGTGCGCGTGCCGACCCCCGCGCCCGCGCACAACGTCGCGCAGGACCTGGACCTTGTCATCGCTTATGAGGACGAGCATCTGATCGTCGTCGACAAGCCCGCGGGCATGGTCGTCCACCCCGCCGCGGGCAATCTGGACGGGACGATGGTCAACGCGCTGCTCCACCATTGCGCGGGGCAGTTGTCGGGAATCGGCGGCGTGGCGCGGCCGGGCATCGTCCACCGCATCGACAAGGACACCAGCGGGCTGATCGTCGCCGCCAAGCACGACAAGGCGCACGAGGGACTGGCGAAGCAGTTCGCGGCGCACAGCATCGATCGCCGCTATCTCGCCATCGCGACCGGGCGCCCGATGCCCGCGAACGGCACGGTCGAGGCGGCGCTCGGCCGCTCGCCGACGAACCGCAAGAAGATGGCGGTCGTGGCCGCGGGGCGCGGCAAGCATGCCGTCACCCATTATCGCACCATCGAACCCCTGCGCGGTGCGACGGTCGTCGAATGCCGGCTCGAAACCGGCCGCACCCACCAGGTGCGCGTCCACATGGCGCATATCGGGCATCCGCTGGTCGGCGACCCGGTCTATGGCCGCACCCGCAAGCCGCTGTCGGACGTGCTGAAAGCGCGGGGTTTCGAGCGGCAGGCATTGCACGCGGCCCATTTGGGTTTTATTCATCCGGTAACTGGCAAAAGGATCGCACTCGACAGCGATCTGCCCGCGGACATGCGGGAACTGATCGACGAACTGCGCGTTTAGGTTTCGAATGAAAATCTATTTTGACCGCCGGAGCCAACCGCGGCAGGATATTTTCAGGTTTTAGGGAAGACACTTTACCAATGGCGAATAAAAGCAACGTTCCGGCTGTGGTGCCCGCGCTCGGCGGTGAGGCGAGCCTGAACCGCTATCTGGCCGAAATCCGCAAATTCCCCCTATTGACGCCCGAGCAGGAATATATGCTCGCCAAGCGGTTCCAGGAACATGACGACAACGAGGCCGCGGCACAGCTCGTGACTTCGCACCTGCGCCTCGTCGCCAAGATCGCGATGGGCTATCGCGGCTATGGCCTGCCGGTCAGCGAGCTGATCAGCGAGGGCAATATCGGCCTGATGCAGGGGGTGAAGAAATTCGACCCCGACCGCGGCTTCCGCCTCGCCACCTATGCGATGTGGTGGATTCGCGCCTCGATCCAGGAATTCATCCTGCGGTCGTGGAGCCTCGTGAAGATGGGCACCACCGCGGCGCAGAAGAAGCTGTTCTTCAACCTCCGCCGGATGAAGAACAACCTCGAGGCGTTCGAGGACGGCGACCTGAGCCCCGAGCATGTCGCGAAGATCGCGACCGACCTCGGCGTGACCGAGGACGAGGTGGTCAGCATGAACCGCCGCATGGCGATGGGCGGCGACACGTCGCTCAACGTCCCGATGGGCGAGGACGGTGACAGCCAGTGGCAGGATCTGCTCGGCGACGAAGGCCCGCTGCAGGACGAGCGCGTCGCCGAGGCGGAGGAACGCGACGTGCGCCACGCGCTGCTCAGCGAAGCGCTCGAAACGCTGAACGACCGCGAACGCCACATCCTGACCGAACGCCGCCTGACCGACGATCCCAAGACGCTTGAGGACCTGAGCCAGGTCTACGACGTCAGCCGCGAGCGCGTCCGTCAGATCGAGGTGCGCGCGTTCGAAAAGCTGCAGAAGGCGATGCTGAAGCTCGCCGGCGAACGGCGGCTGATCGCGACCTGACCGGCGGGGCTCTCATACTCCGGAGAGTGACGCCGTTCGACGCAGGTCGGGCTGGCGCGACACTTGTTTCCTTCGTCACGCTCGCCTTGTTTCGGCATTCATGACTCGCGCTTGCGGCAGATGCCGCGCAAAGCGGGAGGGCTGGCCACGGATGCTGAAACAAGCTCCTTTCGACAGGTAGAAACCTGTTCCCCGGCGAAAGCC
>NZ_BCUA01000113.1 GCF_001591045.1 Sphingopyxis granuli NBRC 100800 | reverse complement strand
GGGGGGGGGGGGGGCTGGCGTCCTCAAACAGCGTCGGCGGGCCGCGATCGCCCCCTCCGTCAGCCGCTTCGCGCCTGCCACCTCCCCGCAAGCGGGGAGGACTTTCCGATGACCCGCGGCCCCTGGCATGTCGCCGTGCTGATGGGCGGCTGGTCCGCCGAGCGCGAGGTGTCGCTGATGAGCGGCAAGGGCATCGCCAACGCGCTCGAATCGCGCGGGCACCGCGTGACGCGCATCGACATGGGCCGCGACGTCGCGCAGCGGCTGGCAGAGGCGAATCCCGACGTCGTGTTCAACGCGCTCCACGGCGTGCCGGGCGAGGACGGGACGGTGCAGGGCATGCTCGACCTGATGGGCCTGAAATACACCCACAGCGGCCTCGTCACCTCGGTGATCGCGATCGACAAGGAATTGACGAAACAGGCGCTGGTGCCGCATGGCGTTCCGATGCCGGCGGGGACCATGGTCGACAGCGAAAGCCTCTTTTCCATCGACCCGCTGCCGCGTCCCTATGTGCTGAAGCCCGTCAACGAAGGCTCGTCGGTCGGGGTCGCCATCGTCAGGGACGACAGCAATTACGGCAACCCGATCGCGCGCGACGCCGTGGGGCCGTGGCAGGCGTTCGACCGGCTGCTGGCCGAACCCTTCATCAAGGGGCGCGAACTGACCGTCGCGGTGCTGCGCGACGAACCGCTCGGCGTCACCGAATTGCGCGTCAAGTCGGGCTTCTACGATTATGACGCCAAATATACCGACGGCCTGACCCAGCATGTCTGCCCCGCCGACGTGCCCGAAGAGGTGGCGCAGCGGATGAAGGACCTGGCACTCCAGGCGCATCGCATCCTCGGCTGCAAGGGGGCGTCGCGCTCGGATTTCCGCTGGGACGACGAACATGGCCTGGCGGGCATCTATCTGCTCGAGGTCAACACCCAGCCCGGCATGACGCCGCTCAGTCTCGTGCCCGAACAGGCGCGCGCGATCGGCATCGACTATGCCGAGCTGGTCGAGCGCATCGTGGAGGACGCCCTGTGAGCAGCACGCGGATCAAGCGCGCCAAGGCCCCGCCGCGCCGCCCGGTCCGGGCGCCGCGCAAGCGCAGGCGGGTCCAGACCTCGCGCCTCGACGCGATCATCAACGCGCTGCCGGTGCGGCCCGCGACGCTTCAGCGGATCGCCAACTGGACGATCGGCCTCAGCCTGTTCGCGGTCGCCGGACTTGCCGCCCATGCGACGGGGGTGACGGCAAAGGTGCAGGAGGAATGGGCGCAGGCCGTCGGCCGCGCGGGGTTCCAGGTGCGCAAGGTCGAGGTCGTCGGCGCCGACCGCATCGACCGGCTGAAAGTCTATGACATCGCGCTCGCGCAGAAGGATCGCTCGATGGCGGCGGTCGATCTGGAGGGCGTGCGCCACGACCTGATGCAATATGGCTGGATCAAGGATGCGCGCGTGTCGCGGCGGCTGCCCGATACGCTGGTCGTCGATATCGTCGAGCGCTCCCCCGCCGCGATCTGGCAGAATGCGGGCCGCCTGTCGCTGATCGACGAAAAGGGCGTCGTCCTCGAACCCGTTTCGGTCGCGACCATGCCCGACCTGCCGCTGGTCATTGGCCCCAGCGCCAACCGCCGCGCGCAGGACCTCGACCGGCTGTTGGCAGAGGCGAGCAGCCTCAAGGAACTGCTGGCGGGCGCGACCTGGGTCGGCAACCGCCGCTGGGACCTGCGGTTCCGCAGCGGCGAGACGCTGTCGCTGCCCGAAGGCGAGACGGAGGCGAAGCGTGCGCTCGCCAAATTCGCGCATATGGACGGCGCCAACCGGCTGCTCGGCCGCGGCATCCTGCGCTTCGACATGCGCGATCCCAGCCGTTTCGTGCTACGCCTGCCGCACGAGGGGCAGGTGGCGCCCGCGAAGCTCGACGCCGCGCGCGCGGCCGCCGATGCCGTCGCGGCGAGCACCGCGAACGAGGGGTAGGACGATGGCGCCGCCGCGCATCGAAAAGATCATCACCGCGCTCGATGTCGGGTCGTGGAAGGTCTGCGCGCTAATCGCGGGACAGACCGCCGACGGCCAGCTGCACGTCCTCGGCACCGGACAGCGCGAGAGTCGCGGCGTCCAGCGCGGCTATGTCGCCGACATGGAGCAGACCGAGCATGTCGTGCGCGAGGCGATCGAGCAGGCCGAGCGCATCGCGGGACTCAACATCGACGATGTGTGGGTATCCTTCTCCGCCGGCTGCCTGATCAGCGACGTCGCACCGATCGAGAGCGAACTCGGCGGCCACCGCATCGAACAGGAGGATGTCGACGACCTGCTCGCCGCGGGCCGCGCCGGCATCGACCCGGAAGGGCGGATGATCCTGCACGCGCAGCCCGCGCTCTACACGCTCGACGGGCTCGCCGGGGTCAAGAATCCGATCGGGCTTCACGCCGACCGGCTGGGGGTCGACATCCACATCATCATGGCCGACGGTGCGCCGGTGCGGAATCTGGAGGTCGCGGTGCGGCAGGCGCATCTCGACGTCAACGCCGTGGTCGCCGCGCCGATCGCGGCCGGGCTCGCCTGCCTGTCGGACGAGGAACGCGACCTCGGCGTCGCGCTCGTCGAACTCGGCGCGTCGGTGACGACCGTGTCGCTCTATGCCGGGGGGATGCTCGTCGAGATGGCGTCGCTGCCCTTCGGCGCCAGCGACATCACCGACGACATCGCCTCCGCCTTCGGCATCCGCCGCAGCCAGGCGCAGCGGCTCCAGAGCTTCTACGGCTCCGCGTCCGCCAGCCCGCGCGACAACAACGAGGTGATCGAACTCGATCCCGGCGCCCCCGCGGGGGGCGAATCGCCGCGCATCACCCGCGCGCAGCTCGTCGCGGTGATCCGCCAGCGGCTCGACACGATGATGGGGGAGATCGGCCGGACGCTCAAGGACCTGCATTTCGTCGGCCCGGTGGGCCGGCAGGTCGTGCTGGTCGGCGGCGGCGCCGACCTCAAGGGCATTGCCGACTATACCCAGAGCGCGCTCGGCCGCGCCGCGCGCATCGGACGACCGCGCGGCTTGCACGGCTTGCCCGATGCCCACTCGGGACCGGCTTTCGCGACGCTGGCGGGTCTGGTTCTCTATGCCGCGTCGGACCCCGTCGACCTGCGCGACCTGCCGATGATGGCGCAGGATATCTATCGCCCGAAGGGCGCCGGCATCCTCCAGCGGTTGATGGCTGCGCTCAAAAGCAGCTTTTGATCGCAGCGAACGTGAAAGGTTAATTTTTTGGGTGATTCCGGCGTCACAATAGTGCAATGCGGGGACTTAAGTGCGGCCCTGTCTGTGGTAAACCTCGAACATGGCATAGACGGGTCCGCATCCTTGAATCCGGGCGGCGGGACCACCGCCCGTTGGGTCGCATGGTGAGGCTGGCGGCAGGGGTTCGCCGCTGCAGGGAGATTATTTGATGAGCATCGATATTGGCCCGCCGCAGGTCGACGAGCTGAAGCCGCGGATCGCCGTGATCGGCGTCGGTGGCGCAGGGGGCAATGCCATCGCCAACATGATCGCGGCGCGGGTCGAGGGGGTCGATTTCATCGTCGCCAACACCGACGCGCAGGCGCTCAACGCCTCGCCGGCCGAACGGCGCATCCAGCTCGGCACCCAGATCACGCAGGGACTGGGCGCGGGCTCGCGGCCCGAGGTCGGCCGCGCGGCGGCAGAGGAAAGCATCAGCCAGGTCGAAGAGGCGCTGAACGGCGCGCACATGTGCTTCGTCGCGGCGGGCATGGGCGGCGGCACCGGCACCGGCGCGGCGCCGGTGATCGCGAAGGCGGCGCGCGACCGCGGCATCCTGACCGTCGGCGTCGTCACCAAGCCCTTCACCTTCGAAGGCCAGCGCCGCATGCGGTCGGCAGAGGCGGGCATCGCCGAGCTGCAGGAACATGTCGACACGCTGATCGTCATCCCCAACCAGAATCTCTTCCTCGTCGCGAACCCCAACACGACCTTCAAGGAAGCCTTCTCGATGGCGGACGAGGTGCTGCAACAGGGCGTGCGCGGCATCACCGACCTGATGGTCATGCCCGGCCTGATCAACCTCGACTTCGCCGACGTGCGCAGCGTGATGCGCGAAATGGGCAAGGCGATGATGGGCACCGGCGAGGCCGAAGGCGACGGCCGCGCGCTGGAGGCGGCGCAGAAGGCGATCGCCAACCCGCTGCTCGACGGCGTGTCGATGGCGGGCGCGAAGGGCGTGATCGTGTCGATCGTCGGCGGCGAGGACATGCGCCTGATGGAAGTCGACGAGGCCGCGAACCATATCCGCGAGCTGGTCGATCCCGACGCCAACATCATCTGGGGCAGCGCCTTCAACGAAGCGCTCGAAGGCAAGATCCGCGTGTCGGTCGTCGCGACCGGCATCGACGGGACCGGCGACAGTGCGGCGGCGCCCGCGCCCGCGGCACGCAGCTTCTCCTTCCAGCCGGGCCGCGCCGCGGCGCCGGCGCCGGTGGCGGAGGAAGCGATCGAGCCGCTGGTCGAGGAACGCCCCGTCGAGGAATCGCCCGCCGCCGAACCGGCGGTCGATGCCGACAGCGATCCGCAGCCCGGCTTTTCGATCAGCGATGCACCGGCGGCCGAAACCGCGCCGACCCCTGCGCCCGCGCCGGCCGAGGAAGAGCCGATGGAGCTTTCGCAGGTTGCCGCGACCTATGACGACACCACCGGCGAACTGGTGCTCGGCGAACCCGCCGCGACGCCCGAGGCGGATTATCGGCCCGCCCCGGCGGCGCCCGCACCCGACGCCGCACCGGCGGGCGAAAGCCCGGCGCGTCCGATCGGCGGCGGAACGCTGTTCGAGCGCATGTCGCGCCTGTCGCGCGGCGTGGCATCGTCCGATGCCGATGCCGCGAAGAAGGAGGACGGGGTCGATATCCCGCGCTTCCTGGGGCGGCAGAACAACCAGTAACGGGGTTTATCGAGCGGCCGCTGCGACGGGCAGGGGCGGACCGTAGATCGGGATGACTTTGCCCATGTGGCGATCGAAATTGACGGCTGGAGCACCTTCCGGGTCGGGACGTGCACGCCGCCGCGCCACGGCTTTCGCCACGCTGCTGCTGTTGGGAACGGCGGCGGCGGGGCCGGCCATGGCGTTGCAGGCGAGCCAGCCCGACGCGGCGACCAAAGCGGCGATGGAGAAGCGGACCGCGGCGCGCACCCTTCTGTCGTCGGCGATCCCCCGCATCGCGGCGAACGGGTCCGATCCCGGCGCGCTGCTCGATGCCGGCCGCGCCTCGATCGATCTCGAGGATTATCGCGCCGCGCTCGGCTTTCTCGTCCGCGCGGAAAAGGCGAATCCGCGCGACGGGGCGGTGAAGGCGGCGCTCGGATCGACGATGGTCCGCATGGAGAATCCGACCCGCGCGCTCGACTATTTCGGGGAGGCGCAGTTGCTGGGCGCGCCCGAACGCCTGTTCCTCGCCGACCGCGGGCTCGCGCGCGACCTGCTCGGGCAGCAGGACGCGGCGCAGCGCGACTATCAACTCGCGCTGTCGCTCGGCCCGAATGAAGAGGTCACGCGCCGCTATGCGCTGTCGCTGGGGATCAGCGGCGATCCCGACCGGGCGGTGGAGATGCTGACCCCGCAGCTGCGCGCGCAGGACCGCGGCGCCTGGCGGGTCCGCGCGATGATCCTCGCGATGAACGGCCGCGACAAGGAAGCGACCGACATCGTCAACGCGACGATGCCGCCACAACTCGCGCAAAACATCCTCCCCTACCTAACCCAACTCGACCGGCTCAACCCGGCGCAGCAGGCGGCGGCGGCGCATTTCGGGCGCTTCCCTTCGGGCGAACTCGGTCCGCGTCGCAAGCCGGTGCAGATGGCGGCGGCGACCCCCGCGCCGACGCCTGCGCCCGTTTCGGCGCCTGTCGATGCGCGGCGCCCGGCCAGCGGCCAGCGGTCCGAGCGCGGGCGTGCCGGTGCTGCCGCCCCTTCGCCCGCGCGGCGGGTTCCGGCGCTCGCCGCGACGTCTCCCGACACCCGGCCGCAGCCGCGAGCCACGCCGCCGGCTACCTCCGCGGCATCGACCCCGACCCCAGCGGAACGCAAGCCCGCGCTCCCGTCCACACAGCAGGCTCCGTCGCCCGCTCCCGCGCAGTCCGTTCCGCCGCCCACGAACAGCACGGCGCCGATCGGCGTCGCGGTCAACCATGCGTCGGGGCCGGTCGGTCCCGGCTTCTCGGTCGGTGGCAGCGGTGCGCCGTCGCCGGGCGCCGCCGTTCCGCCGTCGCCATCGGCCGCGCCCGCCATCGCCGCCGCGCCGCCGCCCGATCCCGCCGCGGCCGTGGCGAAGCCGACCGCCGCGGCGCCGCTCGCATCGCTCGCCGCCATCATCGGTTCGATCGAGATTCCGCCCGAGGAACTGGCGCGGCCCGACAATGCGATCGGTGCCGACACGCTGGCGATGCTCCAGGCGGAGAAGCGCAAGGCCGAGGCCGCCGAGGCCGCGAAGCGCGAGAAGGAAGAGGCGGCCGCCAAGGCAAAGGCCGAAGCCGACGCCAAGGCGAAGGAGGAAGCGGCGAAGAAAAAGGCGAACCCCGCACGCCTGTGGGTCCAGATCGCCACCGGCGCCAACGAAAAGGCGCTGGCCTTCGACTACAACCGTTTCGCGAAGAAGAACGCCGATCTCTTCAAGGGCAAGGCGGGCGCCACCGCCGAATGGGGCCGGACGCGCCGCCTGCTCGTCGGTCCCTTCGCCAGCAAGAAGGCGGCGCAGGACTGGCTCGCCGACTACAAGAAGGCGGGCGGCGACGGCTTCCTGTTCAACAGCGAGGCGGGCGAGACCGTCGATCCCGTGAAATGACGCTCGCGATGTGCGCGAGCGACCCCGCGCGCACGCGCGGCCGCCTCCATGCGGAGCCGGGGCACGGCGTGCGCGGCCCGCGCGACGCCTTTCAGCGCGACCGCGACCGCGTCATCCACTCGATCGCCTTCCGCCGCCTGCGCCACAAGACGCAGGTGTTCGTCGCCCCCGACGGCGATCATTACCGCGTCCGCCTGACCCACAGCATAGAGGTGGCGCAGATCGGTCGCGGCATCGCGCGCGCGCTCGGCCTCAACGAGGATCTGACCGAGGCGCTGTGCCTCGCGCACGATATCGGGCATCCGCCTTTCGGCCATGCGGGGGAGGCCGCGCTGAAGGATGCGATGCGGGCGCACGGCGGGTTCGACCACAACGGCCACACGCTGCGCACGCTGGCGCGGATCGAATGCCCCTATCCGCGCTTCGACGGGCTCAACCTGACGTGGGAAACGCTCGAGGGACTGGCCAAGCACAACGGCCCGGTGCGCCATCCGGGATGGGCGCTGGCCGAGATCGATGCCGAATTCCCGCTCGACCTGTCCAGCCATGCCAGCCTGGAGGCGCAGGTCGCCGCGGTGGCCGACGACATCGCCTATGACAATCACGACATCGACGACGGGCTGCGCGCCGGTCTGCTGACGCTCGACCAGTTGATGGCGCAGCCCTTCGTGGCCGCCAATTATCGTGCGGTCGAGAAGCGCTTTCCCGGCGCGCCGCGCGACCGGCTGCTGCGTGAGCTGGTGCGCGACCAGATCGGGGTGATGGTCAACGACGTGATCGCCGCGACCGGGACCAATGTCGCCGCCTCCGGTGTCGCGAGCGTCGCCGAGGTCCGCGCCGCGGGCCGGACCCTCGGCGATTTCTCGGACGATCTGGCGCGGCAGGAACGCGACCTCAAGCGCTTCATGTATGCGAACCTCTACCATCACCCCTCGCAACTCGCGGCGGCAGCGGGAGCGAAGGAGGTCGTGTCGCGGCTGTTCGAAGCCTATGCGGCCGATCCGCGCCTGATGGGGGAGGATTGGGGATCGCGCCTGCCCGAAGGCGACGGTGCGACGGTGCGTCATATCGGTGACTATATCGCCGGGATGACCGACCGCTTCGCCATCGACCGCTTTGCGGAGATTTTCGGCCGGGACGCGGTGCCCGAGGCGCTGGCGCACGCCTGACCGGCGCGGCGTTGGAATGAGATCCGCGCAGAGGCGCGGAGCGCGCAGAGTTCTGGCGCATGCGAAGGCGCGGAAAGAGGAGAGAGCGCGCAAACGCATCTTCCGCTTCCTCATCCTCGCTCGGCGCCACTCCCCTTTGTCATTCCCGCGAAACCGGGAATCCAGCGAAAAGAATAAACGGCGCGGCAGCGTTGGATCGCCAGCGTCGCAACTGGATCCCCGCTTTCGCGGGAACGACATGGGGAGGGGGAGGGCGCAAAATCTCTCCACGCCTCCGCGCCTCCGCGTGAATCCTCTTCCACCTCATCTCTGCGGCCTCTGCGTCTCTGCGCGAAACATACACCCGCCGCATTGCCAACCGCGCCCGCGCCGCTAAGCTTCGGCCATGGCATCCCCTGACATCTTGCTGATCGGTGCGACCGGTCTCGTCGGACGTGGGGTAGTCGCGGCGATGGACGACCGCCCGCTGACCATCCTCGCGCGGCGCGCGGTCGATGGGGCGCCGGATGGGCACGCGCTCGTCGCGCCGCTGGAACGCTGGGCCGATATCATCGCCGCCGAACGGCCGGCGACCCTGATCTGCTGCCTCGGCACGACGATCCGGCAGGCAGGATCGCAGGCGGCGTTTCGCGCGGTCGATCACGACCTGGTGCTCGCCGCGGCGCGCGGTGCGCGGCTGGGCGGCGCCCGCCAGATGATCGTCGTCAGCTCGGTCGGCGCCTCGGCGAAGAGTCGCAATTTCTACCTGCGCACCAAGGGTGAGATGGAGGCGGACTTGCGCGCGCTCGATTTCGTGCGTCTCGATATTCTTCGCCCCGGCCTGCTGACGGGCACACGCGAAGGGGCGCCACGGCTCGGCGAGGGGATCGCTATGATGGCCGCGCCTTTCACCAACGCGCTGCTCCATGGCACGCTGCGCCGCTATCGCTCGATCCCCGCGGCGACTGTCGCGCGTGCGATCGTGCGGCTTTCGGGGCAGGGGGAGTCCGGCGTGCATGTCCATGAAAACGACGCGATCCGGGCTTTGATCTGACGCGCTTCTCTTCCTCGTCACCCCTTTTCGAACGAGCCGTTCCCCGGCGAAAGCCGGGGTCCACGCGGGGCCGCGCAACCTCATCTGACCCCGGCTTCGACAGGGGCACGAGCCTTGCTTGCCGGGAAGGGCATAGGCAATCATCCCCTTCCGACAGGTGAGCGTTCCCCGGCGAAAGCC
>NZ_BCUA01000112.1 GCF_001591045.1 Sphingopyxis granuli NBRC 100800 | reverse complement strand
GGCTTGCCCTGCCGATAAAGGGGCGGGTATGGGTTGCGCAGCAATATGACCCTGATCCTCGGCCTCGAATCGAGCTGCGACGAAACCGCGGCCGCCCTGGTGGACACGAACCGCCGCATCCTCGCGCATCGCGTCGCCGGGCAGGAGGCCGAGCATCGCCCCTATGGCGGCGTGGTGCCGGAGATCGCGGCGCGCGCGCATGTCGACCGCCTCGCCCCGCTCGTCGAAGCCGTGCTCGCCGATGCGGGACTCGCGCTGGCGGACGTCGACGCGATCGCCGCGACCGCCGGTCCCGGCCTGATCGGCGGGGTGATGGTCGGGCTCGTCACCGGCAAGGCGCTCGCGCACGCGGCGGACAAGCCGCTGATCGCGGTCAATCATCTCGAAGGCCACGCGCTCAGCCCGCGCCTCACCGATGCGGAACTGGCCTTTCCCTATCTGCTGCTGCTCGTCTCGGGCGGCCATTGCCAGCTGCTGCTCGTCGAGGGCGTCGGGGCCTATCGCCGCCTCGCGACGACGATCGACGATGCGGCGGGCGAGGCGTTCGACAAGACCGCGAAGCTGCTCGGGCTCGGCTATCCGGGCGGACCGGCGGTCGAACGCATCGCGCGGGACGGCGACCCGCGCGCGGTGCCGCTGCCGCGTCCGCTCGTCGGCAGCGCCGAGCCGCATTTCTCCTTCGCCGGGCTCAAGAGCGCGGTCGCGCGCGCGGCGGCCTCGGGCGAGCATCGCACCGCCGACCTCGCCGCCTCCTTCCAGCAGGCGGTCGTCGACTGCCTCGTCGACCGCAGCCGCATCGCGCTCGCCGCCTGTCCCAGGGCCACCGCCTTCGTCGTCGCGGGGGGCGTCGCCGCCAACGGCGCGATCCGCACCGCGCTCGCCGACCTCGCGCACCGCTTCGACAGGCGCTTCGTCGCGCCGCCGCTGTGGCTGTGCACCGACAATGGCGCGATGATCGCCTGGGCGGGCGCCGAGCGCTTCGCCGCCGGGCTGACCGATCCGCTCGACGTCGCCGCGCGCCCGCGCTGGCCGCTCGATCCCGCCGCCGAGGCCGTGCGCGGCGCCGGGGTGAAGGCATGACGTCCTTCGCCCGCTTCGGCGTTATCGGCGGGGGGGCGTGGGGGACCGCGCTCGCGCAATTGCTCGCGGCCGACGGCGCTCCGGTGCTGCTGTGGGCGCGCGAGGCGGAGGTCACGGCGGCGATCAATGCCGAGCATCGCAATCCGCTCTTCCTGCCCGGCGCGCCGCTCTCGCCGTCGCTGCGCGCGACCGGCGATCTGGCCGACCTCGCCGGCCTCGACGCGCTGCTGATCGTCGTGCCCGTGCCCTATCTGCGCGCCGTCCTGGCCGACCTGCCGACGGACACCGCGCCGCTGATCTTCTGCAGCAAGGGGATGGAGGCGGGCAGCTTCGCCTTTCCGGTCGACATCGCCCGCGCGCTGTTTCCCGAACGGCCGCTCGCCGTCCTCTCGGGCCCCACCTTCGCGCACGAGGTCGCCGCCGGGCTGCCGACCGCGATCACGCTGGCCGCGGCCGATCCGGCGCTCGCCGATGCGCTGGCCCGCGCGCTCGCGCGCCCGCATTTCCGCCCCTATGCCTCGACCGACATGATCGGTGCGGAGATCGGCGGGGCGGTCAAGAATATCCTCGCGATCGCCTGCGGCATCGTCGATGGGGCCGGGCTGGGGCTGAATGCGCGCGCCGCGCTAATCAGCCGCGGCTTCGCGGAGATGACGCGCTTCGGCCTCGCGCGCGGCGCCCAGGCCGAAACGCTCGCGGGACTGGCCGGGCTCGGCGATCTCGTCCTCACCTGCACCTCGTCCAATTCGCGCAATTTCGCGCTCGGCCAGGGACTCGGGCGCGGGGGAAGCGCCGCCGTCCTGATGCGCGACCGCCGCACCGTGGCCGAGGGCGCGTTCAGCGCGCCGGTGATCGCCGAGGCGGCCCGCGCCGGGGGCATCGACATGCCGATCACCGACACCGTCGCGCGGCTGGTCGCGGGCGAGACGGGGGTCGCCCAGGCCATTCAGGCCCTGCTCAGCCGCCCGCTGCGACGCGAAGGCGCGTGAGACACCGCCGATGACATACCGCGCGCAATTGCCTGCCCCGCCGCGGCGCGCTAAACGGACGGGCGGGGAAAAGCAGAAGGGGCGCCAGGCTTGAGCCAGACGGACAGTGCGGCAACGCGCACCCCCGATTCGGCCGCGCCGCCTGCGCCGCTGGCCGATGCCGACGCCGCGGCGCTCGCCAAGGGCGGGCGGACCAATTTTCTCGGCTTCCTCCTGCGCCTCGTCGCGCGCCTGCCCTTCCTCTATTTCGCGGGCCGCTGGTACGGACCGGAGGCGGTCGGGCGCTTCGCCTTCGCCGTGCTCGTCATCGAACTGGTCGCGCAGCTCGCGACGCTCGGGCTCAAGCGCGGGCTCGCCGAACAGCTGAGCGCCCCCGGCGCCGACCATCGCATCGTCGTGTGGGACGGCATGTTCGTCGCCTTCGTCGCCTCGGCGGCGGGCTCGGCGATCCTCTTCGCCTTTCCGCAGCTCATGTTCCCCGCGGGCGATGTCGCGGGCTGGGATCGCTGGATGGCGACGACGGTGTTCGCGATCGCCGGCGCCGACATCGCGCTCGCCGCCTGCGCCTATCGCTACGACATCGGCGCGACGGTGCGCGCGCGCTCGGTCGTCGAGCCGTGGGTGATCAGCTTCGCGGCGTTCGGCTTCGCCTTCTATTCGCTGCGCGACGGGCTGATCCTTTCCTACGCCGCCGCGATGATCGCGACCTTCTTCACCGCGCTCGTCCCGATGGTTCGCCATTATGGCGGGCCCGGCGTCTGGCGGCCGCACCCCGCGCAGCTCATCTCGCTGGCGCGCCGCAACGCGCCGCTCGCCGCCGCCGACGCGATCGAATGGGGCACGCGGCGGCTCGATCTCTTCATCCTCGGCCAGTTCACCTCGCCCGCCATCTACGGCATCTATTACATGGCGCAGCAGGTCGCCTCGCTGCCGCAGAAGCTCAAGACCAGCTTCGAACCGATCCTCGGCCCCGTCATCACCCGCAACCTCGCCGAAAAGCGGCTGGGCGCCGTTGCCGCGCAGGTCAGCCAGGTCGGTTTCTGGATCATCGCCGCGCAGGCCGGGGTCGCGCTCGCGCTCGGCATTCCGGGCGAGGCGGTGATGGGGCTCGTCGGCCCCGAATTCGTCAGCGGCACCACCGCGCTCGCCTTCCTGCTCGCGGCCGAGGTCGTCGCCGCGACCGCGGTGGTCAGCGAGGCGGCGCTGGTCTATGTCGCGCGGCACCGCAACCTGGTGATCAGCCTCGCGACGCTGGCGCTCCAGGCGGCGCTCAGCGTGACGCTGATCCTCGTCGCCCGGTCGATGGGCCTCGCCCCGATCCACTATGCCGCCGCGGTCGCGCTCGCGCTGATGCTCGCGCTCGGCTTCGCGTCGGTCGCCAAGGCGTGGCTGCTCGCGCGCATCCTGCACGCGCCGGTCAACAGCCTGCGCTGGGCGCTCGTCTGGGCGACCGCGGGCGCGGCGATCCTCGGCTGGGGGGCGACCAAGCTGCCCGAGTGGGCCGAACTGCTGTTCGGCATCCCCTTCATCCTCGGCATCTACGGCTGGCTGATCTGGACGCGCGGCTTCGGCCCCGCCGACCGCGCGCTGTTCCGCAAGCACCCCGAGCCGGCGGAAGCGCCCGCCGGCTGAATCGGCCCCGGGCCTATGCCAGGCGTTCGGCGACCTTTGCCTTGAGGTCGGTCTGCGCGCGCGGGCCGACCTGCGCGATGATCTCGCGCGCGCAGACAGCGCCCATCGTCAGGCAGTCGGCGACCGGCCGGCCCTCGGCATGGCCGGCGAGGAAGCCCGCGGCGAACAGGTCGCCGGCGCCGGTGGTGTCGACCACCGCGTCGATCGGTTCCGCCTTCACCTCGGTGCGCGTGCCGCCGGTCAGCGCGATCGCGCCCTTTTCGCTGCGCGTCACGACGAGCAGCGGCACCTGCGGCGCGATGCGCGCGACCGCGGCCTCGAAGTCGGTTTCCTCCGCCAGCGCGCAGATCTCGACCTCGTTGGCGAACAGGATGTCGAACAGCCCCTCGGCGATCAGCGCGCGGAAATCCTCGCCGTGGCGGTCGATGATGAAGGCGTCGGACAGGGTGAAGGCGACCTTGCCCCCCGCCGCGCGCGCCACGTCGATCGCGCGCCGCATCGCCGCGCGCGACAGCGGCGGATCCCACAGATAGCCTTCGAGGTAGAGGATGTCCGACGCGGCGATCAGCGCCTCGTCGATCATCTCGCGGCCCAGCAGATGGCTGGCGCCGAGGAAGGTGTTCATCGTGCGCTGGCCGTCGGGGGTGACGAGGATCAGGCAGCGCGCGGTCGGCGCCCCGCCCGCCAGCGGCGGCGTGTCGTAGGCGACGCCCAGCGTGCGCAGATCGTGCGTGAAGACCCCGCCGAGCTGGTCGTCGGCGACCTGCCCGATGAAGGCGCACCGGCGCCCGAGCGCCGCCATGCCCGCGAGCGTGTTCGCCGCCGAGCCGCCCGACATCTCGACCGCCGGCCCCATCGCTTCATAGAGGCGCGCGGCCTCCGCGGCGTCGATCAGCCGCATCGATCCCTTGACCAGCCCCTCGGCGGCGATCAGCGCGTCGTCGGCGCGGGCGATGACGTCGACGATCGCGTTGCCGATCGCAACGACGTCGAAACGGGCGGTGGAGGCCATGGATGATCCTGTCATGTGGGGGAAAACTGCGCGCGCCTTAAGCGGCTGCGCGGCGCAAGGCAAGCGCGGCGCTTGACGCGGCCCGCCGCTCCGCGCCATCGCTGCGCCATGGCCCGCGCCGTCCAAGCCTTTCTGCTCGCGCTCCGCGACCTGCCGAACGCGCGCGTGCTACGCATCCTCGCGCTCAGCCTCGCGCTGACGCTGCTGCTCTTCGTGGCCGCCGGCGCGGCGATCCTGTTCGCCGCGCGCCGGCTGCTCGATCACGGGCGGTGGCTCGGCGAAAGCGGCACCGACATGGCGAGCGCGCTGCTGGTGCTGCTGCTCGTCGCCGGGAGCTGGCTGCTGTTCCGCGCCGCCGCGATCGTCGTCGTCGGCCTGTTCGCCGACGGGATCGTCGCCGAGGTCGAGGGGCGCCACTATCCCGCCGCCGCGGGGGGCGCGGTGCCGGTCGGCTGGGGCCGCGGCATCCGCCTCGCGCTCGCCTCGCTCGGCCGGCTGATCGCCGGCAACCTCGTCGCGCTGCCCTTCTACATCCTGCTGCTGGTCACCGGGGTCGGCACGGTGCTGCTCGCGCTCGGCGTCAACGCGCTGCTGCTCGGCCGCGATCTCGAGGCGATGGTGCTCGCGCGCCACCCGGACCGGCCGCGCTTCGACCGCGGCGCGCGCTGGACGGCGGGCCTGCTGTCCGCCGCATCTTTCCTGGTCCCCGTCGTCAACCTGTTGGCGCCGATCGTCAGCGCGGCTATGGCCGTCCACCTGCTCCACCTGCCCCGGCGGGCGCCGACCATGAAGGACCGAGGATGATCCGCAGCCACCGCCCGTTCGCCGCCGCCGCGATCGCCGCCACGCTCTCCGGCTGCGCCGCCACCGCGGTGCCGCGTCCCGCCGCGCCCCCGACGCCGACCGTCTTTCCGCCAAGCACGCCCCGCATCACCCAGAACAACAACCTGGTCGGCCGCGACGCCGACAGCACGATCCGCCTGTTCGGAAAGCCCCGGCTCGACGTCACCGAAGGCGCGGGCCGCAAGCTGCAGTTCGCCGGATCGGCGTGCACGATCGACGTCTATTATTATCCGCCGCGCGTCGGCGCGACGCCGGTCGCCACCCATGTCGACGCGCGCACCCCCGACGGGCGCGACACCAATGTCGACGGCTGCATCGGCGCGTTGAGACGTTAGGGCGTCAACACAGCGGACAGCTCCGTCAGCGCCCACGCCGCCGCCTCGGCGACCACGGGCGAGGCATCGCCGGTCAGTTCGGTCAGGCGCGGGCGAAAGCGCGGGTCGCCGCTGTTGCCCGCCGCGATCGCGGCATTGCGCACCATGCGGTCGCGCCCGATGCGCTTGATCGGCGACCCCGCGAACACCTGCCGGAACCCCGCATCGTCGAGCGCGAGCAGGTCGGCGAGCGACGGCGCCGCCAGCTCGGCGCGCGGCAGGAAGGCGCGGTGGCGGTGCGCGGTGTCCGCGAACTTGTTCCACGGGCACACCGCGAGGCAATCGTCGCAGCCATAGACGCGGTTGCCGATCGCCCGCCGCAGCGCGACCGGGATCGGCCCAGCATGCTCGATCGTGAGATAGGAGATGCAGCGCCGCGCATCGACGCGATAGGGCGCCGGAAAGGCCTGCGTCGGACAGGCGTCCTGGCAGGCGCGGCAGCGCCCGCAGCGGTCGCGCCCCGGCGCGCCGGGCCCAAGCGCCAGCGTCGTATAGATGGCGCCGAGGAACAGCCAGCTGCCATGATCGCGGCTGACCAGATTGCTGTGCTTGCCCTGCCAGCCGAGCCCGGCCGCGGCGGCGAGCGGCTTTTCCATCACCGGCGCGGTGTCGACGAACACCTTGACCTCGGCGCCCGGCACCTCGGCGACCAGCCAGCGCGCGACCGCCTTCAGCGCCTTTTTCACGACGTCATGATAGTCGGTGCCCTGCGCATAGACCGAGATGCGCCCGCGATCGGGGTGCGCCGCCAGCGCCAGCGGATCGGCGGCGGGGGCATAGTTCATCCCGAGCGCGATCACCGACCGCACCTCGGGCCACAGGCCGCGCGGCGACCCGCGCTGAGCGGCGCGCCCCTCCATCCAGATCATGTCGCCATGGCATCCATCGGCCAGCCAGGCGTTCAGCCGCGCGGCGGTCTGCGGCGCCGCCCCGGCGTCGGCGATGCCGAACGCCGCGAAGCCGTATGCGCGCGCGACCGCTTCGAGCCGTTCTTCGAGCCGTCCTTCGGGCGTTGGCAAGGCGTCTGAAACCATTGCGGCCCTATACGACAGCCGACGCGCCATGCCATAGTGTCGCGGCATTGGGATCGGGGACCGGATTTTGAGCGATTGCAGCGTCGAGGCGACCAGCCTCACCAAATATTTCGGCGCGTTCAAGGCCGTCGACGGTGTCGATCTCGCGGTGCCGGCGGGCAGCATCTACGGCGTGCTCGGCCCCAATGGCGCGGGCAAGACGACCAGCCTGCGGATGATGCTGGGCATCATCGATCCCGATGCCGGGGTCAGCCGGCTGCTCGGCGGCCATACGCCGCAATCGGTGCGCCACCGCATCGGCTACCTGCCCGAGGAACGCGGGCTCTATCCGGGCATGAAGGCGCGCGAAGCCATCGCCTTCATGGGCGCGCTGCGCGGGCTCGACTGGTCCGAGGGGCGCCGCCGCGCCGCCGGCTTCATGGCCGAGCTCGGCCTCGAACGCGTGATCGACGAAAAGATCCGCAAGATGTCGAAGGGCATGGCGCAGATGGTCCAGCTCATCGGCTCGATCGTCCATGCGCCCGACCTGATCGTGCTCGACGAGCCTTTCTCCGGCCTCGACCCGGTCAACCAGGAGCGACTCGAAGCGCTGGTACGGCGCGAGCGGGAGCGCGGCGCGACGATCCTCTTTTCCACCCATGTGATGGCGCATGCCGAGCGGCTGTGCGACCGGATCGCGATCATCGCGCGCGCGCAGCGGCGCTTCGAGGGCAGCGTCGACGATGCGCGCGCGCTGCTGCCGATGCAGGTGCGCTACACCCCCCGCGTCGCGGCCGAGGCATCGGCGATTCGCGCGCTGCTCCCCGCCGCCGCCGAACCGCATGGCGAGGCGTGGCATTTCGCGATCGGCGATGCCGACGTCGAACCGTTGCTCGCCCGCATTACCGCGAGCGGGTTCGGGGTGACCGGCCTGTCGATCAGCCGCCCGGCGCTGCACGACGCCTTCGTCCACATCGTCCGCCAGGTCGATGCCGGCTTTCACGCCGACGCAGAGGATGCGGCGATCGAGGAGGCCGCCGCATGACCCCCTTCCTTCGCACGATGACCGTCGTTGCGCGGCGCGACTTTCTGGCGATCGTCGCGACGCCGACCTTCCTGCTCTTCCTGCTCGCGCCGCTGTTCATGCTCGGCATGGGGCTGGCGGGGGGCATGGGCGCGTCGCAACTTGCGGACAGCGCGCGCGGCACCGGCCGCATCGTCGCGGTCGCCGATGCCGCCGATCTCGAAGCGCTGCGCGCCGCCGATGCGCGCCTGCGCGCCGCGATGCCGCGCCCGCCGGCGACGCTCGAACTGCGCGCCGCCACGCCCGCGAACGCCGACCCGGTCGCGATCGCGCATGAAAAGGGCAGCGATACCTATGCGGTGATGATCGGCGCGCTCGCCGCCCCGCATATCGTCGAGCGCGAGGCGGGCGGCAGCGCCGGCCGTTATCTGGCACTGCTCGCCGGCGAGGCGCTGCACAGCCGCGCGGCGGGCCCGCCGCCGCCCGTCACGCCGCGTTTCGAGGCGCTCGCCAGCGGCGGCACCAGCGTCGCGCTGCAACAATCGATCGGCTTCGCCGCGGTGTTCGTGATCTTCCTCCTGACCCTGCTGCTCGCCGGACAGACGGTGAGTTCGCTGGCCGAGGAAAAGGGCAACAAGGTGATCGAGATCCTCGCCGCCGCGGTGCCGCTCGAAGGCGTGTTTCTCGGCAAGCTGCTCGGCATGCTGGGGGTCGCGATCCTCTTCATCGCCTTCTGGCTGGCGATCGCGGTCGTGGCCGGGCTGATCTATGCGGCCGGGCTCGACCCCGCGGCGCTCGCCGCCGCCGGCGCGGCGCCCGTCCCGGCGCTGGCGACCGCGCCGGCGACCGGCTGGCCCTTCTTCCTCGCCATCGGCTTCGCCTATTTCGTCATGGCCTTCCTGCTGCTCGGCGCGGTGTTCCTGGGCATCGGCTCGCAGGCGGGCACGGTGCGCGAGATCCAGATGCTCAGCCTGCCGATCACCATCTTCCAGGTCGCGATGTTCAGCCTGTCGTCGGCCGGGGCCAGCGCGCCGGGCAGCGGCCTCGCGACCTTCGCGCAGATATTCCCCTTCTCCTCGCCGCTGGCGATGGCGGCGCGCGCGGCGACCGACGAGGCGCGCGGCATCCACCTGCTCGCGCTCGGCTGGCAGGCGCTGTGGGTCGCGCTCGTCGTCTATCTTTCGGTGCGCCTCTTCCGTTCGGGGGTGCTCAGCGGGCGCGGCGACTGGCGATTCTGGAAGCGCCGGCTGCGCTGACTTTAGCGCGACGTGCGTGAAATCTGACACACCCTCTCAGCCGTTCGTGCTGAGCTTGTCGAAGCACCGTCCTTCTTCTTGCGTCCGCGAAAGAAA
>NZ_BCUA01000111.1 GCF_001591045.1 Sphingopyxis granuli NBRC 100800 | reverse complement strand
GCGATGCCCCTCTATTCTCGGCGATGGAGATCGGCGGGCGAAAGCCCCCGCATCGCCGCCGCCCGCACAAATCATTTGACAGTTGCGCCCTCCTCCTTAAACGCGGCGCCGGGCCACGCGGTCCCAACGCCGCGCGTGCTCTCTGTAAGGAGAGTTGACATGACTGAAGTGCGTAAACCGCAGGCCAAGCCTGCGCGCCCCTTTTTCTCTTCCGGTCCCTGCGCCAAGCCGCCGGGCTGGTCCCCCCAGAAGATCGCTACTGAATCGCTCGGCCGTTCGCATCGTGCGAAGATCGGCAAGGCGCGTCTCGCCCTTTGCATCGACCTGATGCGCGAGATGCTGCGCCTGCCCGACACGCACCGCATCGGCATCGTCCCCGGATCGGACACCGGCGCGTTCGAAATGGCGATGTGGACGATGCTGGGCGCGCGGCCGGTCACGGCGCTGGCCTGGGAAAGCTTCGGTGAAGGTTGGATCACCGATGCCGCGAAGCAGCTCAAGCTCGACCCGACGGTCGTCCGCGCCGATTACGGCCAGCTTCCCGACCTGAACCAGGTCGACTGGTCGAATGACGTGCTGTTCACCTGGAACGGCACCACCAGCGGCGTGCGCGTGCCGGACGGCGACTGGATCGCCGCGGACCGCGAAGGCCTGTGCTTCGCCGACGCGACCAGCGCCGTGTTCGCCTATGACCTGCCGTGGGACAAGATCGACGTCGCGACCTTCAGCTGGCAGAAAGTGCTGGGCGGCGAAGGCGCGCACGGCGTGCTGATCCTCGGCCCACGCGCGGTCGAGCGGCTCGAAAGCCACACCCCCGCATGGCCGCTGCCCAAGGTGTTCCGCCTGACGAAGGGCGGCAAGCTGACCGAGGGCGTGTTCAAGGGCGAGACGATCAACACCCCGTCGATGCTCGCGGTCGAGGATGCGATCTTCGCGCTCGAATGGGCGAAGTCGCTCGGCGGGCTCGACGGCCTGAAGGCGCGCAGCGATGCGAACGCCGCGGCGCTCGACGCGATCGTTGCGGATCGCGACTGGCTGAGCCACCTCGCGGCCGATTCGGCGAGCCGGTCGAAAACCTCGGTCTGCCTGTCGGTCGCCGGCGCGGACGCGGATTTCATCAAGAAATTCGCCGGCCTGCTCGAAGCGGAGGGCGCGGCCTATGACATCGCGGGCTATCGCGATGCCCCGCCGGGCCTGCGCATCTGGTGCGGCGCGACCGTCGATACCGCCGACATCGAAGCGCTCGGGCCGTGGCTCGACTGGGCCTACGCCGAACTGTCGGCGTGACGCTCCCTCTTTTCCGTTGGCCCTGAGCTTGTCGAAGGGCCGCCCTTTTCTTCCGACGTCCAAAAAGAAGAACTGTCCTTCGACAGGCTCAGGACGAACGACGCTTTTGAAAGTCATCGAAATGACCACACCCAAAGTCCTCATCAGCGACAAGATGGACCCCAAGGCCGCGCAGATATTCAAGGAGCGCGGCATCCAGGTCGACGAGATCACCGGCAAGACCAGGGACGAACTGATCGCGATCATCGGCGATTACGACGGCCTCGCGATCCGCTCGGCGACCAAGGTGACCGCCGACGTCCTCGCTGCCGCGACCAATCTGAAGGTCGTTGGCCGCGCCGGGATCGGCGTCGACAATGTCGACATCCCCGAAGCGTCGAAGAAGGGCGTCGTGGTGATGAACACGCCTTTCGGCAACAGCATCACCACCGCAGAGCACGCGATCGCGATGATGTTCGCCCTTGCCCGCCAGATTCCGGAAGCAAATGCGCTGACGCAAGCAGGCAAATGGCCGAAGAATGATTTCATGGGCGTCGAACTGACGCAAAAGACGCTCGGTCTGATCGGCTGCGGCAACATCGGCAGCATCGTCGCCGAGCGCGCGCTGGGCCTGAAGATGAAGGTCGTCGCCTTCGACCCCTTCCTGACCCCCGAGCGCGCGATCGAACTGGGCGTCGAGAAGGTCGACCTCGACACGCTGCTGGCAAAGGCCGACTTCATCACGCTGCACACGCCGCTGACCGATCAGACCCGCGGCATCCTGTCGAAGGAGAATATCGCCAAGACCAAGCCGGGCGTGCGCATCATCAACTGCGCGCGCGGCGGCCTGATCGACGAGGCGGCGTTGAAGGAAGCGCTCGATTCGGGCCATGTCGCGGGCGCCGCGCTCGACGTCTTCGCGACTGAACCGCCGGCTGCGGACAATCCGCTGCTCGGTACGCCGAACTTCATCTGCACGCCGCACCTCGGCGCCTCGACCGACGAGGCGCAGGTCAATGTCGCGATCCAGGTTGCCGAGCAGATTTCGGACTATCTGCTGACCGGCGGCATCACCAACGCGCTCAACGTCCCCAGCCTGTCGGCCGAGGAAGCGCCCAAGCTGCGCCCCTATATGAGCCTTGCCGAAAAGCTCGGCAGCCTCGTCGGCCAGCTCGCGCACGACAATCTGACCACGATCTCGGTCGAGGTCGAGGGCGCGGCGGCCGAGCTCAACATGAAGCCGATCACCGCCGCGGTGCTCACCGGCCTGATGCGGCGCTATTCGGACAGCGTGAATATGGTCAACGCCCCCCACCTCGCGCGCGAGCGCGGGCTGGACGTGCGCGAGGTGCGCCACGACCGCGAGGGCGATTACCAGACGCTCGTCCGCGTCACCGTGGCGACCGAGGCGGGCGATCGGTCGGTCGCGGGCACGCTGTTCGGCAACAACGAACCGCGCCTCGTCGAGATGTTCGGGATCAAGGTCGAGGCCGACCTCGATGGCCATATGCTCTATATCGTCAACGAGGACGCGCCCGGCTTCATCGGCCGCATCGGCACCGCGCTCGGCGAGGCGGGGCTCAACATCGGCACCTTCCACCTCGGCCGCCGCGCCGCGGGGGGCGAAGCGGTGCTGCTGCTCAGCCTCGATTCGCCGATGCCCGAACCGCTGCTGTGGCAGGTCTGCCAGCTTCCCGGCGTGAAGACGGTGAAGGGACTGACGTTTTAAGCCAGCTTTTCAAATCCCGTTCGCATCGAGCGAAGTCGAGATGCCCATCGATGAAACGCTTCCCTTCGGGGTGTCTCGACCAGGCTCGACACGAACGGATTTCGAGGTCGGTTGAATCCCTGCCTTCACCCTCCTAAGGCCAGCGCCATGACCAAGGCCCCCGCCCTGCTTCCCGAAGGCCTCCGCGACCGCCTGCCGCGCCAGGCGGAGGCGGCGTCGCGCGTGACGCGCGCGCTGGTCGATGCGATGCGCGCGCACGGTTACGGCCGCGTCGCGCCGCCGCTCGCCGAGTTCCGCGAGACGCTGAGCGGCGACGACGCCCGCGCGGCGCGCGACCTGCTGCGCTTCACCGACCCGGTGTCGCAGCGCACGCTGGCGCTGCGTCCCGACATCACGCGGCAGGTCGGGCGCATCGCCACTTCGCTGCTCGCCGCCGCGCCGCGCCCCCTGCGCCTCTGCTACGCGGGGCAGGTGGTGAAGCTGCGCGCGAGCCAGCTTCGCCCGGCGCGCGAGATGCTGCAGGTCGGCGCCGAACTGATCGGCAGCGACAGCGTCGCGGCGGCGCGCGAGATCGTCTCGGTCGCGATCGACGCGCTCGACGCGGCGGGGATCGGATCGGCGACGATCGACTTCACCCTCCCCGACGTCGTCGACCTGCTCGCCAGCGGTCCGTTGCCCGTCGCCGCCGACCGCGAAAACCTGCGCGACGCGCTCGACGCCAAGGACGCGGGCGCGCTCGTCCGTCTCGGCGCCGAGGCCTATCTGCCGCTGCTCCGCGCGACCGGGCCGTTCGACCGCGCGCTCGCCGACCTGCGCGCATTCGACCGCGACGGCACGCTGGCAAGCCGCCTCGACGCGCTCGAGGCGATCGCCGCGCCGATCCGCCAGCGCGCCGCGCTGACCCTCGATCCGACCGAGCGCCACGGCTTCGCCTATCAAAGCTGGTTCGGTTTCCAGATCTTCGTTCCCGGCCACGGCGACGCGATCGGCCGCGGCGGCGGCTATGCGATCCCGCTCGGCGAAGAACAGGAAGAACCGGCGGTCGGCTTTTCGCTCTATCCCGACCCGCTGATCGACGACGGCCTGGGCGCCGCGAACGAGGCCGAGCGCCGCATCTTCCTGCCGCTGGGCCACGACGCGGCGCTTGCCGCCAGCCTGCGCGCCGACGGCTGGCGAACGATCGCCGCGCTCACCGACGCCGACGAGGCCGGACGACTCGGTTGCGGGTGGAGCCTGGGGCCCGACGGGCCGGTCGCGGTATAGAGCATCATGCCTTAAATATGCACCGTTTGCCCTGAGCTTGTCGAAGGGCCGTTCTTTCTATCAGGCGCCGCAGAAGAAGGACGGTGCTTCGACAAGCTCAGGGCAAACGACCTTGGGGGTGTTCCCCTGCACGACCGGGACCCGGCACGGACCCACTGCATATTCCACGCCCCGCCCCTTGCCTCTGCGGCCAAATCCGCTAAGCCCGCGCCGGGCCGGACCGGGCCGCATTCAGCAGGACAGCATCATGGCAAATGTCACCGTCATCGGGTCGCAATGGGGCGACGAGGGCAAGGGCAAGATCGTCGACTGGCTCGCCAATCGGGCCGACGCGGTCGTCCGCTTTCAGGGCGGGCATAACGCCGGCCATACGCTCGTCGTCGGCAACCAGACCTACAAGCTGTCGCTGCTGCCCTCGGGCATCGTCACCGGCACGCTGTCGATCATCGGCAACGGCGTCGTGCTCGATCCGTGGGCGCTGCGCGACGAGATCGCCAAGCTGCGCGGCCAGGGGGTCGAGATCAACCCCGACAATTTCGCCATTGCCGACAATTGCGCGCTGATCCTGCCCTTTCACCGCGACCTCGACGCGCTGCGCGAGACGGCGGCGGGCGCGGGGAAGATCGGCACCACCGGGCGCGGCATCGGCCCCGCCTATGAAGACAAGGTCGGCCGCCGCGCGATCCGCGTCTGCGACCTTGCGCACCTCGACCATCTCGAACCGCAGATCGACCGCCTGACCGCGCACCACGACGCGCTGCGCGCGGGCTTCGGCGAGCCGCCGATCGACCGCGAGCGCCTGCTCGCCGACCTCGCCGAGATCGCCGACTTCGTGCTCGAATATGCGCAGCCGGTGTGGAAGCGGCTGAAGAAGGTGCGCAAGGCGGGCGCGCGCATCCTGTTCGAGGGCGCGCAGGGCGTGCTGCTCGACATCGACCACGGCACCTACCCCTTCGTCACCAGCTCGAACACCGTCAGCGGCACCGCGGCGGCGGGCTCGGGCCTCGGCCCCTCGGCGGTGGGTTTCGTGCTCGGCATCGCCAAGGCCTATACGACGCGCGTCGGCAGCGGCCCCTTTCCGACCGAACTGGAGGACGAGACCGGCCAGCAGCTTGGCGAGCGCGGGCATGAATTCGGCACCGTCACCGGCCGCAAGCGCCGCTGCGGCTGGTTCGACGCGGTGCTGGTGCGGCAGAGCTGCGCGGTATCGGGCGTCACCGGCATCGCGCTGACCAAACTCGACGTGCTCGACGGGTTCGAGAAGGTGCGCATCTGCACCGGATACCGCCTGCACGGCAAGATCCTCGACTATTTCCCGAGCCACGCCGCCGATCAGGCCGCGGTGGAACCGATCTACGAGGAGATGGAGGGCTGGGCCGAATCGACCGCGGGCGCGCGCAGCTATGCCGACCTGCCGGCGCAGGCGATCAAATATATCCAGCGCGTGCAGGAACTGATCGAAACCCCGATCGCGCTCGTCTCGACCAGTCCCGAGCGCGAGGACACCATCCTGATCCGCGATCCGTTCAGCGACTAGGAAGCGCGCGCGAACGCGCTATAACCCTGCCATCGGGAGGGGGCCTATGGCGACGCGAACCGATGGATGGAGCGAAGGCGGGCGGCTGCTGATCCTGCTGATGGCGATGCTGCTCGTGATGAGCGCGATCGTCCTCGCCATCGCGGGCAGCGGAATCGACGGCACGCGCATGCTGATCCGCGCGAGCGCGCGCTCCTCGCTTCTCCTGTTCGTCGCCGCCTTCACCGCCGGTGCGCTCTTCCGGCTGCGGTCGACGCCGGCAACACGCTGGACGATCCGCAACCGGCGCTGGCTCGGGCTCGGTTTCGCCTTCTCGCACCTCATCCACCTGCTCGCCATCTTGTGGCTGTTCGGCGCCTATGGCGACCGGACACCTCCGCCCCCGATCTCGACGCTCGTCGGCGGGGGAATCGCCTATGTCTTCATCGCCCTGCTCGCGGCGACCTCGTTCGACGGCGCCGTGCGGACGCTCGGCACAAAGAACTGGCAGCGGCTGCACAAGGCCGGCGTCTGGTACATCTGGCTGATCTTCATGGTCAGCTATGGGGGCCGCGCGGCGATCGCCCCGATGTATATCCCGCCGGCGCTACTGCTGATCGCCGCCGCCGCGGTCCGGTTCGTTCCGGCGCGAAAGAGGGCGACTGCCTAGCGCGCCGCCGCCACGTCGCGGATCGCGGCGACGAAGCCCGCGGGGTCATTCTCCTGAATGAAATGCCCGCCGTGCAGCGTGCGGTGCGCCATGCCGCGCGCGCCGGGGATGCGCTCGACGAACAGCGCATCGCCGCCGCGTGTGATCGGATCGCCATCGGCAAAGCAGCACAGGAACGGCTTGTCGAATGCCTCCAGCGCCGCCCACGCCCGTTTCTGGTCGGGCACCGCGACATTGTCGCCCAGCGGCACGAAAGACGGGAAGATACGCGCCGCAACCTTCGACGCGCGCGTCGGAAAGGGCGCGTCATAGGCGGCGATTTCCTCTGGTGTCAGCGACCGCTTCGCCCCGGCATTGACGATGCGCCCGATCGGAAAGACCGGGCTGTATCGCGAAAAGGCGCGCCAGATCGCAAAGGCGCGCGGCGCCGGCTGCCCCTCGGGCAGGCCGCCGTTCGACAATGCGACGCCGGCGAACCGCTCGGGCATTTCCGCCATCAGCCGCAGGCCGATCAGCGAACCCCAGTCCTGACAGGCGAGGATGATGTCCTTCAGATCCAGTGCCTCGATCCACTGCCGCATCCACGCGACCTGCTGCGCATAGCTGTAGGCCGATGCCTCGAGCGGCTTGTCGGACCGGCCAAAGCCGATCAGGTCGGGCACGACGACGCGAAACCCGGCATCGACCGCCGGACCGATCATCTTGCGATACAGATACCCCCAGGTCGGCTCGCCGTGGAGCATCAGCACCGGCCGCGCCGCGGCGTCACCTTCGTCGACATGATGGACGCGCAGACCGTCCGCGATCTCGACATATTGCGGCGCAAAGGGCCAGTCCGGCAGCCCGGCGAACCGGTCGTCCGGCGTGCGGTATACGCGCATATCCTTCTCCCCCACTTCTCCCCGATCCAGCTTAGACACGCGCCCGGCAGGCGCAACCCGCTTCCGTTCGGGCGGCAGACGTGGCACGAGAGGCGCATGAGCCGCGTCATCCTCGTCTTCTACGGCAGCTATCGCCAGGACCGGCAGGGCATCAAGCTCGCCCGCTGGATCGTCGAAGCCCTCGCCGCGCGCGGCGACCGCGCCGAACTGGTCGATGCGAAGGCCGTCGACCTGCCGATGCTCGACCGGCGGCACAGCGACTATCGCGAGGGCGAAGCGCCCGCGGCGATGGCCGCGCTGGCCGACCGGATCGCGGCCGCCGACGGCTTCGTCTTCGTGGCGGGCGAATATAACGGCGGCCTGCAGCCGGGGCTCAAGAATCTCGTCGATCATTATCTGCCGCAGTTCGCGTGGCGTCCGGCCGCGGTCGCGTCCTACTCGGCGGGCCCCTTCGCCGGCATCCGCGCCGCGACGGCGTGGCGCACCACGCTGGGCGCGATGGGCATGGTCGTCACCTCGACCCCGCTCAGCCTGGCGCGGATCGGCGGCGCCTTCGATACCGCGGGCCTGCCCGCGGGCGAGGACGGCGGCCGGCTGATCAAGGCCTTTCCGCGCTTCGCCGACGATCTGTGCTGGTGGATCGACGCGGCGAAAGCGCAGCGCGCCGCCGAGCGTCCGCCCTTCTAACCCGTCTTGAGCTCCGCCGTCAGGCGCAGGCTGGCACGCCAGAAGAAGAAGGCGGGGATCAACCCCAGCCACGCGGCGCCGTACAGGACATAGCGCACGCTTTCCCCGCCGACGCTCGGCACCAGTGCGTCGGACAACACGCCGAACAGGAAGGGCCCGAACCCGAGCCCGATCAGATTCTGCCCGAACAGCATGATCGACGCCGCGACCGCGCGCGCCTGCGGCCGCACCAGTCCCTGCACACAGGCGTAGGCGGGGCCGTAATAGGCCGAATTGACGATGCTGGGCACGATCAGCAGCGCCATCGCGACCCGCCAGTCCTCCATATAATAGCCGAGGAACAGCAGCGGCGCGACGATCGCCATGCCATAGGCCGGAAAGGTCAGGATATGCCGCTTGTCGCGCCGGCCGAAGACGTCCGCCACCTTGCCGCCCAGCCAGGTGCCGAACGCCGCCGCCAGTCCCAGCACCACGGCCATCGACAGCCCCGCTTCGGTCGTCGACAGGCCGTGGCTGCGGATGAAGAAGCTGATCGTCCACAACGCCTTGCCATAGCCGAGGAAGGCCGTCACCGACGCCGCGATCAGGATATAGACGAAGGCGCGCGAAGCGAAGACCTCCTTGAGCGCCGCACTTGCGGGAAGCGCCGCGGGCGCGGAAGCGGCGGTCGCCTCCGCGACGCGGTGATGGCGCGGCTCGCGCATGACGAAGAGCACGACGAGCGCGAGGATCAATCCCGGCAGGCCCACGAGCATCAGCGCGATGCGCCAGCCATAAAGGTCGTTGACCACGCCGCCGAGGATCAATCCGAGCAGCGAGCCGACCGGGACGCCGAGGCCGTAGAAGGCGATCGCCGACGAACGCTTCGCCGCCGGCACGCTGTCGGTGATCAGCGAATGCGCCGCCGGGGTGCAACCCGCCTCGCCGACGCCGACGCCGATCCGCGCGAGGAGAAGCTGCACGAAATTCTGCGCAAGCCCGCACACCGCGGTCATCACCGACCAGATGGCGAGCGCCAGCGCGATCAGCCGGACGCGGTTCGTCCCGGCCCGGTCGGCATGGCGCGCGATCGGGATACCGAGCAGCGCATAGAAGACCGCAAAGGCCGGACCGGCGAGCAGCCCGAGTTGGGTGTCGGTCAGGCCGAGGTCGCCCTTGATCGGTTCGGCAAGGATGTTGACGATCTGCCGGTCGAGGAAATTGAAGATATAGACGATCAGCAGGAGCCACAGCGTCGCGCGCGTCCCCGTGCCCATGCCGTCCGTGGGCGGCGACCCGAGCCCCGGTGCAAGGGCAGATTTATCGTTCATTCGTCTCTCCGCCGCCATGGGTGCAGAGGCCGAACGAGCGTGTCAATGGCGCTGAAAGCCGCGCGAAAGACCGCGCGGGCCTTGCCGTTACGGCGACCGGGCCCGCGTGCAGCAAAAAAATGGGGATGCCCCATCCGCCATATCCGCTCCGCGGCAAAAGCCGGGGTCCAGACGGGGCGGCGCCATCGGGCATGGTCCGCCTGTCGCCGGGAAACCGGAACCGCTCCATGTATCGAGGGAGATGCGCCGAAAATTTCGCTGGCCCCGGGGCACCACCCGAACCGGCACGAAAAGCGCCGGAGCAGCGAGTGCTAAATCCGAACCGCCCTCTTCCGTTTGTGCTGAGCTTGTCGAAGCACCGTGCTTCTTCTTGCGGCGCCAAAGGAAAGAACAAGCCCTTCGACGGGCTCAGGGCAAACGGTTCGGACTTAAGGCACGGCGCTCAAGACTCTGATGACTTTAGATTGACCCA
>NZ_BCUA01000110.1 GCF_001591045.1 Sphingopyxis granuli NBRC 100800 | reverse complement strand
CCATGGTCTGCCCTCACCTGAAAGGCGGCGCAAAAGGAGAGGTCCGGCCATGGATGCTGAAACGAGTTCAGCATGACGAACGGATGAGACAGCGCGCAGAACGCCAGATCCCTACAGACCATAGAGCATGATGATATTGGATCGACACTTCGTCATTGCGAGCGAAGCGAAGCAATCCAGAGCGGTTTACATGAGCGCGCGGCTTCGCCGCTCGCAATGACGATTCCAGTCGATGTCATCACACGCTGAGGAGAGCGCCGGCAGCCGACGACATGTGGGCGAACGGACAATGGAAAGAGCCGGAGAATCGGGCTGGCACGGCCGGATGATGTAGGAAAGCCCTGATGCCGGCCGAACGACCGGCATTCTCCGAAGCGACGCGCGGCCGCCGTCATCGCTCCACCAGCCTTGTTGCAAACACGCCATGCCGCGCTATGCCGGGGTCATGACGCAGGGTGGGGACTGGATGGGACAGGCGCGCGCGGCGTTTCAGCGCGGCGACGATGCCGGCGAGATGGCGGCGCTCGAAGGCGCGATCCGCGCCGACCGGGGCAATATCCTGGCTTTGCTCGCCATGGCGGAGGCCAAGCGGCGGCGCGACGACTCACGTGCCGCATGCAGTTTCTACCGGCTGGCGCTGAGCACGGCGGCGATCATGCCCAACGTGCCGTCCTCGCTGCACGCCGGCCTGATCCGCGGTCAGGAATTCATCGCCGAGAGCGAAAAGGTGCTCGCGGCACATCTGGCGACCGAGTTGCGCGATGCGGGGATTTCGGCCGCCAGCGCGCCGCCGCGGGTAGCCGAAGCGCTGCGCCTGCTGACGGGCGAGCATGCGCTCTACCTCCAGCAACCAGCGATGTTCTATTTTCCCGGCCTGGCGCAGCGGGCCTTCTTCGATCGCGAGGAATTCGACTGGGTGCCTGCGATCGAGGCCGAAACGGCGGCGATTCGCGGCGAGCTGGAAGCGCTCATCGCCGATGCCGGCGACCGCTTCGCGCCCTATGTGACCGCGCATCCCGACCGACCGCCGCCGAACAATCCGCTGCTCGACAAACCCGACTGGGGCGCGGCCTGGCTGTGGCAGAGCGGCCGGATCGTCGACGGCATGGACCTGCTGTGCCCGCGGACGCTGGCGGCGCTCGAAGCGGCGCCGCAACCGGTCATTCCGGAACGCGCGCCGATCGCCCTCTTCTCCCGCCTCACCCCCGGCACGCATATCCAGCCGCATCACGGGCTGCTCAACACACGGCTGATCTGCCACCTGCCGCTGATCGTGCCGGAAGATTGCGCGATTCGGGTCGGCGCCGAAACGCGCGCATGGCGCGAAGGCGAACTGCTGATCTTCGACGACAGTTTCGAGCATGAGGCGTGGAATCGCGGCACGAGCGACCGCACGGTGCTGCTGTTCGAGGTCTGGCGGCCCGATATCGATGCCGACGAGCGCGAACAGCTCGCGCGAATCTTCACGGCGATCGCCGCCTATGACGAATCCGACCACGGATAAGGGAAAAGGGTCGCTGGTGGAGCCGAGGGGAATCGAACCCCTGACCTCTGCAGTGCGATTGCAGCGCTCTCCCATCTGAGCTACGGCCCCGCGACCGGGCGGCTCTTAACGAGCCTGCTTGACACTGGCAACGGCTTTTCTGACGATCTTTCGCGAAACGCGAAAATTGGGGAGATATCGAATGGCCAAGGCATGGCATCTGACCCGCCGCCCCTCCGCTTTGCCGACGATGGAGCATTTCGCACTGCGCAACCTGCCCGACGATCCCTTGCAGGAGAATCAGCTGCGCGTCCGCAACCTGTGGCTGTCGGTCGACCCTTATATGCGCGGGCGGATGAACGACGCGAAAAGCTATACCGCGAGCTTCCAGATCGACCAGCCGATGACCGGCGGCGCGATCGGCGAGGTCGTCGAAAGCCGGATGGAGGGCTTCGCGCCCGGCGACCTGATCCTGCACATGGGCGGCTGGCGCGACGGCGGCGTCATCGGCCTCGACATGGCGCCGTTCAAGCTGCCTGCCGAGGCGCTAGCGGCGGGGATGGCGCCGCAGACCTTCCTGCACAACATGGGCCTGACCGGCGGCACCGCGTGGATCGGCCTGCTGCGCGTCGCGGCGGCGAAGGCCGGCGATACCGTTTTCGTGTCCGCCGCGGCGGGCGCGGTGGGATCGGCGGTGGTGCAGATCGCCAAGGCGCGCGAAATGACGGTGATCGGCGCCGCGGGCGGCGCGGAAAAATGCGCCTGGGTCCGCGAACTCGGCGCCGATGCCGCCGTCGATTACAAGGCCGGGCCGGTGCTGGACGGGCTGGCGGGGGCGCTCGAATCGCTCGGCAAGCCGGGGATCGACGTCTATTTCGACAATGTCGGCGGCGACCATCTCGACGCCGCTTTCGCGACCGCCAACGATTTCGCCCGCTTCGCCATCTGCGGGATGATCGACGTCTATAACGACGGGCATCCGCAGGAGATGAAATATCTGATCCGCGCCATCCCCGCGCGCATCCGCATGGAAGGCTTCATCTACACCGACCAGTTCTTCGATTGCATGGAAGAATTCTATGCCGACATGGGCAACCTGATCGCGAGCGGTGCGGTGACGATGCGCGAGACCGTGCGCGACGGCATCGAGTCGGCACCCGAAGCCTTCCTCGGCCTCTTCGCCGGCGCCAATATCGGAAAGATGCTCGTCCGCCTCTGATGACGTTTCCGGCAAGGTGGGATGATGGCTGGGATTGCTTCGTCGCCTGCGGTTCCCCGCAAATGACGGAAGTGGGTCAATCCAGCGCCATCATGTCCGGATGAACCGTGCCGCATCCCCGCGCAGGCGGGGGCCCAGAGCGTGCCGGCGCCGACCTTGACTTTCCCGCTCTGGGCTCCCGCCTGCGCGGGAGCACACGGCTTTGCAAGCCAAGACGATCAGGCGTCAGGTGCCGAAGCCGACCGAGAGGAAGTCCGGCATCGGGCCGTTCCAGCCGTCGTCGGGACCATCGTCGTCGCGACGAGTCGCCGCGGGAGCGGGCTTTCGACCTGCGTCCTTCTTTGCGGCATGGCCGTCGCCGTTTCTGGGTTGCGCCTCGCCGCGCTTTGCCCGGGGTTTGCGCTCCTCTTCGCGGTGCCCTTCTTCACGGCGCCCCTCTTCACGTCTTTTGCCGTCGCGCGCGGGCTGCGTTTCTTCCTTGCGCTCGCCGGCGCTTTCGGGGCGTCCGAGGATCGCGATCTTCGAGCCGGTCAGCTTCTGGATATTGTCGATCGCCTCGTCGTCCGACGGCGTCACCAGCGTGAAGGCACGGCCTTTCGCCCCGGCGCGGCCGGTGCGGCCGATGCGATGGACATAATCGTCGGGATGCCAGGGCGCGTCGAAGTTGAAGACGTGGCTGACGCCCTTGACGTCGAGCCCGCGCGCCGCGACGTCCGACGCGACGAGGATGTTGATGTCGCCGTTCTTGAAACGGTCGAGTTCGGCGATGCGGCTCGACTGATCCATGTCGCCGTGAATCTCGCCCGCGCGATAGCGGTGCCGCTTCAGCGACTTGGCGAGCTCGCGCACCGTCGTCTTGCGGTTGCAGAAGATGATCGCGGTGGCGACGCCCTCTTCCTCGATCAGGTCGCGCAGCGTATCGCGCTTGGCGCGTTCGCTGGTCTTGACGAGGAACTGGGCGATGTTCACGTTGGTGCTCGCGGGCCGCGCCACCTCGATCGTCTTGGGATTCGACAGGAATTTGTCGGCAAGCTTCTTGATCGGCGGCGGCATCGTCGCGGAGAAGAGCAGGGTCTGGCGATTCGTCGGCAGCTTGGTGCAGATATTCTCGATGTCGGGGATGAAGCCCATGTCGAGCATCCGGTCCGCCTCGTCGATAACGAGCATGTTGCAGCCGGTGAGCAGGATCTTGCCGCGCTCGAACAGGTCCATCAGGCGGCCCGGCGTCGCGATCAGCACGTCGACGCCCCTTTCGAGCGCCTTGATCTGATCGCCCATCTGCACGCCGCCGATCAGCAGCGCCATCGAAAGCTTGTGATACCGGCCGTAATTCTCGAAATTCTCGGCCACCTGCGCGGCAAGCTCGCGCGTCGGTTCGAGGATCAGCGAGCGCGGCATCAGCGCGCGGGCACGGCCCTGCGCGAGGATGTCGATCATCGGCAGCACGAAAGAGGCGGTCTTGCCGGTCCCCGTCTGGGCGATGCCGATCATGTCGCGCATCATCAGGACCGACGGGATCGCTCCCGCCTGAATCGGTGTCGGTTCGTCATAGCCCGCTTCGGTGACAGCGCGCAAAAGTTCATCGGAGAGGCCGAGGTCGGCAAATTTCATAAAGGTCAACTGTCCGGATAGGTTCGAGCGCGGCGCCCACGCCCGCCGTCGCTGCCGCGGCCATTGGGCAAAAGGTCGGGAAAAGTCAAGGAATGCCGTTAAAAAGCCATGCGGCGGGACGGGCGCGATCAATCCTCCTCGCGCGGGACGGGCACGAGCAGCCGGAATTTGTCGATCTCGCACTTGGCGCCGGTCCGGGCGTGGATCTGGTCGCGATCCTCGCACAGCTTTCCGTCCTTGTTCCCCTGCATGTAGAAGCCGGCATAGAAATCGAGCGCCCGGCAGCCGCGGTTGAGCTGCGCGCGCAAGAGTTGGTTCTGGCGTGTGATCAGGTCGATGCTGTCACGCTGGACCGCCTGCATCCCCATGATGTTCCGCATCGGAATGCATTTCGGCGCCTTCTTTTCCTTCCACACGATCGTCGTCGGGCGGGGCGATCGCTGCGGCATCGGGCCCGCGGCGAAATTGTTGATCGGGCTGCGGCGAGCGGGCACGCGGATGATCAGTTCCTGCTCGATGACCACCTGCCAATAGGGCGCGGCGGGCGGTTCGGCGGGCGGCGGCACCATCAACATCAGCGGCTCGGGCGGCGCGGCCGTGGGAGCGTTGGCGGCATTGGCCGCCGGCGCCGCGGCGGCCATCAGCAGGGCAGCGGACGTCAGCACGGCCTTGCGACCGCTCCTGCCCCGTGCTGACCCAGAATAATTCTCACCAGTGCCTCCCGTACGCCCAAGCTGGACGACGCCCCGCCGATCGTTCATTGCACCTTTAACCGCCATGATTGAACATCAAATGAATTGCTGTCGAGCCCCGAGGCGGAATCGTGCGCGGGCGGGTGCGGCAGCAAGCCGGACCGGGACCCGATGACACGCCCACCCTCTCCCTCGCTCCTTGCCGATCTCGCCGCGCTGCTGGGCCCCAAGGGCTTCATGACCGATCCCGAGGTTCTCGCGCCGTGGCTGACCGACTGGCGCGGCAAATATCACGGCGCCGCGGCGGCGATGCTGTCGCCCGCCACGACCGAAGAGGTGGCGGCGGCGGTGCGGCTGTGCGGCGAGGCCGGTGCCGCGATCGTGCCGCAAGGCGGCAACAGCGGCATGGTCGGCGGCGCAACTCCCGACGCGACCGGCACGCAGCTGCTGCTCAGCACCCGGCGGCTCGACCGCATCCGCGCCATCGACGCGGCGGCACGGCTGGCGGTCGTCGAGGCCGGCGTGGTGCTCGAGAATTTCCACAATGCCGTGCTCGCCCACGGGCTGCGCTTTCCGCTGACCCTCGGCGGCAAGGGGTCGGCGACGATCGGAGGACTCGTCTCGACCAACGCCGGCGGCACGCAGGTGCTGCGCCACGGCACGATGCGCGCGCTGGTCGCGGGAATCGAGGCGGTGCTGCCCGACGGCAGCATCTTCGACGGCCTGGCGCCGCTGAAGAAGGACAACCGCGGTTACGACCTGCGCCACCTGCTGTGCGGCGCCGAGGGCACGCTGGGAATCGTGACGGCGGCCTGCCTGCGCCTCGTTCCCGTCGCGGCCGCGCGCGCCACCGCGTGGATCGGGCTCGAATCGCCCGACCAGGCACTCGTCCTGCTGCGGCGGCTCGACGCGGCGCTGGGCGACGCCCTCGAAGGGTTCGAGATCGTCCCGCACACGTGCCTCGACGCGGTGCTGCGCCATATTCCGCAGACGCGCGCGCCACTCGCCGCGCCCTGCCCCTGGTATGCGCTGATCGAACTCGCGGGCGACGATGCCGAAGCGCTCGACGCGGCGCTGCTCGCCGAACTGGCGCCGGCATTGGACGAAGGGCTCGTCCGCGATGTCGCGATCGCCAAGAACGAGCGCGAGAGCGAGGATTTCTGGCGCCTGCGCGATTCGATCTCGGAGGCGGAGCGCGCCGAGGGGCCCGCGCTCCAGCACGACATCAGCGTGCCGGTCGACCTGATGCCGACCTTCATCGCCGACAATCCGGCGCGCCTGTCCGCCGCCTTTCCCGGCGCGCGCGCGCTGTCGTTCGGCCATCTCGGCGACGGCAACGTCCATCACCATGTCCAGCCGCCGGCGGGCTGCGACGGCAGGGCCTGGATCGCCGAACATGGCGAGGCGGCCAGCCGGCTGGTCTATCGCCATGTCGTCGAACTGGGCGGCTCGATCTCTGCCGAACACGGCATCGGACAGGCGAAGCGCGCTATCCTGGCCGAGCTCGACAGTCCGGCGCGGCTCGCCGCGCTGCGCGGGGTCAAGGCGGGACTCGATCCGCTCGCCATCCTCAATCCGGGCAAGCTCGTCTGACGCATAAACCGCGCGTCGGCGGCAATCGGCCTCTTGCGCGGCGCGGCGCGGCCCAATAAGGCGCGAAAACCGCTTTCTTCCGCCACGCGGAAACCTGTTTCGGAGAATCATGATGGCCACGGCGCCGACCGCTTCCAATCTGCCCCTCTTCTACAAGGATCTGGTGCCGCTTTCGAGCGTCGACCACGCCGATTTCCATGCGCGCCCGCTCGACAGCGCCGATTTCCTGATCAACCAGCACGCCGTGCCGCTGACCTCCGACGAGTTCGTTTCCGCGTCGCGCCACTATCCGATCGTCTTCTCGGCCGGCGACAATCCGGTTCCGCTCGCGCTGATGGGCCTCAACGAGGGCATCAACACCTTCGTCAGCGAAGAGGGCAAGCTGATCAATCCGGTCTATGTCCCGGCCTATATCCGCCGTTATCCCTTCATGCTCGCCCGCCTGCGCCCCGACACCGACGAGCTTTCGCTCTGCTTCGATCCGACCTCGGGCGCGATCGGCAAGTTCGACGAGGGCGATGTGCTGTTCGTCGACGGCAAGCCGTCGGACGCGGTCAACAATATCCTCGAATTCTGCAAGAATTTCGAGGAAGCGGGCCAGCGCACCGGCCAGTTCGTCGAGGAACTGCAGAAGGCGGACCTGCTGATGGACGGCGAAGTCAGCATCCAGGCCGACGGCTATGAACAGCCCTTCGTCTATCGCGGCTTCAAGATGGTCGACGAAACGAAGCTGCGCGAACTGCGCGGCGATGTGCTGCGCAAGATGATGCAGAACGGCATCCTCGCGCTGATCTTCGCGCATCTCTTCTCGCTGCAGCTGATGCGCGAGATCTTTGCGGAACAGGTGAAGGCCGGCAAGATGCCGGCGGTGACGGTCGCCCCGACGACCGCCTGAGGGAGAACGAGCCATGGCCACCGACGCGACGGCGGGAACCACCGCGAGCCCGCGTTACACGAAGGTGGCCATCTGGCTTCATTGGCTGATCGGCGCCGCGGTCATCGTCAACATCGGCCTTGCGATGCTGACCGAGGGCCTGCCGCGCGAAACCCACCGCGAAGCGATGGCGATCCACAAGGCGCTGGGCGTCACGGTGCTGGCGCTGACCCTGATCCGGATCGCGTGGCGGCTCGGACACCGGCCGCCGCCGCTTCCGGCAAGCGTTCCGGCATGGCAGCGCCCGCTCAGCCGGATCGTCCATTTCCTTTTCTATGCGCTACTGATCCTGTTGCCGCTGTCGGGCTGGGTCTGGATGTCGGCGGCGGATCGGCCGATCGATTTCTTCGGCCTGTTCACCCTTCCCCCGATCGCCGCGCCGGGCAAGGCGCTCGCCGACACGATGCACGAACGGCACGAGATGCTGGGCCTGACGATGCTGGCGCTGGTGATCGTCCATGTCCTGGCGGCGCTCAAGCACCAGTTCGTCGACCGGTCGGGGGTCAACGCGCGGATGAATCCCTTTTGACAGGCACCGCTCCCCCCGCGTCAGAAGTCGATCGCCAGTCCCTTATATTCCCAGTCGCCATAGCGCACCGGGTCGCGGCCGCCCGGCTGGCTTTCCGCCGGGGCGGGTGCGGCGGCTGCAGGGGCCGGAACCGGCGTGGCGGTCCAGCCTGCCGGCGCCTTGACATGGGGCGGCCGCCGGGTCGCGCGCGGCGTCCCGCCGATGATGTCCTGTTTCGCTCTATCGGTCATGCCGATCCCATAGGCCGCCTTGGCGCCGCCGCCAAGCGCGATGGCACGGAAGGAGCGCGCCGTGGCTGATGCCCGCAAGCGCAGGCGGGGCCGTGCCGATGCGGGCGATCCGCCGGGCACCGCGCCGCGCCGCGCGGCCCTGCGGCTGCTCGACGCCGTGCTGCGACGCGGCGAGCCGCTCGATCTTGCCGCCCATGCCGCGACACAGGGCCTGACGCCGCCCGACCGCGCCTTTGCGATCGCGATCGTGTCGGAAGCGCTGCGCTGGCTGACCGCCATCGACGCGCTGATCGACGGAGCCACCGAACAGCCGCTGCCTGAGGACGTTAAGGCGCGCGCGGTGCTGCGGATCGCGCTGGCCCAGTTGCTCGTGCTGCGCAGCCCCGCCCATGCGGTGGTGGCGACGGCGCTGCCGCTCGTCGCGGGCGGGCCCCGGCGGCTGGTCCACGCCCTGTTGTCGCGCGCGCAGAAAGAGGCATGGGAACTGCCCGACCATGCCGCCCTGCCCGCCGCTACCGCCGCGCGCTGGGCCGAGCAATGGGGGTCGGACATGGTCGAGGCCGCCGCCGCCGCGTGGAGCGCGCCGCCGCCCGTCGACCTGAGCTTCGCCGCCGAGCCGCCCGAACCGCTGCCCGAGGCGTTGGCGCTGGCGCCGCTGCATCGCCGCCTGCCGCGCGGCGGCGCGATCGAGGAGATCGCCGGCTATCGCGAAGGCGGTTGGTGGGTGCAGGATCTGGCGGCGTCGATCCCGGCACGGCTGCTCGGCCGCGGCGAAGGGCGAAGCGTGCTCGACCTGTGTGCCGCGCCGGGCGGCAAGACGATGCAGTTCGCCGCCGCCGGGTGGCAGGTCGTGGCGGTCGATGCCAGCGCGAAGCGGCTCGAACGGCTGCGGGCCAATCTCGCGCGGACGAATTTGCAGGCCGAGGTGGTGCAGGGCGACATCCGGCGCTGGCAACCCGACGAGCCCGCCGATGCTGTGCTGCTCGACGCCCCCTGCTCGGCAACCGGCATCTTCCGGCGCCACCCCGACGTGCTCCACCGCGTCGAGGCGGCGCAGATCGCCGAAATGGCGGCGCTGCAGGCCGACCTGCTCGACCGCGCCGCGGCGTGGGTCAAGCCCGGCGGGCGGCTCGTCTATGCCACCTGCTCGCTCGAACGCGCCGAGGGCGAAGAGCGGATCGCCGCTTTTCTGGACGAGCATCCGGGATGGGTCGTCCTGCCCGCGACGGCCGATGAACTGCCGGCGGGCGTCGAACCCGACGCGTCGGGCTTCGTCCGCACATTGCCGACGATGCTCGCCGACCGCGGCGGGCTCGACGGCTTCTTCGTCGCGCGGCTGGAGGCGCCATCCTGCTGACGGCAGGGTTCAGCGTGCAGCTTATGCCCTGAAAGCCGGGTGCTCGCGCGAAGGCGGGAGCCCAGTGCGTATCGGCGCTGCCTCTTTTGTCACACTCTGGGTCCCCGCCTTCGCGGGGACACCGGTTTCCATCACAAGCCCCGCAGGCTTAGAGCATCGAGCATTAAATCT
>NZ_BCUA01000109.1 GCF_001591045.1 Sphingopyxis granuli NBRC 100800 | reverse complement strand
ATAAGGGGCGTTGCAGATTTATGGCACGCCGCTCCAATTGCTAACTGCCAACCTGTTTCAGGGTGACGAAAGGGAAACATCCGTGCCGAAACCCGAATCCCCACAGGCCACAGGACGACGAGCGATCCCGGACCGGCCTACTCCGGCCGTTCGGCCTTCAACTCGCGCACCAGCGGTTGCAGGCGCTCGTCATATCTGGCGAGGGTCGTGTGCGCCCCGGCATGGTCGTAGAAGCTGACCAGTTCGCGCCCGTTCCAGTGGTGCAGCGCATAAGCCGGGTCCTCGGCGACGATCATCGGGCGGTCGTCGGGGCGGTCCGGGTCGATCGCCCGCAGGTCGAGCGACACCTGCGGCGCGGTCGAGGAGCAGATGGCGATGGTGCGCCCTTCCCACGCCACGGTCACGCTGCGATGCAGGTGGCCGCAGATCAGGCCGCGCACCTGCGGATGGCGGCGCACGACCCGGGTCAGGCGGCCGACCCAGGGTTCGCCGGGATGGGTGTTCATCCATTCGATCCCGCTTTCGATCGGCGGGTGGTGCATCACGATATAGGTGGGCTTGCCGCCGTCCTTCGCCAGTTCGGCGTCGAGCCACGCCGCGCGGGCGTCGCAGAAGGCGCCGCCGTGGCGCCCCTCCTCCAGCGTGTCGATGGTCACCAGTCGCAGCTCGGGCAGTTCGATCGCATATTGGACGAAGCCGGCACCGTCGTCGAAGCCGGGGAAGGCCGCGTGAAACGGGTCGCGCAGGTCGTGGTTGCCGACGCTCGGCCAGACCGGGAAGGGACAGCGCGAAAAGGCGGCCTTGAGCTGGGCATAGCTGCCGGCATCGCCGCAATCGGTGATGTCGCCGGTGGCGATCAGCAGGTCGGGCCGGTTCGGCCCATCGATCAGCACGTCGAGCACGGCGTCGAGGCGCTTGCGGTTATATTCGGCCGGATTGTCCGGGTCGAAACCCAGATGGATATCGGTGATCTGGGCGATTAGCATATCCGTCCCCCACCCCGGCCGCCGGGCCCCGACCGCCTGATCTTCATCCGCCGCGCCCTGTCGTCGAGGCCAGTTTCGGCGCCGAGCTGCGCCATGTCCCATCATAGAGGCCGCGCGCCTCGGTCCCTGTGATCAGGCTCACAGCCTGCGCGGCGGGCGGCGGCCGATCGGCGATGGCCGCGCTTCCCTTCCTGCGCTGGCGCGCGGGCACCCACGGCTTGCCCCCGTCGCTGTGATATTCGTGGCACATCGCGCAAGGCGATTCGGTCGCGGTCGCGACCTTGACCAGCCGCGCGCCACCCTCGCCGACATGGCAGTCGCGGCACTGGCGGAGGCCGGGGATCAGAAGGTCGCTCGCCGCCTTCGACCGCGTCGCCGCGACGTGACAGTCGGCGCAGTCGGTTTCCCTGTGCGCATCATGGTCGAACCAGCCCTTGGTCAGGAAGCGCGGCGTCTGGTTCACCGCCATCACGCGCCAGTCGTTGCCCGCGGCGGGCGCGAAGATGGTGTGGCAATCATAGCAGGCGCCGCCCTTCGAGAAGACGGCGCGCACCGCATCCTCGGCGCGGTTCGGGCGCGCCGCGACCTCGCGGAAATAGATGTTGTAGACCTGTCCCTCGGCATATTGGCCGGGGCGCCGCCGCTCCATGCCGCCGAGTTGCAGCGGCCGCGTCGGCGGGGTCGAACGGTAATAGGCGATCAGGTCGGCGACCACCTGCCGTGGCTCGCCGTGGCGGAGCGTCCGCGTGACCCCGCCGACCGTCTCGAACGCGAGGCTGTGGCACATCGCGCAGTCGCGCTCCATCTCGACCGGCCTGATCCGTACTCCGTCGGCGTCGGGGCGATGACAGTTCGCGCATTCGAGTTTCTGCCCGAAGCCATGGCGGCCGCGGAAACTCGCCGCCATGCGCGCGACCCCGCCATTAGCCTGCAGATGCAGGTCGTGCGGGAATTTGAGCCCGCCCTGATCGACGATCGCCCCCTTGCTCAGCGCCGCGCGCACTGGCTTCGCGCCCGGCGCGGTGCGCACGAGCGGCCGGAATTCGGGATGCAGCGTGCCGAAATCGGCGGCATCGGCGACGGTCGGCTCGAAGCCCGCCTTCACCAGCCGCGCCTGCATCCCGTCATGGCAGTCGGCGCAGAATTTCTGCGGCGTCGCGGGCATCGGTCCGGCGCCTTCATGCTCGGTATGGCAATCGACGCAGCGGCCCTGCGGCCGGTTGAAGGTCTTGGCGAAGCCCGCGAGAATGCGCTCGCCGACACCGGGCGGGTGGCGTGCCGCAAGCAGCATCGCGGTCGGCGCGTTGGCGTGCGCCGCGCTCATCGCCTTGTGCTCGCCGGTGTGGCAGCCGACGCACGCCTTGTCGGTCACCGCAACGAAGGCGTCGACGTGGCACGACTGGCAGTCGCCCTTCAGGCTCTTGTGCGCGCTCGACAGCGGCCCCGACGACCAGGCGAGGTCGGCATGATAGCCGCCCGGCCGCTCGTCGACCTGTCGATAGCTGTGCCACGCCCAGATCGGCCCGGCGAGGAAGGCGAGGAAGACGAGGATGGCGAAGGTCCAGGCGCCCAGCCGCTTGCCCGGCATCGTCCCGGCCAGCGAGAAAGCCTTCGCCTCGTCGACGTCCTTCGACGATTGCGACAGTTCGTCGATCCGTTCGACGAGCAGGACGATCGCGTCGCCCTCGCGCGCGACCGTCAGCCGGTGCCCGCCGAACCGCAGTTCGGCGCCAGCCGCGCTGTCGATGTCGGCGGCGTCGAGCGTGCGGCCGTTCAGGTCGAACCCCAGCCCCTCCTGCGCCGCGACATGGACATGGCGGCCGTCGCTGCTGCCGATCGTCGCATGGTGCGGGTTCACCGCCAGGTCGGGAATGTGGATGCCGTTGCCGCTTTCGCGCCCCAGCGTGATCGTGTCGCCCGGCAGCGGCTGGTCGCGGACGATCTGCTTGCCCGTCTTCGTCGTCGCGATGCGGCGCAGGATGAAGCTCATCGTCCCCCTCCCCGCCTACCAGTAGAAAAAAACGCTGACGATGTGCGCCGACAACGCCACGATCAACGCAAAACTCAGCGGAACATGCACATAAACCCATATTTCGAGCAGCGCCCGCAACCGCAGATGCCGGCGCAGCCGCGCGAGCGCCGCCTCCTTCTGGCGCAGCAGGCCGACGACCTTGCCGCGCGCCTCCGCATCGGCCGCGTGCGAGCCCGCCAGCGCGCGCAGCGCCGCCGCCGTCGCGCAGCGCGGATAGCGCCCGGTCAACCGCGCGCGGATGCCCCCTGCGAACGGGTCCTCGTCCAGCGCCGCGAGCACCGGGGCGGTATCCTCGGCCGTCAGCGGCTGCGCTGCGGCATGAAGCTGGCGGTCGAAGGCGCGGATCGCCTCGAGCATCTGCATCTGCGTCATCTGCTCGCGGTTGTTCGACAGCACCGCCGGCAGCGTCGCATAGACGATTACGCCATAGAGCCCCGACAGGATGACGAGCATCATCAGCGCCCAGGTGAGCGTGTGGACGTTCCAGCCGAGCTGGAAACCGGTGTGCCAGGTACCGATGACGATCAGGCTGAGCCCCAGATAGACATGCGCGGAGGTCCACGCCTTCAGCGACCAGTAATCGCTCGTCATCCGGCGCTTGCGATAGCCGAGCGCGGTGAGCCACAGGATCAGCGCGGCACCGATCGTCCCCAGCGTATAGCCGTACCAACTCCCGCCATTGGGACGCGGTGTCACGTCGACCAAAGCATAGGAAGCAACGATCAGCAGGCAGAGCATGCCGGAAATCTTCGCCCAGCGGAAATTGGCGTAGCGCAGGAATCCCTCGTGCCGGCGGTGGCGGACGCGTTCGACATGGGTGCGCTGCGCACGGCGCCGGAACAGCGTCGCCATCAGTCGGCATCCTCTTCGAGCCGGGCAACCGACAGAAATTCCTCGGGCGAGACGCGGATCGCAGCGCCGGTGGGACAGGCGCGCACGCAGGCGGGGCCGCCCGCGATCCCCTTGCACATGTCGCACTTGACGGCGATCTTCTTGGGCTTCTTGCCCTCGGGCATATTCGCCTTGGTCCATTGGGGCGACGGTTCGCCCGGCCCCGGCCCCCGGCCGAGCAGCAGCCAGCTGAGCAGACCGGGCTTCGGCGGCGGCGTCGATTCCATACGGATCACGCCATAGGGGCAGTTGCGCATGCAGTTGCCGCAGCCGATGCAGCCGTCCTCCATATAGACTTCGCCGTCGGGGCCGCGATGGATGACGTTCGGCGGACAGTCGGCCATACAGTGCGGATGCTCGCAGTGGCGGCAGCTTGTCGGGACGTGCAGATGCGCAAAGGTCCGCCCCGCCTCACGGTCGAGCCGCGACAGTCCTTCGTGGCTGTCGGCGCAGGCCTTTTCGCAATTGTCGCAGCCGACGCACAGATTCTCGTCGATCAGCAGCGCATCGGTCGCCTCGCCGAGCCCTTCCTTCATGATGAAGCTGGCGGTGTCCGAATAAAGATCGACCGCGCTCGTATAGCTGGTCTTGCGCGATTCGATGAAGCCGTTCATCGCCGCGCGCTCGGCGACCGCAGCCTCGGTCGCCGCGCGCACCTGCGACCGCGCGGCGAGCATCGCCTTGAACCCCGCGCCGGTCAGCTTGATCACCTCGCTGCCGACCGCTGCCTTGACGGTCGCGTTGCGCTTCTCTCCGCTCAGCACCGCCATTTCGCCGAAATAGCTGCCCGCGGGCAGGTAGCGCAGGAAGATCGGCCGGCCGCCGATGTGCTTTTCGACCACCATCGAGCCGGAACGGACGACATAGACGTCGTCGCCCGCGTCGCCCTCCACGACCACCGGCTTGCCGGCGGACACGCGGATCACCTCGGCCCCGTCGATGACAGGCGCCAGATCCTCGACCCTCAGGCCGCCCTTGAAAATCTGGAGAAGCTGGCGTTCGAGCGAGATGCGTTCGATCACGCGCTTCGCGCCCGGCACCGCGCCCATCAGCTTGAGCGCGGCGGTGCGTGACACCTCCACGAAGATGCTGTCCTCGCCGGCGCGAATCGTCGCGCCGCGCTTGCGGCCGGAGATCAGCCCGACCTCGCCGAAGATCGATCCCTGCTCGATCGGCACGGTGACGCCCGGCGCCACCTCGACCAGCGCATGACCGTCGGCGATCGCGAACAGCGACGAACCCGGCTCGTCCTTTTCGAACACCACCTCGCCAGCGGGGTAATAGGCAAGCTTCGAATCGAGCATGAATTCCCGCATCTGGAGCGGCGACACATCGGCGAAGATGCGCACCCGCACGCGTAGATGGTCAAGCCACTCGCCGACTGTTTTCTGCTGTGGCAGGTTTGCGAAGATCGTTGCAAGGTTCTTTTCGTCGGCGGGGGTCAACGCGTTGTTGCCGTTGATGAATTCGACGACGTCATAGCCCTGGTTCATGCAGTGCTTGATCAGTGGATAGCCCGCGAGCGCGCCGATGACGTAGATGCCGGGCACTGTCGTCTCGAAGGTCGGCGACAGCTTCGGAAAGGCTTCGCGGTCGGGGCCGGTGAATTCGATCCCCATCGATTCGACGAAGGCGCGCGGCGCGACGGATCCCAGCCGCGCGACGATCACGTCGCACTCGATCCGCTCGTCGCCGGTCGGCGTCTCCAGCGTCAGCCAGCCCGGTTCGACGATTTTGGGCTGGGTTTCGGTGCGGATGTCGATCGCGCCATTCTCGCCCGCCTCCATCAGGTCGGAGACGTTCTTCGCCTTGGCGCGCGCGAAATCCTTCGACCGGTTGAGGATCGTCACCCGGTTCTCGAGCGCCTCCTCGGCGACGCCGAGCGCATTTTCGATCCCCGCGTCGCCCGACCCGACGACCGTGATGTGCCGGTCCCTGAAATCCTCCGGGTCGTCGACCTGATAGATGATGTGCGGCAGATCATTGCCGGGGCAGCGCAGCCGGTTCGGGTTGCCCTGCGTCCCGATCGCCAGCACGATATGCTCGGCGACGATCGTATCGCCGCTCGCCGTCCGGATATGGAAGGCGCCCTTTTCGCCCGTGACCTCGACGACCTCGGCGCGATAGGCGACGGTCACCTTGTTGGCCGCGGCGTCCTCGTCCCAGATGCCCAGGATCGCCTCGCGCGACCCTTCGTCGAAGCGGCAGTCGGAGCGCAGGTCGAGGCGAGCCGGCGTCGCCATGACGTGCTTGCCCTTCTGATATTTGAAGATCGTGTCCGACAGATGGTCGGTCTTTTCGAGCAGCACATGGCTGAGCCCGAGCTGCGCCGCGCGCGCGGCGGCGCTCAGCCCGGCGGGACCGGACCCGATGATCGCGACCCGGACCGCCTCGCTCATGCGCGCGCGGCCCGCCCGCGAAAGGCAGGCTCGCTGCGGCTGACGACCATCCTGACGAACATGCGCGCTGGCATCCCTTCCCCCTGGCCGCCAGCCCCCCGGCAACCTCTGCATGGATGCGACCCGGACTTATGTCCTGATCGGAACGCTATGCCCTTGAAAGCGGGGGCGGGTCAACCGGGGAGACGGATGCCGGCCGAAGCGCGCGCGATCAGCGCGCGGGCGCGACCCGGTTGCCGACACCCTGGATCGACACGCGCGGGCGCGCCTTCCCGGCGGTGCTCCAGGTGACGACATTGTCGACGCCCGACACATTCACCGGCGCCCCGGCGCGCAGCGCGATGCGAATCCGGTTGTCGGTGCCGGTCACGGTCAGCGACGGGCAGTCGCCCACGAAGCTGATCTCGTTTTCGGTGCCGCTGACGACCGCCGCGCGGCCCTCGCAATCGACGGTCAGCGTCTGTCCGACCCCGTCGATCGTCGCGCCGCTGCGCGTTCCGGCGCTGCCGCCCTGCGCAAAAGCCAGAGCCGGCACCGCGACGACAAGGCCGATCGCGGCCATGACGGGGAATTTCGGGAAAAAGGCGTTCGAAAGCAAGGCTGTCTCCTTCACAACCCCTCGAATGCCCCACCGCAGGCATGCGCGGACAAATCTTGCTCCACGATGAACGGACGCCGCGCGCCGCCGGTCAGGCGAGTTCGAACATCGCCGCGATGCGATCGGACGCCACCGGCTCGAAGCGCGACCAGCCGTCGGGGCCGAGCTTTTCGAGCGGGCGGAAGCGCGCCTTGTACGCCATGCGCGCCGATCCCTCGATCCAGTAACCGAGATAGACATAGGGCAGGCCGGCCTTCGCGGCGCGGCGGACGTGATCGGCAATGATGAAGGTGCCCAGCCCCTCGCGCAGCGGATGGTGGGCATCGAAGAAGCTGTAGATCATCGACAGGCCGTCGCCCTGCCGGTCGGTCAGGCAGCAGCCGACGAGGCGGCCGCGGCCGCCGTCGGCCGCCGGTTCGCGATATTCGATCATGTAGGAATCGACCGGCGTCTGCTCGACCATGTCGGCGAAATCCTGCTCGTCCATGTCGGCCATGCCGCCGCTCGGGTGGCGCGACAGCAGATAGGCGCGCAGCAGCGCATATTGTTCCTCGGTCGCCCACGGCTTGCAGGCGGTGACGACAAGGTCGCCGTTGCGGCGCATCGTGCGTTTCTGCGACTGGCTGGGCCGGAATTCCGCGGCGCAGACGCGCACCGAGACGCAGGCCGAGCAATCGGCGCAGCTCGGGCGATAGGCGACCGACTGGCTGCGGCGGAAGCCGATCCGGCCGAGCGCGTCGTTGAGCTCGTTCGCATTGTTGCCGCTCAGTTCGGTGAATACCTTGCGCTCGGTCCGGCCCTCCAGATAGGGGCAGGGCGCGGGGCTGGTGACGAAGAAGCGCGGGAAACGGAACGGTGCGGACACGCGGACTAGACCTCCAGACTTGTGATGCGGATCCCCCCACGCGGGTCCGGCGCGTTCTTTCCACCGACTATGCCGCCCCGCGTCAATGGTGCAAAGACCGTTTACCATTTTTGTTCGTCCCGATCTGAATCAGATCGGAAAACCGCGCGGTCGGGCCGGACATTCTGTCCCGTTTCGAATCGATCAGGCGTAGCCCTTGAGCTCGTCGCCGGTCAGCGTCGCGACGTGGAGCACGTTGGTCGACCCCGGCGTGCCGAAGGGAACCCCCGCCATCATCACCAGCTTCGCGCCCGCCTGGCCGACGCCGTGGCGCAGCGCCATGCGCTTGCCCTTGGCGATCATCTCCTCGAAGCTGCCGATGTCCTTGGTCGGAACCGCGTGCGCGCCCCACAGCAGGCCGAGCCGCCGCGCCGCCTCGCGCTTCGGGGTCAGGATGAGCAGCGGCGCGCCGGGCCGCTCGCGCGCGACGCGGCGCGCGGTCGAGCCCGACGCGGTGAAGCAGATGATCGCGTCGGCGGCGATCGTCGCGATGATCCCGCCTGCCGCCTCGGCCAGCGCGTCGGCGGTCGTCGCGTCGGGAAAGGTCTCGGTGAAATGGAGCCGGCGGTAATAGTCGGGATCGCCCTCGACCGAGCGCGCGATCGAATCCATCATCGTCACCGCCTCGACCGGCCAGGCGCCCGCCGCGGTCTCCGCCGACAGCATGATCGCGTCGGCGCCGTCATAGATGGCGGTCGCGACGTCGGACACCTCGGCGCGCGTCGGGGTCGGCGAGACAATCATCGATTCGAGCATCTGGGTGGCGACGACGACCGGCTTGCCCAGCCGCCGCGCCGTCGCGACGATGCGCTTCTGGAGCGGCGGCACCGCCTCGGGCGGCAGCTCGACGCCCAGGTCGCCGCGCGCGACCATCGCGGCGTCGGCAATCTCCAGTATCTCTTCGAGCCGGGCGACGCCCGCGGGCTTCTCGAACTTGACGAGCAGCGCCGCCTTGCCGCCGATCAGCCGCCGCGCCTCGGCCACGTCCTCGGGCCGCTGGACGAAGGACAAGGCGATCCAGTCGACACGCTGTTCGAGCGCGAAGGACAGGTCGCGGCGGTCCTTTTCGGTGAGCGCGGCGAGCGGCACGACGACGTCGGGGACGTTGACACCCTTGCGGTCCGAAATGCGGCCGCCGACCTCGACGATCGTCGCGATGCAGTCGGAAGTCACGCTCTTCACGCGCAGCACCAGCTTGCCGTCGTCGATCAGCAGCCGCGTGCCGGGTTCGAGCGCGGCGAACAATTCGGGGTGCGGCAGGTGGACGCGCTGCGCATCCCCCGGCGCCGGATCGGTGTCGAGCACGAACGCCTGCCCCGTCACCAGCTCCGCCGAGCCGTCCGCGAAGGTCCCGACGCGCAGCTTGGGACCCTGCAGGTCGACGAGGATCGTCGACGGGCGCCCGGTCGCCTTCTCGAGCGCGCGAATCGCCGCGATCACCTTCGCATGCCCCGAGTGGTCGCCATGGCTCATGTTGACGCGGAAAGCGTCGGCGCCGGCGCGGTACAGCGCGGCGATCATCTCCGGATTCGCGCTCGCGGGGCCGAGCGTGGCGAGGATGCGCACCTTGCGCTGGCGGGGGGGAAGGGTGTGGACCACGGTTGCTCCGCTTGCCTGATTGCCGTTACGGTGCGTGGGCATGGCGCTTCGTTCGCGCCATGGCAACCGCGCGATATCGATTGATCCACGCAAAAGGAGGCAGCCATGGCGTGCAGCGAAGACCAGAACGGCGTGGACGATCCGCTCGACGCCCTCGACGACGCGGCGGCCGCGGCGGCGTTCCGGCGGCTGGTACGCCTGCTCCGGCACCGCCACGACGCCGCCAACATCGACCTGATGGGGCTGGCCGGCTTTTGCCGCAACTGCCTGGGCGACTGGATCGCCGAGGCGGACGGGATGGACAAGGAGGCGGCCCGCGCGATCGTCCACGGCATGCCGACCGCCGAGTGGAAGGCGCGCCACCACGTCCCCGCGACCGCCGAGCAGCTCCGCCGGATGGAAGAAAGCATGGCGAAGAATCCCGGACCCCGCTAGGACGGATCGACATTCAGCTCTGGCGGCCTGCAAATGGCGGCCTTTCGCGCTTCCGGTGCCCACGTGCCG
>NZ_BCUA01000108.1 GCF_001591045.1 Sphingopyxis granuli NBRC 100800 | reverse complement strand
TCCCGCTTGCGGGAGGGGCCGGGGGTGGGCCTGTCCCGTTTCGCGAAATTCGATATGGTTTCAGAGGGAACAGGCCCTCCCCTAGCCCCTCCCGCAAGCGGGAGGGGAACATTCGATCAATCGCCGTGCATGAACATGCCCGACACAAACATCAGCCAGTACAGAAGCGCGACAATCAGCAACGTCACGACGACTGGCCGCCAATACTTCACTCCGCCGCCTCCATCCGCATCGGCTCCTCAGCCTCCATCGGCTTGAGCCCCAGCTTCGCGAACAGTGCCGCGTCGGCGCTGTCGCCGCGGTTGCCGGTGGTGAGCAGCTTGTCGCCGGTGAAGATGCTGTTCGCGCCCGCCATGAAGCAGAGCGCCTGCGTCGCCTCCGACATGCTCTCCCGCCCCGCCGACAGGCGAACCATGCTCTTGGGCATGGTGATGCGCGCGACCGCGACGGTGCGGACGAACTCGATGTCGTCGATCTGCGCCAGCGGCGTATCGGCGAGCATGTCGCCGAGCACCGTGCCCTTGATCGGGATCAGCGCGTTGACCGGCACGCTTTCGGGATGGCGCGGCAGCGTTGCAAGCGCGTGGATGAAGCCGACGCGATCCTCGCGCGTCTCGCCCAGGCCGACGATGCCGCCCGAACAGACGTTGATGCCCGCCGCGCGAACCTCTTCCAGCGTGTCGAGCCGGTCCTGAAAGGTGCGGGTCGAGATGATGTTGCCGTAATTCTCCGGGCTCGTGTCGATGTTGTGGTTGTAATAATCGAGCCCCGCGACCGCGAGCGTCTGCGCCTGCTCGCGGGTGAGCATCCCCAGCGTCATGCAGGTTTCCATGCCCATCTGGCGCACGCCCTCGATCATCTCGACGATCGCGGGCATGTCGCGGTCCTTGGGGTTGCGCCACGCCGCGCCCATGCAGAAGCGCTGCGAGCCCGCATCCTTCGCCTCGGCCGCCGCCTGCAGCACGGCGCGGACGTCCATCAGCTTGGTCGCCTTCAGCCCCGTTTCGGCGTGCGCCGACTGCGAGCAATAGCCGCAATCCTCGGCGCAGCCGCCGGTCTTGATGCTGAGCAAGGTGCAGAGCTGCACCTCGCCGCGCGCATGGTGGCGCCGGTGGATGCCCTGCGCCTCCCACATCAGCTCATCGAACGGCAGGTCGAACAGCGCGGCGATTTCCTCGCGCGTCCAGTCATTGCGCGCCTCTCCCGCTCCGTTCGCATCGAGCAAAGTCGAGATGCCCATCGGTCGCGCACGACCTCCCGGTGTCTCGACTTCGCTCGACACGAACGGATGAGGGGGCGGAGTGGATTGGATCTGGCTCACGCGATCGCCTCCAGCGCCTGTGCGAGGTCGGCGATGATGTCGTCGATATGCTCGATGCCGACCGACACGCGCACCACGTCGGGACCCGCGCCCGTCTCGACGAGTTCGGCTTCGGAAAGCTGGCTGTGCGTGGTCGAGGCGGGATGGATGATGAGCGAGCGTGTGTCGCCGAGGTTGGCGAGGTGGCTGAACATCTTCACCGACGACACCAGCTTGACGCCCGCGTCGTAGCCGCCCTTGAGCCCGAAGGTGAACACCGCGCCGCCCTTGCCGCCGAGATAGCGCTTCGCGAGCGCGTGATAGGGGTCGTCCTCCAGCCCGGCGTAGGACACCCAATCGACCTTCGGATGCGCACGCAGCCATTTGGCGAGCGCGAGCGCGTTGCTGCAATGGCGCTCCATCCGCAGCGCCAGCGTCTCCATGCCGGTGAGCGCGAGGAACGCGTTCATCGGTGCGAGCGCCGGGCCGAGGTCGCGCAGGCCGAGCGTCCGCGCGGCGAGGATGAAGGCGAGGTTGCCGAACGTTTCGGCGAACCTGATGCCGTGATAGGAGGCGTTGGGCTCGGTCAGCGTCGGATATTTGCCGCCCTTCGTCCAGTCGAACGATCCCGCGTCGACGATCACCCCGCCGATCGCATTGCCATGGCCGTTGAGGAACTTGGTCGTCGAATGAACGACGATGTCGGCGCCATGCTCGATCGGGCGGCACAGCATCGGTGTCGCCATCGTGTTGTCGACGATCAGCGGCACCCCGGCATCATGCGCGACCTTGGCGATCGCCTCGATGTCCTGCACGACCCCGCCCGGGTTGGCGAGGCTTTCGATGAACACCGCGCGCGTCTTGTCGGTGATCGCAGCGGCGACATTGCCGGCATCGTCGGCGTCGACGAAATGCGTTGTCCACGCCATCTTGCGGAAACTCTGGCCAAGCTGGTTCTGCGACCCGCCATACAGCTTGCGCGCCGCGACGATCTCGCAGCCCGGTTCCATCAGCGTGTGAAAGGTCAGGAACTGCGCCGCGTGGCCCGACGCCACTGCGAGTGCGCCCGCGCCGCCTTCGAGCGCGGCGATCTTGCCCTCCAGCGCGCCGTTGGTCGGGTTCATGATCCGCGTGTAGATGTTCCCGAACTCTTCGAGGTTGAACAGGCGCGAGGCATGTTCGACGCTGTCGAAGACATAGGATGAGGTCTGATAGATCGGGGTGATCCGCGCCTTGGTCGTCGGATCGGGCTGGGTCCCGGCGTGGACGGTCAGCGTTTCGGGCTTCATCTCAGTCATGCGGCATCCTCCAGTGGCGGCATATTGTGGCCGAGCAGGCGCAGCACGTCGGCGGCGCATTCGACCACGTTGGAACCGGGTCCATAGATACCCTGCACCCCGGCGTCGCGCAGATAATCATAATCCTGCGGCGGGATGACGCCCCCCGCGATCACCTTGATGTCGCTGCGCCCGGCTTCCTTGAGGCCCCGGATCAGTTCGGGGATCAGCGTCTTGTGCCCGGCGGCGAGGCTCGACGCACCGACCGCGTCGACCCCGCTTTCGAGCGCGAGCACCACCGTTTCCTCCGGCGTCTGGAACAGCGGGCCGGAAACGACGTCGAAACCCATGTCGCCGAAGGCCGAGGCGATGACGTTGGCGCCGCGGTCGTGCCCGTCCTGCCCCATCTTGGCGATCAGCAGCTTAGGCGCGCGGCCCAGCCGGCGCTCGACCGCCTTGACCCCGTCGACGACCTGCTGCCAGCGGCCGTCGTCCTTGTAGGGCGCGGCATAGACGCCCTTCACCGGGGTCGGCACGGTCGCATAGCGGTCGAAGGCTTCCTCCATCGCCGCCGAAATCTCGCCGAGCGTCGCGCGGGAGCGCGCCGCATCGACCGCGTGGGCGAGCAGGTTGGTCTCGATCGACTGCGGCGCGGCGGCCGCCTTGCGCAGCGCATCGAGCGCCCCGCGGCACGCCGCCTCGTCGCGGCTCGCCTTCACCGTGTTGATGCGCGCGACCTGCGCTTCGCGCACCTTGGTGTTGTCGACCTCGAGCGTTTCGAGCAGGTCCTCGTCCTTCAGGCGATATTTGTTGACGCCGACGATCACGTCGTCGCCGCGGTCGACGCGCGCCTGCCGCGCTGCGGCGGCTTCCTCGATCATCGCCTTGGGCCAGCCCGCCGCGACCGCCTTCGCCATGCCGCCCTCGGCCTCGACGCGGTCGATGATCGCCTGCGCCTTGTCGACCAGTTCCTGCGTCAGCGCCTCGACATAATAGCTGCCGCCCAGCGGATCGACGACATTGCACATGCCGGTCTCTTCCTGGATGATGATCTGGGTGTTGCGGGCGATGCGGGCGGAAAAATCCGTCGGCAGCGCGATCGCCTCGTCGAGCGCATTGGTGTGGAGCGACTGGGTGCCGCCGAGCATCGCCGCCATCGCCTCGATCGTCGTGCGGATGACGTTGTTGTAGGGGTCCTGCTCGGTCAGCGAGACGCCCGAGGTCTGGCAATGGGTGCGCAGCATCTTCGAGCGTTCGGATTGCGCGCCGAGCTTCGTCATCGCGCGATGCCACAGGACGCGCGCCGCGCGCAGCTTCGCCGCCTCCATGAAGAAATTCATGCCAATCGCGAAGAAGAAGGACAGCCGCCCCGCGAACTTGTCGATGTCGAGGCCGGATGCGACGCCATATTTCACATATTCGATGCCGTCGGCGATGGTGAAGGCGAGTTCCTGGACCTGCGTGGCCCCCGCCTCCTGCATATGATAGCCGGAGATCGAGATGCTGTTGAACTTCGGCATCTCGCGCGACGTGTAGCCGAAAATGTCGCTGATGATCCGCATCGAGGGTTCGGGCGGGTAGATATAGGTGTTGCGGACCATGAACTCCTTGAGGATGTCGTTCTGGATGGTCCCGTCGAGCAGCGACCGCGCCACCCCCTGCTCCTCGCCCGCGACGATGAAGAAGGCGAGGATCGGGATCACCGCGCCGTTCATCGTCATGCTGACCGACATCTGGTCGAGCGGGATGCCGTCGAACAATATCTTCATGTCCTCGACGCTGTCGATCGCGACGCCCGCCTTGCCGACGTCGCCGACGACGCGCGGATGGTCGCTGTCATAGCCGCGGTGCGTCGCGAGGTCGAAAGCGACCGACAGCCCCTTCTGCCCCGCCGCGAGGTTGCGGCGATAGAAGGCGTTCGATTCCTCGGCGGTCGAAAAGCCCGCATATTGCCGGATCGTCCACGGCCGCCCGGTGTACATCGACGCGCGCACGCCGCGCGTGAAGGGCGCGAAACCGGGCAGGCCGGGGTCGGTCCGGACGTCCTCGGCCGTGTAGAGCGGCTTGACGTCGATCCCCTCGGGCGTGTGCCAGGTCAGGTCCCTAAACGCATCTGGGCCCTTCACCTCCTTCTCGGCGGCGGCGGCCCATTGGTCGAGGGTCGGTTTGTCGGTCATAATCTTCAATCCCCCTGCCCTCTCCCCTTCAGGGGAGAGGATACGCAGGCTTGCCAGCTTGCTGGCTAGCCGGAGTTGGAGAGGGGCCTCCCCCTCTCCGCTGCGACTAGGGCCTGCTGCGCAGACCCAAGTCTCGCGCCTCTCCCCTGAAGGGGAGAGGGCAGAAAAGTCAGTGCGCCCCCTTCGGCGTCTCCATGATCTCGGTCAGCACCCCGCCCATGTCGCGCGGGTGGACGAAGAAGATCGGCGTCCCGTGCGCCCCGATCCGCGGTTCGCCGAGCACGCGCTTGCCCATCGCCTCGAACTCCGCCTTGGCGGCGTGGATGTCGGGGACCTCATAGCACATATGATGCTGCCCGCCCTGCGGGTTTCGTTCGAGGAAGCCCGCGATCGACGCATTGCCGGGCAGCGGCTCGATCAGCTCGATCTGCGTGCCGTTCGTCCCACCCTCGCCGGGCGTATCGACGAAGCAGACCTTCACCCCCTGATCGAGCATGTCGAACGGCTCGCAGATCGTCGTCGCGCCCATCACGTCGCGGTAGAAGGCGATGCTGTCGGCGATCGATGGCGTCGCAACGCCGATGTGGTTGAGGCGGCCCAGTTTCATATCAAAGTCTCTCCAGTTTCGTCATGCCGAACCCGATCCGGCATCCCGCTTAGACCTCGCGGAACAAGGATAGCGGGACCCCGGATCAGGTCCGGGGTGACGCCAAACTACAGCGGAATATTGTCATGCTTCTTCCACGGGTTCTCCAACTGCTTGTTCCGCAGCTTCCGCAGCCCCAGCGCGATCCTTTTCCGCGTGTTGCGGGGATGGATGACTTCGTCGATATAGCCGCGCGACGCCGCCACGAACGGATTGGCGAAGCGATCCTCATATTCCTTCGTGCGCTCGGCGATCTTCTGCGCGTCGCCGATGTCGCTGCGGAAGATGATCTCCACCGCGCCCTTCGCGCCCATCACCGCGATCTCGGCGGTCGGCCACGCATAGTTCAAATCGCCGCGCAGATGCTTCGACGCCATGACGTCGTAGGCGCCGCCATAGGCCTTGCGCGTGATGACCGTGATCTTGGGCACCGTCGCCTCGGCATAGGCGAAGAGCAGCTTCGCGCCATGCTTGATGATGCCGTTATATTCCTGCGCGGTGCCGGGCAGGAAACCGGGAACGTCGACGAAGGTGACGATCGGAATCTCGAACGCATCGCAGAAGCGCACGAAGCGCGCCGCCTTCTTCGATGAATTGATGTCGAGCACCCCGGCGAGCACCAGCGGCTGGTTGGCGACGATGCCGATCGTGCGTCCCTCGATGCGCCCGAAGCCGCAGATGATGTTCGCGGCGTGCGCCGGCTGCACCTCGAAGAAATCGCCCTCGTCGACCGTCTTGCGGATCAGCTCGTGCATGTCATAGGGCTGGTTCGCATTGGGCGGGATCAGCGTGTCGAGGCTGTCCTCGGCGCGGTCATAGGGATCGCTCGTCGGGCGCACGGGCACGCCGGCGCGGTTGTTCTCCGGCAGGTAATCGAAGAAATCACGCGCCGCGAGCAGCGCCTCGATATCGTTCTCGAATGCTAGGTCGGCGACCGAGCTTTTCGTCGTGTGGGTGATCGCGCCGCCCAGTTCCTCCTGCGTCACCACCTCGTTGGTCACCGTCTTGACCACGTCGGGGCCGGTGACGAACATGTAGCTCGAATCCTTCACCATGAAGATGAAGTCGGTCATCGCGGGCGAATAGACGGCGCCGCCCGCGCACGGCCCCATGATGAGCGAAATCTGCGGCACCACGCCCGACGCCAGAACATTCTTCTGAAACACGTCGGCATAACCGCCGAGCGATGCGACACCCTCCTGAATTCGCGCGCCGCCCGAGTCATTGAGGCCGATAACCGGCGCCCCCACCAGCATCGCCTTTTCCATCACCTTGCAGATCTTCTCCGCATGGCGTTTCGACAATGAACCGCCGAAGACTGTAAAATCCTGGCTGAAGACATAGACGAGCCGGCCGTTGATGGTCCCCGATCCGGTCACCACGCCATCGCCGGGGATTTTTTGGTCCTGCATCCCGAAATCGACGCAATCATGCTCGACATAAGTGTCGAGCTCCTCAAATGAATCCTCGTCGAGCAGCACGAGCAGCCGCTCGCGCGCGGTCAGCTTGCCCTTGGCGTGCTGCGCGTCGATGCGCTTCTGCCCGCCCCCCAGCGCGGCGGCGGCGCGGCGGCGTTCCATTTCGGCGATATTGGCAGACATGCGGCTCTCCACGGATATTGAGCGATCTGCCCTGCCCCGTTCGGCGCCCGGTGGCAAATGTGAATTTGCAAAGTTGCGAAGTCGGAATTTGCAAAGTAGAGCCACACCATAGGCCGTTCGTGTCGAGCGAAGGCGAGACACCCAGCGACCTTGCGCCACACTGATGGGTGTCTCGACTTCGCTCGACACGAACGGAAATGAGAGGTTTCGCGCCATGACCCGCCAACGCATCTTCGCCGGCAGCCGCATGCGCCAGCTTCGCGCCGAGCGCGGCCTGCGGCAGGCCGGGTTCGCTGCGAGGCTCGGCATCTCCACCTCCTATCTCAGCCAGATCGAGCATGACGACCGGCCGCTGACCCCCGCGCTGCTCGACCGGCTGCAAAAGCTCTTTCCGCTCGAATGGGAGGAGGTCGCTGCGGACGCGGGCGACCGGCGCGCGGGCGCGCTGCGCGAGGCGGCGGCCGATCCGCTGTTCGCCGCCGCGCCGATCGCGCCCGAACAGCTCGAACGCGCGGCGCTCCAGCAGCCGCAGCTCGCCGACCAGTTCGTCGCTCTCCACGCCGCCTATCGCCGCGCCGGACAGCGGCTCCAGATCATCGACGAGGCGCTGACCGGCGGCACCGCGGAGGGCAGCCGCCTGCCATGGGAGGAGGTGCGCGACTGGTTTCACGACGCGGGCAATTACGTCGACCGGCTCGACCGCGCCGCCGAGGAACTGGCGAAGGAGCTGCGCGGCGCGTCCTCTGCTCCCAGCCCCTCCCCCGCGGTCGAGGCGATCGAGCGGCGGTTGCAGGGCGGGCTCGGCATCTCGATCGTCTATCGGCAGTCGGAGAGCCTGCGCGATTTCGACGCGACGATGCGCCACCTTGTCATCGATCCGTCGCAGCCGCCCGAAAGCCGCCGCTTCCAGCTCGCGCACCAGCTCGCGGCGCTGGCGCTCGCGGACGAGATCGCGGCGGTGGTCGAGGCGTCGCCGCTGCGCACCGCCGCGGCGCGCCAGTTGCTCCACGTCGGTCTCGCCAACTATGCGGCGGGCGCGGTGCTGATGCCCTATACGCCCTTTCGCGCCAGCGCCCGCGCGGTGCGGCACGATATCGACCGGCTGCGGCTCGAATATGGGGTCAGCTTCGAACAGGCGTGTCACCGCCTTTCGACGCTCCAGCGCCCCGGCGCGCGCGGCATCCCGATGTTCTTCTGCCGCGTCGACATGGCGGGAAACATCACCAAGCGGCACAGCGCGACGCGGCTGCAATTCGCGCGCTTCGGCGGCGCCTGCCCGCTGTGGATCGTCCACGAGGCGGCGGCGATCCCCGACCGCATCCTGTTCCAGCTCGCCGAGACGCCCGACGGCCTGCGCTACGTCTCGATGGCCAAGGGGCTGGTGAAGCCGTCGGGCAGCTACGCCCGCGCCCCGCGCCGTTATGCCGTCGCGCTGGGGTGCGAGGCGAGATACGCCGCCGACTTCGTCTATGCCGACGGGGTCGACGTCGATGCGCCGCAGGCGGCGGCGCGCATCGGCCCGTCGTGCCGCATCTGTCCGCGCGACGACTGCGACCAGCGCGCCTTCCCGCCCAGCGACCGGCCGATCCTGGTCGATCCGGACCGCCGGGACGTGGTGCCCTATCGGATCGGGTGACCAATTCCCCTCCCGCTTGCGGGAGGGGGCTTGGGGGTGGGTCTGCGACGGTGCCTCTGCCCACCCCGCTGCGAGTAGCGAGCAAGCTCGCAACTCTCGCTTCCCCTCCCGCTTGCGGGAGGGGAGCGATTACTTCAGCAGCACCAGTTCCTCCGCCATGCTCGGGTGCAGTGCCACCGTGGCGTCGAAATCGGCCTTGGTCAGCCCGGCCTTCACCGCGACCGCCGCCGCCTGCAATATCTCCGGCGCGTCGGGGCCGATCAGGTGCAGGCCGACGACCTGGTCGGTCGCCTCGTTGACCACCATCTTGTAGAGCGCGCGTTCGTTGCGGCCCGCGAGGACATTCTTCATCGCGCGGAAATCGCTCGTATAAACCCGGATCGAGCCCAGTTTATTGCGCGCCTCGGCCTCGGTCATGCCGACGGCGCCGATCGGCGGATGGCTGAACACCGCGCTCGGAACATTGGCATAATCGACCGTCGTCGGCTTGCCGCCGAAGACCGAGTCCGCGAACGCCTGTCCCTCGCGGATCGCCACGGGGGTCAGCTGGATGCGGTTGGTGACGTCGCCGACGGCATAGATGCTCGGCACCGACGACCGGTTGCCCTCGTCGACCTTCACGGCCCCGTCGGCGTCGAGCTCGACGCCCGCCTCCGCGAGCCCCAGCCCGCGGGTGTTCGGCACCCGTCCGGTCGCCACCAGCACCGCGTCGGCGGGAATCGGGTCGCAATTGGCGAGATGGACCATCAGCGAGCCGTCGGCCTGCTTCTCGATCGACTGGAAGGGGGCGTTGAAGCGGAACTCGATGCCCTTGGTCATCGATATCTGCAACAGCCGGTCGCGGATCTGCTCGTCATAGCCGCGCAGGATCGCGTCGCCGCGATTGACGATCGTCACCTTGCTGCCGAATTCGTTGAAGATGCCGGCGAATTCGTTGGCGATATAGCCGCCGCCCGCGATCACCACGCGCTGCGGCAGCGTTTCGAGGTGAAAGACCTCGTTCGAGGTGATCGCATGCTCGCTGCCCGGAAAGTCGGGGACGAAGGGCCAGCCGCCGGTGGCGATCAGGATGCGCTCCGCAGTCAGTTCGCGCCCGTCGGCCAGGCGCACGGTCTGCGGCCCGGCGACCGTCGCGCGCGTCTTGAAGACCTCGACCTGGTGATTGTCGAGCGTCTGCCCGTAAAGCCCTTCGAGCCGGGTCACCTCCGCCAGCACATTGTCGCGCAGCCGCGCCCAGTCGAAGCGGCAATTGGGAGGAACGTCCCAGCCGAAGTGGCGCGCGTCCTTCAGGTCCTCGGCGAAATGGGCGCCATAGACGAGCAGCTTCTTGGGAACACAGCCGCGGATGACGCAGGTGCCGCCGACCCGATGCTCCTCCGCCACCGCGACGCGCGCGCCGTGCGAGGCCGCGACGCGGCTGGCGCGCACCCCGCCCGACCCGGCGCCGATGACGAAAAGATCATAGTCGAACTTGGACATGGAAGAGCCCCCGCACTGGAATGATTGGCTGGCGCCTATGTGGGTGGGCGGCGCCGGCTTGCCAATTGAATTTTGCGGTCAGTGCGAAACACTTGTCGTTGCGGACGCGGACTGATCGGCAATTATCCCTTTTCGGCAGGTAACCGTTCCCCGGCGAAAGCC
>NZ_BCUA01000107.1 GCF_001591045.1 Sphingopyxis granuli NBRC 100800 | reverse complement strand
TCCGCACCACCGCTGCTCTCCTTCGACCTCTCCCACATGCAGGAGGGGAAGTCGGAAGGACACAGCATGACCTTCATATACTTTGGAATAATATTGCGCGCTCCCCGAAGCCCCTGTTCCCGCAAAAAAGGGGTGGAGATAGGTTTTTCCTCGCCGCCGCCCCCCCCCTTCGCGGGAGTCCTAATAGGCAGGCTCACCACCGCCCAGCACCGTCTCCGCCTGCGCGGTCAGCCAGGCCATCGCCGCGGCCCAGGGTTGATGACCGTGGCTGATCCGCGCCACGCCGAGCGCCGCCAGTTCGGCATGCGTCGGCCCGACGGACGAGCGGAGGATGTTGACCGGTAGCGGCAAGGCTTCGCAGATTGCACCGATGCACCCCCCGTCGGCGAGGAAGGGCACGAACAGCGACCCGGCGCCCGCGTCGGAATAGGCGCGCGCGCGTTCTAGCGTTAGAGCGACAAGCGCGGCGCCGTCCGCCGCCGCATCGCGGCCCCGGAAGCTGTCGCAGCGCGCGTTGACGAAAAGGCCAGTATCGGCGGCGGCGTGATAGCGTGCCTGCGCCGCGGCGATCGGCAGCAGTTCCGACGCGCCGGGCAGGCGATCCTCGATATTGACCCCTGCGGCGCCCGCCTCCCGCGCCCGGGTTATCGAGGCGCCGACCGCCGCCGGGTCGGCGCCGTAGCCCGATTCCATGTCGATCGTCACCGGCAGGTCGGTGACGTCGAGGATGCGGCGCAGATTTTCGAGGACATCGTCGAGCGGAAAATTCTCTCCGTCGGCGCGGCCCTGCGCGCCCGCGACGCCATAGCTGCCCGTCGCGATCGCACGGGCGCCCGCCGCCGCGACCGCCTTCGCGCTGCCCGCATCCCAGATGTTGACGAGGATCAGCGGGTCGCCGGGAACGTGCAGCGCCCGGAATGCGGCGATCGCGCTCGATGATACTGGCGTCATGGGATTTCCCTTTTCAGAAGTTCGCGCTTGATCGGCAGGCCATAGGCATAGCCGCCGAGCGAGCCGTCGCTGCGCACCACCCGGTGGCACGGGATCAGCACCGCGACATTGTTGGCGCCGTTGGCGCTTCCCGCCGCGCGCACCGCCTTCGGCTTGCCGACCGCGGCGGCGATGTCGGCATAGCTGCGCGTCTCGCCCGCCGGAATCTTTCGAAGCTCGCGCCACACCGCTTCCTGAAAGGCGGTGCCCTTCACGTCGATCGGGATATGGTCGAAGCCGGCCGCCGGCGTCTCGACCGCTTCGATCACCTGCGTCAGCAGCGCCGCGAAGGCCGCGTCGCCCTCGACGAGCGTCGCGGCGGGGAAGCGCTCCTCCAGCGCCTCACGTCCCTCGGCGAAGGACAGGCGGCACACGCCCTTCCCGGTCGCCGCGACGAGCATGTCACCGAGGCTGGTCGGCACCACCGCCCAGTGAATCGTCACGCCCTTGCCACCGTTTACCCACGCCGAAGCCGTCATTCCCATGCGTCCCTCCATATTGTCATAGAATCGCGACGGCCCCGAAAAGCCGGCGTCGTAGATCGCGTCGGTCACCCGCGCGCCCTCGCTCAGCGCCGTCCGCGCGCGCTCCTCGCGCAGCGCGCGGGCATAGGCGGCGGGCGACAGGCCGGTGTGGCGGGTGAAGACGCGCTGGAAATGCGTCGGCGAATAGCCGGTGCGCGCGGCGAGATCGGCGAGTGCAAGCGGCTCCTCGCTGCCCTTGATCGCCGCGATCGCGGCAATCACCGCGCCCTCGTCGCGCGCAACGTCGTCGGGCAGGCAGCGCTTGCAGGGACGCAGCCCCGCCGCGCGCGCCGCCGCGCCATCGGCGAAGAAGCGGACGTTGGCGCGCGCCGGGTGCCGCGCCGCGCAGCTCGGCCGGCAATAGATGCCCGTCGTCAGTACCCCGGTGACAAAGCGCCCGTCGAGTGCCCGGTCGCGGCGCTGCACCGCGGCCCAGCATTCGTCGTCGGTCATGGTCCCGGCACTCATGTCGCGTTCCTTCCGATCCGCGCGGCGAAACAGCCGTATGCGGCATTATGCGCGTCGATATAGGCGGTCGCGTCGTCGGCGAACAGGGCGCGCAGTTCGTCGAACACCGGCAGCGGCGCATCGCGACAGGGAGCCGCCAGCACCCCGGCGCGAGAAGAAATGGCATAGGTTATGAGGGTCATGGACCGTCCTTTCTTCGTGCCGAACCCGTCTGCCACGCGCCGTCGCGGCGCGCGTCCCGATGCTTGCGTTCAAAGCGCGCCTCACTAATCTGCCGCGCCATGACCCGCCTCCTCCCCCTGCTGCTCGCCTTTTTCGCTATCGTCCTGCCCGCGCGGGCCGCCGACGATATCAGTGCCGCCTCGCGCAGCGTCGTGCGCGTCGTCACCGTCGCGATGATGGAGGGCGAGGTGGTCGGCTTCGGCCACGGCAGCGGCATCGCGATCACCCCGACGCGCATCCTGACCAACGCGCACGTCGTCGAATCGGCGGTCCGCTATCCGAACAATGTCGCGCTCGGCGTCGTCCCGTCGGAGGGGCAGAAAAGCTATCCCGCCAGGCTGATCGCGATCGACACCGCGCGCGACCTCGCGCTGATCGAGATGGGCGAGGGCCGCCTGCCCGCCGCCGCCATCTATACCGGGCCGCTCGAATCGGGGACCGACGTCGTCGCGCTCGGCTATCCGGGCAACGTCGACCTCGCGACCGCGCGCAGCGCCGCCGACTATATCACCCCGCGCACCCCGGTACGCAGCGAAGGCAACATGTCGAACGTTCAGGCGGTCGACGGCATCGCGACGCTCGTCCACACCGCCAAGATCTCGCGCGGCAATTCGGGCGGCCCGCTCGTCGACGCCTGCGGGCGCGTCGTCGGGATCAACACCTTCATCACCCGCGCCGACGACGGCGATTCGCCCTTCGCCTTCGCCATCTCGGTGCGCGAGATCGCGCGTTTCCTCGCCGATGCCGGACAGCAATATACGAGCGTCGGCACCGCCTGTCTGTCGATGGCGGAGGCGACCGCGCGCGATCGGGCGGCACTCGACGCCGAAACCCGCGCGGCGGCCGAAGCCGATGCCGCGAAGACGGCGGCAGCGCGGCTCGACCGCGAACTGAAACAGGCGCGCGCCGAAGAGGCCGCGCTGGCGTCGCGCGAGAACCGCATCGCGCTGGCGGGGGTCCTGTTCGTCATCGGCGCGCTCGCCGCCGGAGCCGGGCTGCTCTTCTACAGCCAGAAGGCGATGCGCAACGCGAAGATCGCCGGCGGCGCGGGCGCGGTGCTGATGATCGGCGCCGCGATCCTGTTCGTGACGCGCCCCGACGCGCACGCCGAAATCGCCGGAGAAACAGACCAGGCGGCGGCACCCGACGCCACGCCGAAGCTGGCGCAGGGGAGTTTTCTCTGCACGATCCAGCCCGACCGCAGCCGCATCACCGTGTCCTCGACCGTCGACGTGCCGGTCGAAATCGGCGGGGACGGCTGCATCAACCGGCGCACCCAATATGCGCAGGGCACCGACGGCCGCTGGCAGCGCATCCTCGTCCCGAACGAGGAGGCGACGGTGACGATCGCCTCGATCGACGACGGCGCCCACGAATATCGCGTCGAACGCTATCTGCTCGACGCCGAGACGATGGCGAAGGCGCGCGCGCTGCGCGCCGCGGCGGAGATCAAGGGCTGCGCTGCCGACCCACAGGCGCTCGCCGCCTTCGCGACCCAGCAGGACGCGATCAAGGGCGCGCTGCCGCCGACGCCGAACGAGCGGCTCGTCTATCGCTGCCAGAAGGTCGCCGGTTCGGCGGCGGCCGCACCTTGACGTGACCTGTTAAAAGACCTATTAACAGGTCATGGGAAAGCCGCTTCTCGCCGACTTCGGCATCAGCATCTCGGAACTCAAGAAGAATCCGTCCGCCGCCATCCGCGCCGCCGATGGCGCCCCCGTCGCGATCCTCAACCGCAACACGCCCGAAGCCTATCTGGTCCCCGCCGACGCGTGGGAAGCGATCCTTGATGCGCTCGACGACATCGAACTGGCGCGGATCGTCAGGGAGCGTCAGGGGCAGGAACGGATAAGGGTCAGCATTGACGACCTATAATCTCGATTTCTTCAAAGACGCCAAGAAGGAATGGGATCGGCTGGACAAGAGTGTTCGCGCCCAGTTTCGCAAAAAGCTGGCCCAGCGGCTGGCAAATCCGCACGTCCCATCCGCTCGCCTGTCCGGCATGGCCAATTGTTACAAGATCAAGCTGCGTTCGGCTGGATACCGGCTGATCTATCAAGTCGAGGATGAAACGATCACGGTGGTTGTCGTCGCCATCGGTAAGCGCGAACGAAACGAAGCCTATGTGGAGGAGAAGCGGCGGCTTTAGCCCCCGCACGCCCTGAACAGCATCAGCGTCCGCTCGCGCGCAAGCTCCGCGCTCGGTTCGTGATAATCCTTGCGGCGGTCGCTGTTGAAACCGTGTCCGGCCTCATAGACGAAGATCTGCGCGGTCGGATGCTCGCGAGTGATCAGCGCCTCCACGCCCTCCATCGGAATCCCCGCATCGAAGCGGCCGAAATGGGCGATGGTCGCGCATTGCGGCGCCTGCTCGGCGAACTGCGTCGGGACGAGACTGCCGTAATAGCAGGATGCCGCGGCCAGATCGGGGCTGGTCTGCGCCATCCGCCACGCGACCGACCCCCCATAACAATAGCCGGTGATGAAGACCGGACCCCCGGAACCATTGGCGCCTTTCAGCGCGTCGATGCAGGTCTGCGCGTCCTTCAGGCTCTGCTCGAACGGGTGGAGCTGTCGCGCCAGTTCGACCGCGCGTTCGAACTGCGGTCCCGAATAGTCGCTCTCGAACCCCGGATGCTCGCGGTCGAACAGCGCGGGCGCCAGCACTTCATAGCCAGCGGCGGCATATTCGTCACACAGCTCGCGGATATGGTCGGTGACGCCGAATATCTCCTGGATCAGGACGAGCCCGCCCCGGCGCTCGCCTTCGGGCTGCGCGTGATAGACGGCGATCTCGGCGCCATCGTCCATCGTCATGCGGATCATCTCGCCCATACACTTCCCTCTCTTCCGTTCGTCCCCGGACCTGATCCGGGGTTGTCGAAGGGCCGTTCTTCCTTGACCGGTGTTTGAAGAAAGAACGGCACTTCGACAAGCTCGGTGCGAACGGACGTAGCAGGGTGCTCGATTCCCCCACCCTCGCCTTGCATTGCAGCAAAATCGTTGCTACGCGCGCCGCGACTTTGCAGCGGGGGCATTTTCGGATGCCGGAAACCCGCGCAGCCATCCCCCTCGGGATCGTTAAAGAAGGACTTTCGCGCGTGGAGAATTCCGGCGGCATTCAGGGCAACATCACGGCGGGCCTCGCGGGCCGCTATGCCAGCGCGCTGTTCGATCTGGCGCGCGAATCGGACGCCATCGACAGCGTCCGTCAGAGTCTGGCGACCGTCAAGGCCGGGCTCGCCGAATCGGCGGACCTCGCCGCGCTGACCCAGAGCCCGGTCGTCGGCCGCGCCGACGCCGCGAAGGCGGTCGCGGCGGTCGCGAAATCGCTGGGGCTGGATTCGCTGACCACCAGGTTCCTGGGCGTGCTCGCCGAGAATCGCCGCCTCGCCGATCTGGGCGGGATGATCGACGCGTTCGACGCGATCGTCTCGGCGCATCGCGGCGAAGTGACCGCGAAGGTGACGAGCGCGCATCCGCTCAGCGCCGAGCAGCTCAAGGCGCTCGCCGCCAACCTCAAGACCCGTGTCGGCCGCGACGTGCAGATCGCGACGACCGTCGACCCCGCCATCCTCGGCGGCCTCGTCGTCCAGCTGGGCAGCCAGCTGATCGACGGCAGCATCCGTACCCGTCTCAATGGCTTCGCACAGGCGATGAAAGGCTAAACAATGGAAATCCGCGCTGCTGAAATCAGCAAGGTCATCAAGGACCAGATCGCCAATTTCGGAACCGACGCCACGGTCAGCGAGATCGGCTCGGTCCTGTCGGTCGGCGACGGCATCGCCCGCGTCCACGGCCTCGACAATGTCCAGGCCGGCGAGATGGTCGAATTCGCCAACGGCGTGAAGGGCATGGCGCTCAACCTCGAAGCCGATAACGTCGGCATCGTGATCTTCGGCTCGGACGCCGAGATCAAGGAAGGCGACACCGTCAAGCGCACCGGCACGATCGTCGACGTCCCCGTCGGCAAGGGCCTGCTCGGCCGCGTCGTCGACGGTCTCGGCAACCCGATCGACGGCAAGGGGCCGATCAAGGCCGACAAGCGCATGCGCGTCGAGGTCAAGGCGCCCGGCATCATCCCGCGCCAGTCGGTACACGAGCCGGTGCAGACCGGCCTCAAGGCGCTCGACGCGCTCGTTCCCGTCGGCCGCGGCCAGCGCGAACTGATCATCGGCGACCGTCAGACCGGCAAGACCGCCGTCGCGATCGACACCTTCATCAACCAGCGCGAAGTCAACAAGGGCGATGACGAGAGCAAGAAGCTCTATTGCATCTATGTCGCCGTCGGCCAGAAGCGCTCGACCGTCGCGCAGATCGTCCGCCAGCTCGAAGAAAATGGCGCGATGGAATATTCGATCGTCGTCGCCGCGACCGCGTCGGAGCCCGCGCCGCTGCAGTATCTTGCGCCCTACACCGGCGTGACGATGGGCGAATTCTTCCGCGACAACGGCATGCACGCCGTGATCGTCTATGACGACCTGTCCAAGCAGGCGGTCGCCTATCGCCAGATGTCGCTGCTGCTGCGCCGCCCGCCGGGCCGCGAAGCCTATCCGGGCGACGTCTTCTACCTGCACAGCCGCCTGCTCGAGCGCGCGGCGAAGATGAACGCCGACAACGGCTCGGGCTCGCTGACCGCGCTGCCGATCATCGAGACGCAGGCGGGCGACGTGTCGGCCTATATTCCGACCAACGTGATTTCGATCACCGACGGCCAGATCTTCCTCGAAACCAACCTCTTCTACCAGGGCATCCGCCCAGCCATCAACGTGGGTCTTTCGGTGAGCCGCGTCGGCTCGGCCGCACAGACCAAGGCGATGAAGAAGGTGTCGGGCTCGATCAAGCTCGAGCTCGCGCAGTATCGCGAGATGGAAGCCTTCGCGCAGTTCGGCTCGGACCTCGACGCCGCGACGCAGAAGCTGCTCAACCGCGGCGCGCGCCTGACGCAGCTGCTCAAGCAGCCGCAGTTCCACCCGATGCCGTTCGAGGAGCAGACCGCGTCGATCTTCGCCGGCACCAACGGCTATCTCGACACCGTCGCGGTGAACGACGTCACCCGTTACGAAGCGGCGATGCTCGCCTATCTGCGCAGCGACCATGCGGATGTCCTGGGGACGATCCGCGACACCAAGGACCTGGGCGACGACGCCAAGAAGGGCCTGGTCGCCGCGCTCGACGCCTTCGCCAAGATATTCGCTTAACCCTTAATCGTGCACCTCCGCGAAGGCGGAGGTCCATGGGTCCCTGCCTTCGCGGGGACACACAGAGAGAGGCTTGATGGCCAGTCTTAAGGAACTCAAAGGGCGGATCAACTCGGTCAAATCGACCCAGAAGATCACCAAGGCCAAGAAGATGGTCGCCGCCGCCAAGCTGCGCAAGGCACAGGCCGCGGCCGAGGCCGCGCGTCCCTATGCCGAGCGGCTCGAAGGCGTCGTCGCGAGCCTCGCGTCGAAGGTCGGCGCCGCCGACGGCGCGCCGAAGCTGCTGTCGGGCACCGGCAAGAGCGACACCCACCTGCTGCTGGTGCTGAACAGCGACCGCGGCCTCGCGGGCGCGTTCAACAGCAACATCGTCAAGGCGGCGCGCGACAAGGCGCACGAGTTGCAGGCCGCGGGCAAGACGGTTCGCTTCTTCCTCGTCGGCCGCAAGGGCCGCCCGGTGATCAACCGCCTGTTCCCTGGCCAGATCATCGAGAATTACGAGACGACCGGCATCCGCGAGATCGGCTTCGAGCAGGCGCGCGAGGTCGCGGAGAAGATCAGCGAATTGTTCGAGGCGGGCGCGTTCGACGTCGCGCACCTCTTCTATTCGAAGTTCCGCTCGGCGCTGGTGCAGGAAGCGACCGGCCAGCAGCTCATCCCCGTCCCCGCCCCCGACGAAGCCCCGGCTTCGAGCGGCGCGGCGGTCGAATATGAGCCCGACGAGGAGGCGATCCTCGCCGACCTGCTGCCGCGCAACGTGACGATCCAGATCTTCAAGGGTCTGCTCGAAAACGCCGCGTCGGAACAGGGTGCGTCGATGACCGCGATGGACAATGCGACGCGCAACGCGGGCGACCTGATCAACAAGCTGACCATCCAGTATAACCGCAGCCGCCAGGCCGCGATCACCACCGAACTCGTCGAAATCATCTCCGGCGCCGAAGCGCTGTAAGCAGGAAGAAGCACATGGCCACCGCACCCGCCCCTGAAAAGAAGGCTCCCGCCAAAAAGGCCGCCGCGCCCAAGAAGCCGGCCGCGAGCAAGGCCGCCGCGCCGAAGAAGGCCGCGGCCGGCGCCGCGACCGGCCGCGTCGCGCAGGTGATCGGCGCCGTCGTCGACGTCCAGTTCGACGGTGCGCTGCCCGCGATTCTGAACGCGCTCGAAACCGACAACGGCGGCAACCGCCTGGTCCTCGAAGTCGCGCAGCACCTGGGCGAGAACACCGTCCGCACCATCGCGATGGACGCGACCGACGGCCTGACCCGCGGCCAGCCCGTCACCGACACCGGCGCGCAGATTTCGGTCCCGGTCGGCCCGCAGACGCTCGGCCGCATCCTCAACGTCATCGGCGATCCGATCGACGAGCGCGGCCCCATCAACAGCGACATGACCGCGCCGATCCACGCCAAGGCCCCCGAATTCGTCGACCAGTCGACCGAGGCGGCGATCCTCGTCACCGGCATCAAGGTCATCGACCTGCTCGCGCCCTACGCGCGCGGCGGCAAGATCGGCCTGTTCGGCGGCGCAGGCGTCGGCAAGACCGTGCTCATTCAGGAACTGATCAACAACATCGCCAAGGGCCATGGCGGCGTGTCGGTGTTCGCGGGCGTCGGCGAACGCACCCGCGAAGGCAACGACCTTTACCATGAATTCCTCGACGCGGGCGTCATCGCCAAGGACGCCGACGGCAACCCGACCCCCGAGGGGTCGAAGGTGGCGCTGGTGTTCGGCCAGATGAACGAACCGCCGGGGGCGCGTGCCCGCGTTGCGCTGTCGGGTCTGACCATGGCCGAATATTTCCGCGACCAGGAAGGCCAGGACGTGCTCTTCTTCGTCGACAACATCTTCCGCTTCACGCAGGCGGGTTCGGAAGTGTCGGCGCTGCTCGGCCGTATTCCTTCGGCCGTGGGCTATCAGCCGACGCTGTCGACCGACATGGGCGCGCTGCAGGAACGCATCACCTCGACCACCAAGGGCTCGATCACCTCGGTACAGGCCATTTACGTTCCCGCGGACGACTTGACCGACCCCGCGCCGGCGACGTCGTTCGCCCACCTCGACGCGACGACCGTGCTGTCGCGCGCGATCTCGGAACTCGGCATCTATCCGGCGGTGGACCCGCTCGATTCGACCAGCCGCGTCCTCGAACCGCGCGTCGTCGGGCAGGAGCATTACGAGACCGCCCGCCGCGTTCAGGAAACGCTGCAGAAGTACAAGTCGCTGCAGGACATCATCGCGATCCTCGGCATGGACGAACTCAGCGAGGAAGATAAGCTGACCGTCGCCCGCGCCCGCAAGATCCAGCGCTTCCTGTCGCAGCCCTTCCACGTCGCCGAGGTGTTCACCAACATCCCCGGCAAGTTCGTGCAGATCGAGGACACGATCAAGTCGTTCAAGGCGGTCGTCGACGGCGAGTACGACCATCTGCCCGAAGCCGCCTTCTACATGGTCGGCGGCATCGAGGAAGCGGTCGCCAAGGCCGCCAAGCTGGCGGCGGAAGCAGCGTAATAGAAGCTCCCCTCCCGCAAGCGGGAGGGGGTAGGGGCGGGCCAGCGGCCTGCCCGGAACGAGCCCACCCCCGACCCCTCCCGCAAGCGGGAGGGGGGAGATTAGAGAATGGCCCTGAAGTTCGAACTCGTCACCCCCGCCCGCCTCGAACGGTCGAGCGACGTCCATATGGTCACCGTGCCGGGCAGCGAAGGCGACTTCTCGGTGCTCGAAGGCCATGCGCCCTTCATGACGACGCTGCGCAACGGTCCGCTGACCATCTATGCCAGCGCCGGTGCCGCGCCCGAGACGATCGAAGTCGAAGGCGGCTTCGCCGAAGTGAACGAGGCCGGTTTGACCGTGCTTGCCGAACGCATCGCGGGCTGACGCCGCGATATCGCGGATCAAAGGGGCCTTCGGGCCCCTTTTTATTGGCCGCTTCGGGGTGGAAAGCCGTCGCTTCCTGAAACAAGTCGGCAATGATCCCTTTTCGACAGCTAGAGCATCG
>NZ_BCUA01000106.1 GCF_001591045.1 Sphingopyxis granuli NBRC 100800 | reverse complement strand
GGCTTTCGCCGGGGAACAGTGACTTGTCGAAGAGGGAGGATTGCCGATCAAGTCCGGGGTGACGGGGAGGGGAAAGCGCTTTCCGGAGCCGGGCTGCATCGCCGATGGCGGAGGTGGGGCCGCGCGTGCAGGGAAGCAATATAAAACCATATAGGTTATTTCTATTGACATCGTGACGCTGATATGGCACAAGCATCTCATCATCGAGAATTGCGAGTCGGGCCGGCGCCTTCGGGCGATCCGGCCCGATCCTTTTGGGGAGCGACGGAATGGAACAGGTGGTGCGGGCCGGCAATCGTCGCCGGCTGATGCGGGCGAAGGCGCCGCGCACGGCCCTTTCGACGCGCCAGTGCGAGACGTTCCTTTCCCATCTGGCGGAAAGCTGCAACGTGACGTGGTCGGCCGCGCAGGCGGGGCTGGTCTGTTCGACGGTCTATCGGCTGCGCGCGCGCGACGAGGCGTTCGCCGCGGCGTGGCAGGAGGCGTTGACGGCCGGATATCAGCGTCTGGAAATGGGGCTGGTGCAGGCGGCGCTGGCGCTTGTCGAGGGCAGGCCGGGCGCGGCCGTTGCCGGGAGCCGCAAGGGCGGCGAGCCCGGTCGGGGCAGCGCGGACGAAAAAGGCGCAAAGGCGGCGCGCGCGGCGAAGGAGGGCGCCGCGACGGAACCGGACGCCGCGAATGGCGGGGACGAGGGGCGCGTGATCGCGCCGATGACGGTCGACCAGGCGATCAGCCTGCTCGGTCGCCACCAGGCGTCGGTCCGCGGCGGGCGGGCGCGGACGCTGCGGCCCGACAAGCGGATGCCGACGTCCGAGGAAACCGACGCCGCGATCCTGAAGCGGCTCGCCATCCTGCGCCGCCAGCGCGGGCTGGCGCCGGAGGGATAGGGGCTTGTTCCCCGGCGGACGCCGGGGTCCGGATGGCCGGATGCTGCCCCGCGTGGTCCCCGGCTTTCGCGGGGGACCGGTTCCTTGCCGGAGAGGGATGATTGCCAACGCGTTTCAGCATGACGAAGTGCGGAAGCAGGGGGCTTCGACCCAAGGCCGGTGCCTGTTTGCAATCGCCATGATCTCCCTTCTGTCGGGACAGAACGGGACGGGCAGGCTGCTTGCCGCCCGTTCTCCTCTCGTTGGCGGGAGGGGATCGCGTTTCATGGCGGGTCATTTCTTTCCCTGTCGGGGAGCGGTGAGGGAGGATCGGCGGATGGGGCAGGCGCATCGCGACGTCGTCGGCGACGTGCTCGAGAAATTGTCCGCGCTGTCGCCGCGCGACCTGCGCTTCGTGATGCGGGGATTGACCTGGGGCCAGCGCCGCGAACTGCTCGAGCGCTGGCACGGCTGGGCGCAGGAGGGGCAATGCGAACCGCCGGGCGACTGGCGCATCTGGATGATCCGCGCCGGGCGCGGCTTCGGCAAGACGCGCGCCGGGGCGGAATGGATCAGCGAGTGCGCGCGCTCCATGCCGGGCGCGCGCATCGCGCTGGTCGCGGCGAACGAGATCGACGGACGGCGCGTGATGATCGAGGGGCCGAGCGGGCTGCTGGCGGTCGCGCGCGGGCATGAAAGCCCCGACTGGCGCGACGGGGTTCGCGAGCTGCATTTCGGCAACGGCGCGATCGCGACGCTCTATTCGGCGGCGGCGCCGGAGAATCTGCGCGGGCCCGAGCATCATGTCGCGTGGTGCGACGAGCTGGCGAAATGGCACCGGGGCGCGACCGCGTGGGACAATCTGGTGCTGGGGATGCGGCTGGGTGACCGGCCGCGCATCCTGATCACCACGACGCCGCGGCCGACCGCGCTGATCCGGACGATCCGCGCGCTGCCGGGGTTCGCCGAAACGGTCGGCGGCACGCACCAGAATGCCTATCTGCCGTCGAATTTCGTCGAGGCGATGCAGGCGGTCTATGGCGGAACGCGGCTGGGGCGGCAGGAACTGGACGGCGAACTGGTCGAGGATGTCGAGGGCGCGCTGTGGACGCGCGCGCTGATCGAACGCTGCCGCGTCGATCCGGATGGGCTGGGCAAGCCGCGGCGCGTCGTCATCGGCGTCGATCCGCCCGCGACCTCGACCGGCGATGCGTGCGGGATCGTCGTCGCGGCGCTGCTGCGCGACGGGCGGCTGGCGGTGGTCGAGGATGCGAGCGTCGAGACCCCGCCGCCACACGTCTGGGCGCAGGCGGTGGCCGCCGCGGCGGCGCGCTGGGGCGCCGACCGGGTGGTCGCGGAAAGCAATATGGGCGGCGAGATGGTGGCGAGCACCTTGGCGCAGGCCGATGTCGCGCTGCCGGTCGCCGCGGTGCACGCGAGCATCGGCAAGGCGCGCCGCGCGGAGCCGGTCGCGCTCGCCTATGAGCGCGGGCAGGTGGTGCATGCGGGGGCGTTCCCGGCGCTGGAGGACCAGCTTTGCGGGTTCCAGACCGGCGGCGGCTATGCCGGGCCCGGCGGTTCGCCGGACCGGGCCGATGCGTGCGTGTGGGCGCTGGCGGAACTGCTGGAACGGATGAGGAAAGGGCGCGCGCCGGGGGTGCGCAGGGTTTGATCAAAGCCCTCTCCCCTTCAGGGGAGAGGGTTGGGAGAGGGGGAGTCACGCACGCCGGCCCCTCTCAACTTCGGCTAGCGAGCAAGCTCGCAAGCCTGCGTATCTCTCCCCTGAAGGGGAGAGAGTGGGGCTTGCGGTGTGGCGGCTGGCCCATTGAGGAGACAAGCATGAACTGGTTTGGCCGCAAGGCCGCATCGTCGACGGTGCGGCCCGCCTTGTCGCGCGTATACGGAACGTGGAGCGCGCCCGCGCCGCTGTCGTGGGAGGCGCAGGTGCGCGAGGGCTATCTGGGCAATGCGATCGTCCAGCGGTCGGTGCGGCTGGTCGCCGAGGCGGCGGGGGCGGCGCCGATCGCGGCGGGCGACCCGGCGCTGCTGGCGCTGGTCACGGCGACATCGGGCGGGCAGGGGCTGGTCGAGACGCTGGCGTCGCAGCTGCTGCTCCACGGCAACGGCTATGTGCAGATATTGACCGACGGCGCGGGCGCGCCCGCCGAGCTGTTCGCGCTGCGCCCCGACCGGGTGACGGTCGAGGCCGACGGGCGCGGCTGGCCGGTCGCCTATCGCTACAAGGCGGGCGGATGCGCCGCGGTACTGCCTGCCGAGGACGGCGCGGGGCGGCCGGCGGTGGTGCATGTCAAGGCGCTGCACCCGCTCGACGATCATTATGGCGCGGGCTGCCTGGCGGCGGCGCAGGGCGCGATCGCGGCGCATAATGCGGCGGCGAAATGGAATGCGGCGCTGCTGGGCAATGCGGCGCGGCCGTCGGGGGCGCTGATCCACGATCCAGGCGACAAGGGGATGCCGCTGTCGGCCGAGCAGGTCGACCGGCTGCGCGAGGAGCTGGCCGAAAGCTTTGCCGGCGGGGCGAACGCCGGGCGGCCGCTGCTGCTCGAGGGCGGGCTGAAGTGGCAGGCGCTATCGCTGTCGCCCGCCGACATGGATTTCCTGGAGCTGAAGCACAGCGCGGCGCGCGAGATCGCGATGGCGTTCGGGGTGCCGCCGATGCTGCTCGGGCTGCCCGGCGACGCGACCTACGCCAATTATCGCGAGGCCAATCGCGCGCTGTGGCGGCTGACCGTGCTGCCGCTGTGCGCGAAGATATTGGGCGCGGTGTCGCAGGGGCTGGCGGGCTGGTTCGGCGGCGCCGAACTGCGCGTCGACATGGACCGGGTGCCGGCGCTGGCCGCCGACCGGATGGCGCTGTGGCGCGAGGTGTCGGGGGCCGACTGGCTGACCGCGGCCGAGAAGAAGGCGCTGCTGGGCGTCGACTAGCCGGAGATACGACATGGACGAGGAAGAAGCGCTGGCGCGGCTGATCGCGCTGGCGGGGACGCGCGCGCCCGACGCGGCGCTGCTGCGCGCGGTGGTCGAGGAGGCGAGCGAGCTGGGGGCGCGGCGGGCGTTGGCGCGGCTGGGGCTCGCCGACGCGGCGGCGCGCGACGACATCGGCGACCTGCGCCAGCTGCTCGGCGCGTGGCGCGACGCCAAGACGAGCGCGTGGAAGGCGGCGGTCGACTGGGCGGTGCGCGGCCTGCTGGCGCTGCTGCTGGTGGGGCTGGCGATGAAGCTGGGGCTGCCGGGGTTGCTGCGGTGAGGGGTGGGGTCGTTCGACAGGCCCACCCCCCGGCCCCCTCCCACCCGCGGGAGGGGGGGATACGGTTCGCGGGTTATGCGTCGGTGTTCGACCGCGTCGACCGCGGCGGCGACGTGGTGCGCGCCGGGGCCTTCGCGGCGAGCCTGCGCGCGCGGCGCGCGGTGCCGCTGCTGTGGCAGCACCGGCCGGGCGCGCTCGTCGGAACGATCGAGATGCTGGCGGAGGACGCGCGCGGGCTGCGCGTCGTCGCGCGGGTGACGCACCCGACCGCGGCGGCGCTGGTCGCGCGCGGGGCGCTGACCGGGCTGTCGTTCGGATATCGGGTGCGCGGCGCGCGGGGCGCGAACCCGCGCGAGCTGCTGGCGCTCGACCTGGCGGAGATCAGCCTCGTCGCGCAGCCGATGCAGCCGCTGGCGCGGGTGATCGCGGTGGATTCATGGAAGGAGTGAAACGCATGGACGAGATGGAGATGAAGGCGGACGCGCTCGAGGGGGCGTTCGATGCGGTGCTGGCGGCCGAGGCGGTCGACGAACTGAAGGCATCGGTCGCGGCGCTCAAGGCGCAGGTCGACGCGCAGGCGGTTGCGGCGGCGCGGCTGCCGCTCGACGGGGCGAAGGCGGCCGATCCGGCGCGCGACGCCTTCGTCGACCGCTATCTGCGGCGTGGGATCGACGCGGGGGTCGAAATGAAGAGCCTGTCGGGGGCGTCGGGCGGCGAGGGCGGCTATGCCGTGCCGCGCGAGATCGACGGGGCGATCGCGGCGACGCTGAAATCGCTGTCGCCGATCCGCGGCATCGCGACGGTCGTGCAGACGGGGACGAGCGGCTATCGCAAGCTGATCGCGACCGGATCGACCGGCGCGGGATGGGTCGGCGAAACCGACGCGCGGCCCGGGACCGGGACGCGCAGCTTCGCCGAGATCGCGCCGCCGTCGGGCGAGCTTTACGCCAATCCGGCGGCGAGCCAGGCGATGCTCGACGACGCAATGTTCAACGTCGAGGACTGGCTGGCCGACGAGATCGCGCGCGAGTTCGCGGTCGCCGAGGGCGCGGCCTTCGTGTCGGGCAACGAGACCAACCGGCCCAAGGGCTTCCTGTCGCATGCGGCGACGAACGAGGCCGACGGCGCGCGGGCGTTCGGGACGCTGCAGTTCGTCGCCTCCGGCGCGGCGGGCGGCTTTGCGGCGTCGAACCCGCAGGACAAGCTGGTCGAACTGGTCCACAGCCTGCGCGCGCCCTATCGCGGCGGCGCCTGCTGGGTGATGAATTCGGACACGCTGGCGCGCATCCGCAAGTTCAAGACCACCGACGGCGCCTTCCTGTGGCAGCCGGGGCTGGTCGAGGGCCAGGCGGCGAGCCTGCTCGGCTATCCGGTCGTCGAGGCCGAGGACATGCCCGACGTCGCGGCGAACAGCCTGTCGATCGCCTTCGGCAATTTCCGCGCCGGCTATCTGATCGCCGACCGCGGCGAGACGCATATCCTGCGCGATCCCTTCAGCAACAAGCCCTTCGTGCATTTCTATGCAACCAAGCGGGTCGGCGGCGCGATCATCGATTCGAACGCCATCAAGCTGATGAAATTCGCCGCGAGCTGATCGGCGCGCGCGCGAGGGGCGCCCGGTTCCTGCCCTCCAACCCTTTCGGGGCGGGGCCGGGCGCAACCTGACATCTTCCCAGAATGGAAAGGATGGCGCTGCCATGCCGACCCCCTTTTTCGCCGACCTGGTGCGCGAGCTGTGCCACGAGGGCGGCACCGGCCCGCTGACGCCGACCGGCGCGGTGCCCGGACACCGCCGCTTCGCGGACGCGGTGCCCGCCGATACCGAGTTCCACTATGCCATCGCGGGCATCGCGCAGTCCGGCGAGTGGGAGGTCGGCACCGGCCGCCTCGACACCGCCGGCCGGCTGGTGCGCGAGGCGGTCGCCGCTTCTTCGGACGGGGGCGGCCGCGTCGATTTCGCGCCGGGACTGAAGACATTGGCGCTGACCGTCGGCGCCGGCTGGTTCGCGGCGCACGACACGGCGGTCGCGGCGCTGGATGCGGCCGACGACGCCCTGGCCGCCGCGATCGCCGCGAAGCAGCCGCTGTCGACGGCGCACCCCGCGGCGGCGACCGGCGCGGATGACGACCTGCTGACCGTGCGGCGCGGCGCGGGGTGGGTGAACCTGCCGCTCGCCGCGCTCGTCCGGCGCGGCGCGGACGGCCGTGTCGGCATCGGCGCCGCCAGTCCGGCACAACTGCTGGAACTGGCCGGCGGATCGCCGAGGATGCGGATCGCGCCCGCCGCTTCGGAGCAGATGGGCGGGATCGAGATCGTCACCAACGGCGCGCACGATGCGTCGTTCACCGCTCGCGGATCGACGGGCGAGCTGAACATCTCGGTCGGACGTTCGCCCGGGTGGGGCGGGAGCATCCGCTTCATCACGGACACGAGCGAAAGGATGCGGCTGACCGCCGCAGGTAGCCTCGGTATCGGAACGGACGCGCCAGCCGAAAAATTGACGATTGCAAACGGCAACATATTGCTCCCCATGTCAACCGATACAGTGGGCGCCCTGCTGGGATATTCGGAGTTCTATCCGGCGACCATCGACGGCGTGAGAGTCCCTGTCTATGGCCTGAAATGGGCAAAACCCGCCAGCGAGAGCAACCCCCACGCGATTCTGGCGGGCCATGGCGGCGCGTGGATCGTCACCGGGGGCAATGTGCATCTCCGCGTCCTTCAGAGCGGCATCGTGTCCCCCGGCGCGGACAATGGCCAACCGCTGGGGGCTGCTGCCCACCGCTGGTCCGTCGTCTATGCCGGGACCGGCGCCATCAACACGTCGGATGCGCGGGACAAGACCTGGCGCGGCGCGCCGTCCCCGGCCGAGATGGCGGCGGCGAAGCGCATCGCGGCCGAACTCGGATTTTATCAATGGAACGACGCGGTCGCCGAAAAGGGCGAGGACGGCGCGCGGCTGCATTTCGGGGTGCGGGCGCAGGCGGTGTGGGCGATCATGGCCGACGAAGGGCTGGCCGATCCGGTCGGCATCGGGGCCGATCCGACCAGCCGCCATGCCTTTCTGTGCTGGGACCGCTGGGCGGAGGAGCGCGACGCCGAGGGACGGATCGTCCGCGCGGCGGGCGAGCGGTTCGGCATCCGCCCCGACCAGCTCGCGCTGTTCCTGATCGCGGCGCAGGAGGCGCGGCTCGCGGCGCTGGAGGCGGCGGCATGACCGGCGGCGCGGCGCTGGGTTCGCGTGCGATCGGCGACGCCAGCGGCCGCGTCCTCGCGATCGAGTGGCGCGGTCCCGACCGGGCGGCGCCGCCGCGCGCGCGCGTTCGCCTGGCGCCCGATCCGGCGCGCCGGATCGCGGTGGCCGGACGCTGACCGGAAAGGATCGACGATGGCGATGATGGTGAAGGATCCGGGGACTCGGATCGACTTCGAATTCGACTGGGCGGCGGCCTGTCCCGCCGGGCAGGCGGTGGCGGCGAGCGACTGGACGGTGTGGCCCGACGAGTCCGAGGGGGTCGCGGTGGCGGCGATGACGCACGGCCTGGCGCGCGCGACCGTGACGCTGGCGGGCGGGATCGCCGGGCGCGTCTATCGCGTCACCAACCGGGTGACGATGACCGATGGCCAGGTCGAGGAGCGGTCGATGGAGGTGCGGGTGGAGGAACGATGATGGTGGAGAGCCTGTTGCCGGGCGAGGTCCCGGTGAGCCTGGACGAGGCGCGCGGCTGGCTGCGGATGGGGGCGACGATCGACGATGCGGTCGTCGCCGGGCTGGTCCGTGCCGCGGCGAGCATCTGCGAGGCCTTTGTCGGCCAGTGGCTGATCGTGCGCGCGGGCGAGGAAAGCCTTGCCCTGCGCGGCGGCGCCTTGCGGCTTGCCGCGCGGCCGGTCGTCGCGGTCGATGCGGTGGCATTGCTGCGGCCCGGCGGCGCGGAAACGGTGCTGGGCGCCGACCGCTACCGCGTGACGATCGCGCGCGACGGGTCGGCGCGGGTGGCGATCCACGCCGCCGGCGATGCCGAATATGCGCGCATTGCGTTTCGTGCCGGCATGGCCGCGGGCCCCAATGCGGTGCCCGAGGCGATCCGCCAGGGCCTGCTGCGCATGATCCAGCACCTCCACGCCGCGCGCGACGGTGCGGACGAGACGCCGCCGGCGATGATCGCGGCGCTGTGGCAGCCGTGGCGGCGGCGCACGCTGGGAGGCGCATGATGACGGGCGCGGAACAGGCGGTGCGCGCGAAGGCGCTGACGGTGCTGGGCGCGGACGACGCGCTGGCCGGGCTGGTGCACGGCGTGTTCGACGGCGTGCCGCCGCGCGCGAGCGCCCCCTATGTCTCGGTCGGCGCTGCCGAGGGCCGAGACTGGGGGACGAAGGACCGGCCCGGGTGCGAGGTGCGGCTGACGCTGAGCCTGACCGGTGCCGGGTTGCCGGCCGACGCGGGCGGGGCGGCGGCGCGGATGGAGGCGGCGGCGGGCGCGCTGCGCGGACCGGCGGGCGGCTGGACGGTCGTCGCGGTCAGGGCGCTGCGCAGCCGGCTGGCGTTCCGGCGCGAGGGCGGCTGGCGGCACGATCTGGTCGTGCGGTGCCGGTGCCTGGCGGGGGTGCGGGAGGAGGCGTGACCCGCTTCGGCGTCATGCCGCTCCGGGTCCCCGCCTTTGCGGGGACACGGGAACGCTTCGCTCAGGGACGATCGGGACAGGGGCGATCAGGAATCGCCGGGGAGGGTGTTGGTCGAGGAATAATCCTTGAACTTCTCGATGAAGTTCACGTGATAATCGTCGATCTGCATGTCGGCATTCTCGGTGGCGTCGGCCTCCGAATCGCCGCTCGCGCGGTCGAGCGCGATCACTGCCTGGCGAAAGGCGGTGCGCTCTGCGGTGCAGGCACCCTTGATCGCCATTTCATATTCGGCGTCGCCCATCTTGCCCTCGAGCGACTTCTTGAGGTGGTCGCGCAGGCATTTGGTGAAGGCGGCGCGCGACGTGTCGACCGCGGCGGTGGGCGATGGTGCCGCCAAGGCCAGGAGCAAGCTTGTGATCAACATCCTGCGACTCCCCGTTTGCAGATGATTTGCGAAGGAGAATTAAACCATGGGGATCGAAAATGGGAGCGCTTTTCTGCTGAAGGTCGGCGATGGCGCGACGCCGCCCGCCTTCGGCACCGTCGCCGGGCTGCGCACGACGCAATTGTCGGTGAACGGCGAGGCGGTGAACGTCACGACCAAGGATTCGGGCGGCTGGCGCGAGTTGCTGTCGGGCGCGGGGGTACGGTCGGTTTCGGTGAGCGCGGCGGGCCTGTTCACCGGGTCGGCGGCCGAGGTGCGGCTGCGCGGCCATGCGCTGGCGGGCACGATCGACGATTATGAGCTGAGCTTCGAAAGCGGCGAGCGGCTGCGCGGGCGCTTCCTGGTGACGCGGCTCGATTATGCCGGCGATTACAATGGCGAGCGCCAATATGTGCTGGCGCTCGAGTCGAGCGGCGCGGTGGTCAGCCTGTGAGCGCGGTCGCGAACCCGCTGCGCGGCGAGGCGGTGCTGCGGATCGGCGGCACCGCGCATGTGCTGCGCCCGAGCTTCGGCGCGCTGGTTGCGGCGGAGGCCGAGCTGGGGCCGCTGTTCGCGCTGGTCGAGCGCGCCGCCGACGGGCGGCTGGCGCTGGGCGAGCTGGCCGGGCTGTTCTGGCACTGCCTTCGCGACCGGCCGGCGGAGCTGACGCGCGAGGCGGTCGGCGAAGCGCTGGTCGCGCAGGGGCTGGCGGCGGTAACGCCCGCGCTGCGGATGCTGCTCGGGCAGATATTGCAGGGGCGGTGATCGGTGACCGAGGAGGATGCCCACCCCGCTGCGGCTAGCCGGCAAGCCGGCAAGCCTCGCTGCCCCTCCCGCGAGCGGGAGGGGAGTTTCGGCGAGGCGGCGGCGCGATTGTCAGGGGTGATGGCGCGGCTGTGCGGGTGGCGGCCCGGGGAGTTCTGGGCGGCGACGCCGGCCGATGTGGCGGCGGTGCTGGCGGGCTGGGCGGCGCCCGGGGACGGCGCGGACGGCGTCGATCGCGCGGCGCTGGCGGCGATGATGGAGCAATATCCCGATGGATGACGAGATCGACGAGATGGTGGTCGCGGTGCGCGCCGATACCGGCGCCTTTCGCCGCGACATGGCGGCGTTGCGCGCCGAGCTGGGCGCGCCGCTGGCCGATGCCGCCGATGCGGGCGCGCGCGGGATCGAGCGCGCGCTGGGCCGGGCGGTGGTGTCGGGCAAGCTGGGGTTCGAGGATCTGAAGCGGCTGGCGCTGTCGGTGATGGCCGACATCGCGCGTGCGGCGGTGTCGGGCGGTGTCGGCGCGGTGCTGGGCGGCGGGCGCGGCGGCGGGGGGCTGCTCGCGGTCGGGCAGAGCCTGGCGCTCGGGCTGCTCGGCGCGCCGGGCC
>NZ_BCUA01000105.1 GCF_001591045.1 Sphingopyxis granuli NBRC 100800 | reverse complement strand
AAGCGTCCCTGTCTCAGGGGTATAAACGCCAACTGGCGGCGGGGTGGGTCGAGAGGTGAGGGCGGTGCCCGGATAATCTTACGCAAAGGCGCGAAGGCGCAAAGAAGAGCTGCGCCGATGGCTTCGCTTTCGCGATAATCTCACACAAAGACACAAAGAGGGCGTGCGCCGCTGCGTTGCACGTTCCTGGGCAAGAGGCAGCTCATTGGAGATTGGCCGGACAAAGTCCGGCCGTTCAATGATCAAGGGCGACGCCACGGCTATGCCCGCCCTCTTTGTGTCTTTGTGTGAGATTCTTCTTTCTTTGCGCCTTCGCGCCTTTGCGTAAGATTTATCGGAAACCCGCGTTCATCCCCGCGCCTGCATCCGCGCAAGGTAGCGCGCGAGGATGTCGATCTCGAGGTTCACCGGCCGCCCCGCCACCGCCTCGTTCAGCGTCGTCATCTCCTGCGTGTGCGGGATGATGTTGAGCGTGAAATGCGCGGTCCGGTCCGCCTGATCGGTCACCTCGTTGACCGTCAGCGATACGCCGTCGAGGGTGATCGAGCCCTTGGGCGCGATATGCGGCGCGAGCGACGCGGGCGCCTCCACCGTCACCTTGACGCTGTCGCCGACCGGCTCGACCGATACGATCCGCCCGACCGCGTCGACATGGCCGGTGACGATATGCCCGCCCAGCTCGTCGCCGACCTTGAGCGCGCGTTCGAGGTTCAGGCGGCGGCCCGCGTCCCACATGCCCGGCGCGGTGCAAGCCAGCGTTTCGGCGCTGGCGTCGACCGCGAACCAGCCGCCGGGGCCGTTGCCGCCGTCATCCACGCCCTTGTCCACCACGGTCAGGCACGCGCCCGAACAGGCGATCGACGCGCCAAGATCGATCCCGCTCACATCATAGGCGGTGCCGATGACCAGCCGCGCGTCGCCGCGGTCCTCGCGGCTGCGGATGGTGCCGATATCGGTGATGATTCCCGTGAACATGGCGCGGTCATTCCTTCCTGATGCGCTCGTAGACGTCAAGCCGGTCGCTGCCAAGCAGGCGGCTGTCCACAAGGCGCCAGCGCCCGTGCGCCGCCGCCAGATTGGCGAGTCCGATGTCGCCGAGCGCCGCCTTGCCGCCGCCGATCAGGATCGGCGCGCGATAGAGCAGCAGCCGGTCGACGCGGTCCGCGGCGAGGAAGGCGGAGGCCGCGCGCGCGCCGCCCTCGACGAGCAGCGAATCGACGCCCGCAACCGATTCGGGCGAAGCGACCGCCGTCCAGCCTTCGGGCGCCGTCCCGCCGTGCGTCAGCAGCAGCCTCCTCGGGCTCCACGCTTCCAGACCCGGCAAGCGCACGTCGAGGCGCGGTGCGTCGGCCAGCAGCGTCCCGCGCCCGACCAGAATCGCTTCGTGCCGCGCGCGCTCCAGATGACCGTGCGCGCGCGCACGCTCCCCGGTGATCCAGCGGCTCGACCCGTCGGCGAGCGCGATGCAGCCGTCGAGCGAGGTCGCGAGCTTCAGCGTCACGAACGGCGCCCCGCGCGTCTGCCGCGTCCACCACGGCGCCATCGCGGCGCGCGCCGCGTCGGCGAGCACGCCGGTCTCGACCGCAATCCCCGCGGCGCGCAGCCGCGCGATGCCCTGCCCGTCGGTACGCGGGTCGGGGTCGATTGCCGCGACGACGACGCGCGCGACCCCGGCGGCGATCAGCGCGTCGGTGCAGCAGGGGCCGCGCGGGCTGGCGTGCGCGCAGGGTTCGAGGCTGACGTAAGCGGTCGCGCCGCGCGCCGCGTCGCCCGCCGCCGCCAGCGCCATCGCCTCGGCATGCGGACGCCCGCCGGGCTGCGTCCAGCCGCGCGCGACGACCCGCCGGTCCCTGACGATCAGACACCCGACATTGGGATTGGGCGCCGCCGCCGGTCGGCCGCGCTGCGACAGCGCGACGGCGGCCGCCATCCAGTCGGCATCGGTCGGGGCGGGCGGCATCGGCGGTTTAGGGCCGGGGCGCCGTCGCGGGTTTAGGCCCGCGCGCCGCACGTTCGGCAAGCGTCGAGCGCGTCGGCGCGGGCTTCCTCGCCAGCTCGTCGGCTTCCTGGCCGAGCGTCTCGCGCGTCAGCTTGTCGGCCTCGCTCGAATCATAATCGACCCCCAGCAGGTCGGCGAGCTTCTGATATTCGGCGCGGCGCCGGGCGTTCTCGCGCGTCGTTTCCTTGGCGCGCGCGACCCAGTCGGCGCGAATCTCGGCCTCGCTGCGGTCGGCCTGCCAGTTCTCGAAATAGATGATCTGCCGCTCGGGCTTCTCATAGGGGATCAGATATTGCGAGACGCCGTGAAAGATCACCCAGGTCAGCGCGATCGCGACCCCCCACATCGTCCAGCGATGCGGGCGCGGTTCGCGGATATAGGCCCAGAAATCGCCAAGACCGCCGCCGACATCCCAATTGTTGAACATTCCCATCGTCCCAATCTAGGCGATATCGCCTCGATTTGCGAGGGGGCAGGACGAATGCGCGCCGCAAAAGCCGCGGCACGAACGATTGCAAAAAATGCAACGACAGATGCTCATTTCGCAGTTGCACAAATCATTGTGCAGTGCAATATCACACTTGCCTTTTAGGCATCCTCTCCCAAAAACTTTCAAGGGTCGCCCTCGGGCGGCCCTTTTTTTCGTTCGCGCCGAATCGCCTGCGACGGCGGGCCGGACGACGCGGCCGCGCTGCCCGCCGCGCCCGGAGAAATCCGGCGGCCTGCACCCTAAAGATTTGAAAACAGGCTAATCCTGCAGCGGGGTCCGCGCCTCGAACCGGCGGACCTCGGCGATGAAGCTGCCCGGCAGCGGCGTCGCCTGCCCGCTGTCGAGGTCGAGATGCGCATAGCTGATCTCGATGTCGGCAAGCCGCTCTTCGTCGCGCGCGATCGCGCAGTGCAGCGTGAAGCTGGTCCGCTCGAAACGGCTGATCCGCGCCGCGATGGTGATCAGATCGTCGAGCCGCGCCGGGGCATGATAATCGATCTCGCTATGCGTTTCGCGGATATCTGTACCATATTGGTGAAAATAGGGACCGGGCTGGCCTTCGCCCAGCGCGCGGAAATATTCGGTCACCCCGATGTCGGCATAGACCAGATAGATGGCGCTGAAGACGCTGTTCTGCCCGTCGATCTCGTTATAGCGCACCCGCACCCGTTCGCGGACGCGGAAATCGGCGAGCGGGACGGCCCAGTTGTCGCGGTCCATCGCGGCCTCAGGCGGCGAGCGCCGCGGCGCCGCGGTCGATCGGCGCACAGGCGGCGGCCAGCCACGCGCGGTCGGCCTCGTCCATGCCGGGCGCCAGCTTTTCGAGCACCTGCGCATGGTAGGCGTCGAGCCAGTCGGCCTCGGCGGGCGAAAGCAGCGCACCTTCGACCAGATCGCGCGCGATCGGGGCGAAGGTGATCGTCTCGAACCCCAGCATCTCCTCTTCGGCGCCGGCGATCGTCTGCGGCACGACGATCACCAGATTCTCGATGCGGATGCCGAAATGCCCCGCCTTGTAATAGCCGGGCTCGTTCGACAGGATCATCCCGGCGTGCAGCGGTTCCTCGGTTCCCGCCTGCCCGCCCGACGGCTTGGCGATACGCTGCGGTCCCTCGTGCACCGCCAGATAGGCGCCGACGCCGTGCCCGGTGCCGTGCGCATAATCGACCCCGTCGGCCCACAGATATTGCCGCGCGAGGATGTCGAGCTGGCTGCCGCGCGTGCCCTTGGGAAAGCGCGCGGTGGCGAGCGCGATATGCCCCTTCAGCACCTGGGTGAAGCGGCGGCGCATCTCGGCGGTCGGCCGGCCGATCGCGATCGTGCGGGTGATGTCGGTGGTGCCGTCGGCATATTGGCCGCCCGAATCGACGAGGTAGAGCGTGCCGGTCTCGACCGCGCGATTGGTCGTCTCGTCGACCTTGTAATGCGGCAGCGCGCCGTTCGGCCCCGCGGCCGAGATGGTGTCGAACGACAGGTCCCTCAGCGCGCCGCTCTCCTCGCGAAAGGCGCGCAGCTTCGCCGCGGCGGACAGTTCGTCGAGCCCGCCCTGCGGCGCGTGCGCCTCCATCCATTTCAGGAAGCGCGCGACCGCGACGCCGTCGCGGACATGCGCTGCGCGCGTGCCGCCCAGCTCGGTGTCGTTCTTGATCGCCTTGGGCAGCACCGCCGGGTCGCGGTGGCGCTCGATCCGCGCGCCCGCGCCTTCGAGCGCGGTGAAGATCGCTGCGACCGCGCGGTCGGGATCGACCGCCACCTTCTTGCCCGCCAGGTCGGCGAGCGCCGCCTCGAAGGCGTCGCGGTCGTGGATGCGCACGCTGTTGCCCAGATGCGCGCGCACCGCCTCGGTGATCTTCTCGGGCGCGATGAACAGGTCGGCGGTCGCGTCGGCATGGAGCAGCGCGAAGGCCAGCCCGACCGGCGTATGGGTGACGTCGGTGCCGCGGATGTTGAAGGTCCAGGCGATCGAATCGAGCGCGGTCATCACCGTCGTGTCGAGCCCCTTCGCCTTCAGCCAGTCGGCGATGATCGCGCGCTTGTCGGCCGCCGACTGTCCGGCGAGCGCGGTGTCGTGCACCGTCACCGGCGCATCGCTCGGTGCCGGCCGCTCGTCCCACGCCGCGTCGACCGGATTGCTGTCGACCGCGACCAGTTCGGCACCCTTGGCCGCGAGAGCATGCGCGAGCCCGCGCGCCCAGTCGATGCCGTGCAGCCACGGGTCATAGCCGATCCGCTGCCCGGCGCCGACATTGGTGCCCAGCCATTCGGCGACGCTCGACTGCGGTACCCCGACATAGTCGTAGAGCGTTCCGTCGACCTGGTCGCGCACCTGCACCGTATAGCGGCCGTCGACGAAGATCGCGGCCTTTGCGGGCAGCACCGCCGCGGTGCCCGCCGAGCCGCCGAAGCCGGTGAGCCACGCAAGCCGCTGCGCATAGGCGCCGACATATTCGCTCATATGCTCGTCGCTGATCGGTACCACGAAGCCGTCGAGGCCGCGCGCCTTCAACTCGGCGCGCAGGCGGGCGAGGCGGTCGGCATGAACGGCGCTGGACATATGGCTTTCCTTGTTCCTACATCGCGGCCGATCCCCGCTGTCGGGGCGATGCCGCGGGAGTTTTTGCGATGCGCGCTATTTGGGCGTTTCTGGCGGCAATTGCCACCCTGCTTGTCGGGACCGTTCCCGTTTTCGCCGAAGAGGAAGAAAAAGCGTTGACCCAGCCTGCCGTCCCCCTGCCCTCCGCGCCCGTCGCCGAGCAGCGCCCGCATACGCTGACCCTGCACGGCACGACGCTGTCCGACCCGTGGCACTGGTTGCGCGACGAAAGCTATCCGGTGGTCAACGATCCCGACGTGCTCGCCTATGTGAAGGCCGAGAACGCCTGGTTCGACGCGGCGATGAAGCCGCACGAGGGGCTGGTCGAAACGCTGTTCCAGGAAATGAAGGGCCGCATCAAGGAGGCCGACGCCAGCGTGCCGCAGAAGGACGGCGACTGGCTCTACTGGATCGAATTCGAGGAAGGGGCGGAGTATAAGAAATGGTACCGCCGCCCCGTCACGGGCGGCGACGCGCAGCTGATCCTCGATGAGGTCGCGCTCGCCGCGGGCAAGGAATATTTCCGCCTCTCCGACATGGCGGTCAGCCCGAACGGTCGCCTGATGGCCTATGCCGTCGACGACAATGGCTCCGAACGGTTCGAGGTGCGCTTCCGCGATCTCGAAACCGGCGCCATGCTGCCCGACGTCATCCCCGGCACTTTGTCGGCGCTGGTGTGGACCGCGGGCGGCGACGCGCTGCTCTATGGCCTCGCCAACGAGAACTGGCGCACCGACAATGTCCATCTGCACCGGCTGGGCACCCCGGTGGCCGAGGACAAATTGCTCTACAAGGAGGCCGACATCGGCTTCGGCGTCGGCATCGGCAAGACCGCCGCCGACAATTACATCGTCATCGCGACCGGCGACAACGAAACGAGCGAGGTCTATCTGCTCCCCGCCGCCGATCCGGAGGCGAAACCGCTGCTCGTGTCGCCGCGCCGGAAGGGCCGCGAGTACAGCGTCGACGAGCGCGAGGGCACGCTCTACATCCTGACCAACGACGACCATCCCAATTTCCGCGTCGCGACCGCCAGCCTCGCGGCGCCCGGCGAATGGACGACGCTGATCGCGGGGTCGGACCACAGCTACATCACCGGCCTGTCGGTCTTCCGCGACTATTTCGTGCTCGAAAGCCGCGAGGACGGGCTCGATCAGGTCGACGTGCGCCGCTACGACGCGCCGCTGACGCCGGGGCGCATCGCCTTTCCGGAGGCGACCTATGTCGCGGGGCTCGGCGACAATCCCGAATATCATCAGGACAGGATCCGCATCGATTATGAATCGATGGTCACCCCCGACACCGTCTACGACTATGACGTCACCGCCGGCACGCTCGAAACGCTGAAAGTGCAGGAAATCCCTTCGGGTTATGATACAAGTCAATATGTAACCGAATGGGTTAACCTGCCCTCGCGCGACGGGCAGACGATGATTCCCGCCTCGCTCGTCTACAGGAAGGGCACGCCGCGCGACGGCAGCGCGCCGATGCACCTCTATGTCTACGGCAGCTACGGCTATCGCGTCGCGCCGGGCTTTTCGACGACGCGGCTCAGCCTCGTCGATCGCGGGATGATCTATGCGATCGCGCATGTCCGCGGCGGCGATGATCTCGGCCGCGCATGGTATCTCGCGGGCAAGACCGACCGGCGCAAGAACACGTTCCACGACTTCATCGACGTCGCGAAGGGGCTGATCGCGAAAGGCTATACCAGCGCGGGCAGGATCTCGATCGAGGGCCGCTCGGCGGGCGGGCAGGTGATGGGCGCGGTGTATAACGAGGCGCCCGAATTGTGGGGCGCGGTGCTCGCGGGGGTGCCCTTCGTCGACGTGATCAACACGATGGTCGACGAAACGCTGCCGCTGACCCCCGGCGAATGGCCCGAATGGGGCAATCCGATCACCGACAAGGCGGCGTTCGACTATATGCTGTCATACAGCCCCTACGACAATGTGACGGCAAAGGCCTATCCGCCGATGCTGGTGTCGGCGGGCCTCAACGACCCGCGCGTCACCTATTGGGAGCCCGCCAAATGGGTCGCGAAGCTGCGCAGCGTCCGCACCAACGACGCGCCGCTGCTGCTGCGCACCAACATGGGCGCGGGCCACGCCGGCAAGTCGGGCCGCTGGGGCGCGCTGCGCGAGGATGCCGAGGAATATGCCTTCGTGCTGACCCAGCTCGGGGTGGAGAAATAGGGTTTTTTGAAATTTTCACGCGAAGGCGCGAAAAGGCCGAGGCGCGAGCTGTTTTACCGTGTCCCCGCGCAGGCGGGGACCCAGAGCGTCCTGACGCCCGACGGCGGCCAATCCGATGCAATCGGATTGATAACCGCTCCAGAGCGGTGAGCCGTAAATCTGAACCGTTCGCCCTGAGCTTGTCGAAGGGCCGTTCTTTCTTTTGCCCCCGCAAGAAAAGGGACGGTGCTTCGACAAGCTCAGCACGAACGGTTGAGGGGATGGCTCAGATTTATGGCACGTCGCTCTATTGCTCCGCCAGAAACCCCCGCGCCGCCAGCTCGGCCTCCAGCCCCGCCGCATCCCTGAACAGATGCGCCGCGATACCCGCGGCTTCGGCGCCCGCGACATTGGCGGCATTGTCGTCGACGAACAGCGCGCCCGCCGGGTCGATGCCGAATCGCTCGATCGCGAGCGCATAGATCGCTGCGTCGGGCTTGGTCAGCCGCTCGGTGCCCGACACGATGATGTCGTGGAACCGGTCGAACACCGGCTGCGTCGGGCGGAAGGCCTGCCAGAATTCATGCCCGAAATTGGTGATCGCGAACAGCGGCACCCCCGCCGCGTCGAGCCGTGCGACAAGGTCGAGGCTGCCGGGCACCGGCCCCGGGATCGTCTCGTTGAAGCGCGTCGCATAGGCATCGATCAGCGCGCCGTGCGCCGGGAATTCGGCCTTGCGCTCGGGCACCATCTCCGCAAGCGGGCGCCCCGCGTCGTGCTGGAAATGCCATTCGGCGGTGACGACGTGGGTCACGAACCATTCGAGCTCGGCCGGGTCGTCGATCAGCTTGGCGAACAGGTAGCGCAGGTCCCAGTCGAACAGCACCTTGCCGACGTCGAAGATCACGCTTTGGCGGATCATGGCCGCTCCCGACACGCGAAAGCGCCGCCGGAAGCATCCGACGGCGTCACGCTGGCTCGCAGATGCGCGGGGACCCGTGGTCCCGGCAAAGCCGTCAGCCCTGGCGCGCCTTGAAGCGGCGGTTGGTCTTGTTGATCACATAGGTCCGGCCGCGGCGACGAATCACGCGGTTGTCCCGATGGCGGTCCTTCAGCGACTTCAGGCTGTTGCGAATCTTCATGGTCTTTTCCGTAAAGGTCTGAGCGTTGTCACGCGAAGGCGCGCACCTATGGCGACGGGCAGGAAAAGTCAACCGCGCCGCCGCCGACCGGCCCGGAAAAGATTCGCGCAGCGGCGCAAAGATCACGGAGAAGGAAGGCTGCCGATTGCCGCCCTCGTCATGCCGGACCTGTTTCAGCCTCCATGGGCCCGTGCCGGCCTGACAGGGCAGCGCCAATTAATTTCACGCGAAGACGCGAAGGCGCGAAGAAGAAGGCTCGGGCCGACAGGCCCCTTATTCTTCGGGACGGTGCGGTCAGCCGCCACGTTGAAAGAGAAAGCCTCTTCGCGGCAAGCATAGCCTCTTCGCGTCTTCGCGTCTTCGCGTGAAAAAATGGGATCGTGTCCGGCGAAAGGCCCGGTCATGGAGGCTGAAACAGGTCCGGCATGACGAGAATCTCTGCGATCTTTGCGCCTCTGCGCGAATCAAATCCTACCCCGCCAGCGCCTTCTGCCGCCGCCGCTGCACCGACGAGCCATAGCCCATCGCCTCGCGATATTTGACCACGGTGCGCCGCGCGACCGCGTGGCCCTCGGCCGCCAGCTTCTGCGCGATCGTCTCGTCGGACAGGATCGCCTTGGCATCCTCGGCCTCGATCAGCGCGCGGATGCGGCTCTTGATCGCCTCGGCCGACACCGCGCCGTCGCCGTCGGTCGCCGCGATGCCGCTCGAGAAGAAATACTTCAGCTCGAACAGGCCGCGCGCGCACGACAGATATTTGTTGCTGGTGACGCGGCTGACGGTCGATTCGTGCATCCCGATCGCCTCGGCGACCTGCCGCAGCGTCAGCGGGCGCATGTGCGCGACGCCGTGGAGGAAGAAGCCCTCCTGCTGCCGGACGATCTCGCTCGCCACCTTGACGATCGTGCGCTGGCGCTGGTCGAGCGCGCGCACCAGCCAGTTGGCGCCCGCGAGCTGTTCGGACAGCCACGCCTTGCTCTTCGCCGCCGCCCCGCGCGCCAGTTCGCTGTAATAGCGGCGATTGACGAGCAGGCGCGGCAGCGTGCCGCTGTTGACCTCGACCGCCCAGCCCTGCGCGGTGCGCTGCACGAACAGGTCGGGGACGACCGCCTGCGCCGCGCCGCCGCCGAAGCGCAGCCCCGGCTTGGGGTCGTAGCCGCGCAGCTCGCGGATCATGTCGGCCAGATCCTCGTCGTCGACCCCGCAGATGCGCTTAAGCTGCGGAAAGGCTCCTTTCGCCACCAGGTCCAGGTGCGCGATCATCGTCGCCATCGCGGGGTCGTAGCGGTCGGCCTCGCGCGCCTGGATCGCGACGCATTCGGCGAGGTCGCGCGCGCCGACGCCCGATGGGTCGAAGCCCTGCACCCCCGCCAGCACCGCCTCGACCAGCGCCAGCGGCACGCCGAGCCGCTGCGCCAGGTCGGCAAGATCGGCGCGCAGATAGCCCGCCTCGTCGATCAGCGCGACGATCTGTTCGGCGACCATCGCCTCGATCCCGTCGAAGCGCTCGCCGACCTGCGCGAGCAGATGGTCGTAGAGCGTGCCCTCGGCGCCCGCGAAACTGTCGAAATCGACGGCCTCGCCCGATCCCGACAGCCCGACGCTGTCGCTCGCGCTGTCGTGGTGGAAGCGCTCGTCGAAATCGACGTCGAGGTCGCTGCCCGCGTCGGAGGCGAGCGTCGGTTCGGCGTCGGGACCTTCACCGGCGGCCTCGGGCGCCGCCGCGCCCGCCTCTTCCCCGCGCTCGTCGCCCGCCCCGTCGCCATCGGCGGAGGCGGTGTCGAGCAGCGGATTGCCTTCGAGCGCCTCGGCCAGATAGGCCTCGAGTTCGAGGTTCGACAGCGCGAGCAGCTTGATCGCCTGCTGGAGCTGCGGCGTCATCACCAGCGATTGCGACTGGCGGAGATCGAGGCGCGGACCCAACGCCACCGGCGGTTATCTGCTTCTTGTTCCGTTCGTGTCGAGCGAAGTCGAGACACCCATCAGCGTGGCGCAAGGCCGAGGAACATCTCGACTTCGCTCGATGCGAACGGAAACTGAAAACCGCTCAAACCGCACCGGAAAAGCTCCAGTTCGTCACAGCGAGAAGCCCTCGCCCAGGTACAGGCGGCGCACCTCGGGGTCGGCGACCAGTTCGGCGGGCGATCCCGCGAGCAGCACCTTGCCGTCGTAGATGATGCAGGCGCGGTCGACGAGGTCGAGCGTCTCGCGGACATTGTGGTCGGTGATCAGCACCCCGATGCCGCGCGTCTTGAGGTCTGCGACGAGGTCGCGGATGTCGGCGATCGAGATCGGGTCGATGCCCGCGAAGGGTTCGTCGAGCAGCATGATCGACGGGTTCGCCGCCAGCGCGCGCGCGATTTCGGCGCGCCGCCGCTCGCCCCCCGACAGCGCCATCGCCGACGCGCCGCGCAGCCGCGTCAGCCCGAATTCGTCGAGCAGCTCATCGAGCCGCTGCTGGCGCGCCAGCCGGTCGGGCTCGGCGAGTTCGAGCACCGCGGCGATATTCTGCTCGACCGTCATGCCGCGAAAGATCGAGGTTTCCTGCGGCAGATAGCCAAGGCCCAGGATCGCGCGGCGATACATCGGCAGTTCGGTGATGTCGGCGCCGTCGAGCATGATGCGCCCGGCGTCGGGCTTCACCAGCCCCATGATCGAATAGAAGCAGGTCGTCTTGCCCGCGCCGTTCGGGCCGAGCAGGCCGACGACCTCGCCCTTGCCGACCGACAGCGACACGTCGGACAGCACGACGCGCTTGTCGTAGCTCTTCGCGATCGACACGACCGCGAGCCCGTTGCCCGCCGCCGCATCCTGCTGGACGTGCGAGACATGCTCGGCGACGCCATGGTCGCCTTCGGCCAAAGGTGCAGCAGTGGATTCGTCGGTCATAGGCAGGTCAGATCCGTTCGGGCCCCCGCTGGGGCGTTAGCGCAGCGACGCGGCGACCGTCAATCTGGCAGGGATTTTGCAAGGACGATTTCCCCGCCTGCTTGCGGGAGGGGCAGCGAGGCTCGCGAGCTCGCTGCCTAGCCGAAGCGGGGTGGGCATCGACAGCGCGGCCGACCCAACGGGTTGCAACCATGGCTCGTCGGAATCCGGCTCTACCGCACATTTTCGACAAGTCACTGTTCCCCGGCGAAAGCC
>NZ_BCUA01000104.1 GCF_001591045.1 Sphingopyxis granuli NBRC 100800 | reverse complement strand
GCTGATCCTGCAGGAAGCTGCCAGGGGAAACTTCTGAGCCCCGCGCGCCGAAGGCGCTGTATCGACCACATCAGAAGGATGATGCCGGTGTCCGAGTGGCGGCTCTGCCATGTGCTCGGCCAACACTGGAGATGGAGGCGTTAATGCACTAACAAATCCCCGTGCACAACTCGGTGGGGGCCCGTCATTTTGGGATGCAGCGTTCGCCCTTATCATTCGGGTGCAGGGTTTGGCGGGTGCGTCCCGGGCCGAGCGCATGGCAGGATCGAGGACAGCGCTGCGCGATGCGTCGTTGACGCAAACGAGAACAAACTCCCAGTCGGTGCCTCAGTCTTCTTTGAAATGCCAGACGTGCCTATCGACAGAAGTCACGGTCGCCTGGGTTTTGCATGTCAGTGCCTGGTGAGAACCGCGCGGCAGTGCCGGGTCGCTTGTGCTATTCGATCATCGACTGCTGCCTGCACGATCGTCGGGCAGCGGATCGATCAGAAACCCGTCGAACCGGCGGGATCGCATTCCATTCGCAGAAAATTGATCGCATAGACTACGCGTTTGGCCATGGCATCGTCGCCTAGCAGAATCTGCGAACTATGCTCAGCGCCCTTGAACTTCAAGGAAACGACAGCGCCCTCCTGCACCGCCGACACGACATCGCCCCAGTGAAAGCCTTCGACATTGGTGCCGGGCATCTTCGCGTCATCGCCCCAGGCCTTTTTCAAGAAAGTCAGCGCGTTCTGCTCATATTTTTCGCCGCGGTCTGAAAAGACGAAACGCAATTGACTGATGTCGAACAAGATTCGGCTAACGCAACGCGAAAGGGCGCTTGCGTCGGTAACGAGCGTCCGGCCCCCAATAGAGGCGGTCTGGCCATATCGAAGATTGCGGCTGGCGTAGGCGATCCCGGTTCGCATCGATCCGGGTACATACCCCGCGTCGGTCAACACCAGCGACAGGAAGTACTGAGCGTTTTCGACGGTCTGTGTGTCGCCCTGTGCCGACGTGGGAAAGCTAAGACAGCCCGCCCCGATCAGCATGACGGCCCTAAGATAATTGCGCATCATCATCTCTCAGTTTCAAACATCCATGTGGCAGCTCATCTGGCATAATTTTCAACCCGTCGACTTGATAATCCATATTTGCTGCCTATCTGAGGCGCGCAATGTCTGTTTCTCTTAAATTCTGGAATTGCGGGCGCCTGCTGATTGGCGCTTAGCCGGACGCACGTCATGCCAGGCTGCGTCCGGTGCATGCATCCGAGCGCGCACGCTGCCCAGCGCGGGCTGCGACCCATTTTCTTCCGATGCAGGGCGAAACCCTTTCCCATCCGTGCAGTCACGCCCGCGCGGGCGCTGATGTAGCGCAAAGGAGATTCCAGACATGGCAACCGGGACCTATTCCCATTTGCGGAGAGCGTCACAGCGGACGCAAGAGACGGAAAATCTGCTCGCCCGTTATCCGCGGCTCAGTGAGCAGGAGCTAGCGCGGCTGATTGAAATATTCCCCACCCTACCGCCGATCGACAAGGCGGTAATCGCCGCCGACGAACGATTATCAGGCAAGCTAGCCGCCTTTTATCGCGATCACGGCGATAAGCTCTACCCGTCGCTCGCGGCGCTGTCCCTGCTTCTCTTTCTCCCCATCACCGCGGCGGCCGCGGCGCTGTGGTGGCTATTCGGCTGATTTCCGCGCCGCGATCCGCGCGCCCGACCGAACGGCCAGCGGCAGCGACCCAATTTATTCATTGGCGACATAGATCGCCCTGAAGGAAAGTGATTATGTCCACGAATGCATTTGCACGTTCCAGCGCTCATCCTGTCGACAGCCCGGTTCATCCTGGCGAGAACAGCAAGCCTCCCACGGCTTCGGCCACCGCGCTGGCGAACGAAGCCCGTTTCGCATTAACCGGCGAGGATATCTCGTCGCTTGCGACCTTCGTCCCGGTAGGCCTGCTTGCGCTTATCTCGTTCGGCGCGATGCTGACCTCGCACTGATCGCCCCTGTACCAGCGTTGGGCGGCCGCCAACGGTGCTGCCGCCCACCGCGCCCCTGCAAACATCCGTCATCCGCACTGCGCGTACGTCGGTGCCCTTGATTTACACTTTTTGCGTGGCAGCGGAGCAGTCCTGTTGTTTGCGATGCGCCGCGAACTGGCGATTTTCGGCGGCTGGCATTCGAACGATGCCAGGGTAGCGAATAGCGTGGAGATCCTCGAGGCATTGGGCCACGTTCGTCCAGAATTCGACATCCGCATAATTGCTGGCTCGCTGAAGCTCGGAAATCATCGCGGCAATCACCTTGGGTCCGCGGTCGCCATATCGGGATTCGATGGCGAGCGCCTGACCCCAAAGATCCTTGTCGGCCTTGGCTCCCATAGTTGCGACTCCGATTTTGTTTGCGTCAGCGTAGCACGAAAGCCCCGTTGCGCCAAAAGCGATCGCGCGGGCGAGTCAGCGCAACAATTCTGCACAAGGCGCGGTCCCGATCATAATTGGTCTCCATGCAACCACGGATTGAAGAGCCGAACGCCGGTCGCCTCGAAATCGGCCAGTTTCGGGCTACGCTCCATCGCGCCGATCGGGCGTCCTATTGCCTGCGCCGCCGTAACGATTCGGCCCCACGCGTGGGCAGTTTCGGCATCGACAGGCAGTAGCCGCGTTTCGAACTGCCTGGGCAATTGTTTCATCAACCACTGGTTGAGCGCGGCCTTGCATCGAGACGCTCTATTCCGTGTCGCAACTCGGCGAGTTACGCGATGCTTAGGTTAAGCTGTCCTTCTTTAAGACGGGCTCCCATAGATCCGGAGTGAATGGTTGGGGGCTAAGAGTCCGGTGAATGCCTCCCTTCATTGCGCAAACCAGATGGTCTAATGCAAACGTCGGATGGCGAGCAGGCCGGTGTCCGCAGCAGGCCCTGCGCTCATCTCTTCCGAACGTCGCGCAAAGAACGCGGATCATATTGTCGAGCCTAACGCGAGCTTCAACCAGGACCGCGGGCAGCGATCAAACTACGCACACCTTGCGCCGCCGGCGACTTGACATACGCCTCCCAGCAAAAGCCGGTTCGTGCCGAATGCGCGAGCCCCGCCGTATCGTGCGGATCGGGGTCGTTTGCCTTCATCCTTTGAGGCTTTGGCGCCTGCCGAGCGTCGATGCACACAAGCGGTACACCCAGTTCGCGAACGCCGTGGCGGATCGCTGGCAACATGCTACCAGGCTCGATAACGGCGCGAACGACCTGAACATATCTCTCGATCTTATCGGCTATCGCAGCTGGGCTGCTTCAATCTTATCTGGCGCGAGCTTTCGACCATTTTCGTCCACAATGAAGACCTGCGCGCTTTCCATCGGCAGGTCTAACCCGGCATAGTTCTCCATGGTCGGAGCCCGTCAGGACATCTTCATGATCAGCGCGAACATCGGCGCACTCGCTGGGGAGCTTGATATAAACCGTATGGTCGTCGGAGGAACCAAACGGATCTTCAAATTTGTCATGCGCTGCGCAATGCAGATCGGTGCCGTGAGTATCTGAGGGCGGCGGCGATTTATGGAGGAAACTGTATCGGCCGATCGATGCCCGACGTCGCGCTGGAGCATTTGGGGTCAGCCTATACTACGATGATGAAATATTATGTCGATGGCGCACATACCGATGTTTTGCTGAAAACGTCCATAGTGGCAGTCTTGGTATCTGACGTTCAAGAACGTCATGGTATCGTCATCCCTTGCTCCCACTGGTGCAGGGCGCGATCGACCCGATCCATCATTTCGATCATCTCGGTCTCGGAAATGATGAACGCAGGCGCGATCCACATCGGTAGACCGCGCTGCATCACCGGCCGCCGGTTCGGCCCGTAGAGCGTCGAATACATCGCCACCCCGTTTCGCAGCATCGCCGCCTGGAACTTGAGTTCTGCCTGCTCCTGCGGCGCGAAGAAATTGCGTTTCCCGTCAGGATCGGGCTTCACGAGCTCGAGCACCATGAACAGGCCCCACCCGCGCACGTCGGCGACGTTCGGATGCGCGAGCAGTCGGTCGCGATAGGAGAAAAGCTGCGCCTCGCGCTCGCGCACCGCCTCAAGCAGACCGTCCTCGCGGATCGCCTCGATCACCGCGCAGCCGACGGCACAGGCAAGCGCATTGCCGCCGTTGGTGAAGCCGTGCACGAACGCCACCCCCTTGTTGAACACTTCGTTCACCACGTCGCTGACGATGACGCCGCCGAGCGGCACATAGCTGGACGATACACCCTTAGCGAAGGCGATCATGTCGGGATCGACCGAATAATGGTCCATGCCGAACCATTTGCCGGTGCGCCCGAAGCCCGTGACGACCTCGTCGGCGATGAATAGCACGTCATTCTCGTCGCAGATGCGACGGATTTCGCGCCAATAGGCGTCGGGCGGTACGACGCCATAATCGGAGCCGCAGCCGTGCGGGGTGGCGATATAGGCGGCGACCGAATCGGCACTGTGATAGAGGATGGTCTTTTCCAGTTCGCGCGCCACGAGCACACCCCATTCGTCGCGCGACAGGCTTTCGGGTTTCCGATAGTCGCTATATTGCTCGATCTTGGGCCACTGCAGCATCATAGGATCATAGTGACGCGTCGTGCCTGGATTGCCTGATAAACTCATCGTCGCCAGCGTCATGCCGTGATAGGATTCATAATTGCTGATGATCTTGTGCTTGCCGCCATTTCCGCGCGCGACATGATATTGGCGCGCGATCTTGATCGCCGTCTCGACCGCTTCGGACCCGCCCGAAACCAGATAGCTGGCCCGCATCCCTTTCGGAGCGACCTCCGCGATGCGATCACACAGGTCAGCGCGCCGGCGGTTCCCGAGCATCGGATGGACATAGGCGTAAGAGGAAAGCTGCTCGGCGATGGCTTTTGTCAGCCGCGGGTGCCCATGCCCCATGCTGACCGCGAACGGACCGCCCGAAGCGTCGAAATAGCGTTCGCCCTGCGTATCGAAGAGAAAAACCCCGTCCGCGCTGGCCAGATCGACCGGCATGGGATGATAGGAAAACACATTGTCCCAAGTCGTTTCATTCCCGGTCGTGGTGCTCATATCCAATCCTTCATGATGACAGTTGTTATTAAAGTAGTGCGCTTTGGGCCGCTCGGCTTTTGAGACGGCTCTTTCAGGGAACTATGCTGGAGAAATGGCGGGTCAGGATCGCACGCTGGCGATCGCGCGGCAGTTTGTCGGGCGAGATGAGGATCTGGACACCCATGCCGTCGAGCAGCGCCAGCAGGCTGTCGCCTTCCAGCGCTGGGTCGATATCCGCGCGTATCTCGCCCCGCGCCGCAAGTTCGCGGAAACTGCTTTCCCAATTGCGGCGGAGCTGGTCATAGAAACGGGTATGCGTGGTCCCCCGGCGTCCGGCCCCGAACGACGCCGAGGTAAAGGCAAGCCAGGCCTTCCACCACTCGATCTGATCATCCGAATTGGGCAGGGTGTCACACAGATAGTCGATGACATCGGCGAGGCCGTAATCGCCGGACAGCAGCCGTCGGCGCCGGTCGTCGACGCCCGCGACGATTTCAGCCAGCACGACATCGAGCATCGCTTCCTTGTCGCGGAAATAATGCGTGAGCACTCCGGTCGTACAGCCGAGTTCCTGGGCGATGGCGCGCATCGACGCTTTGTCGAGGCCATCGCGCGCGATGACCCGCCGCGTCGCCGCGACCACCTCCGCGCGCCTGTTCTGACCGTCTGCAACCGTGCGTGACGCCGCCCTCACTATCCTCTCCTCCGGTAACGGCCGCGCCCGACGCGGCCCTTCGGCTCCTAGAATTGCGCTTTCACCCCCACGGCGACCCGGCGCGGCTCTGCGTACATCGACTGGGTAAAGCCCAGCGAGTTCACGTCAACCGCATAGAGCCGGTAACGGCGGTCGAACAGGTTGACCGCCGAGACATAAAATTCTGGGCCATCGTTGCCCACCTGATAGGCGATGCGCGCATCGACCAGGAAATTGGCGCGTTCGCGCGTGACGGGCGAATTGGCGATATTAAAATATTGCGACGACGCATGGCGGCCGTTGAAGTCCAGGCCGACCACACCGCTGCCGAGCGGCGCTTCGTAGTGCATCCCGGCAACCAGGGAAAAGCGGGGCGCATTGGCCAGACGCCGGTCGGCCTGGCTACCGTCGGGCAGGTCGATGTCGAAGGCCTTGGCGTGCAACAGTTCGAACCCGCCGCTGAGGGTCAAGCCGCGCACCGGGCGCAGGTTGAAATCGACGTCGACGCCGTAGATTTCCGCTTGGACGTTCGACAGGAAACTGCTGAGACCTTGCGACCGGAACGCCTGAAAATCCTGGTAATCATAGTAGAAAGCATTGACATTGAACCGCAGCCGCCGGTCCGCCGTTTCGGTCTTGATGCCGATGTCATAGCTGTCGAGCGTTTCCGGCTTGTAAGGCATCTGGGCCGGCGTAACATTGCTGGCGTCGAGCAGATTGTTGAACCCGCCCGATTTGAAGCCGCGGTTATAGGCGGCGTAGGCAAGCACCCCGTCGCCGGGGCGCCATTCAACCCGCGCCCGCCCGCTGATCCGGCTGGTAGCCTGCCGCGCCGCGTCGCCATTGACGGTGCGATTGAACTCAAACACCCGTGCGACATAGTTGGTCGGCGAATAAAGCCCCGAACCGTCAATGTCGGCGAACAGGTCCTGCGCGAAATCGACGTGCCGGACTTCGCGGGTCCAGCGCAACCCGCCCACCAGCGTCAGCGTGGGCGCCACCTTGACCGCCGCTTCACCAAAGAATGCGACCGACTCGGCTTTGAGGGCGAAGTCCGAGCGGAGTGCCGTATCGAGGAGATAGAGGTTGAAGTCGCGGTCGTTGCGCACGCGGTTATGGAAATAGTAGCCGCCAAGCACCCAGTTCACACTGTCGCCCGTTCCCGCCAGGCGAAGTTCCTGCGAGAATTGGCGGGTCCGGCTGTCCGACGCGATCTCGACCAGTTGGAGTGGCGTAACGTCAGTGTCTTCGAGGAATTCAGTTTCGTTGCGGGTGACGTCGGTGACCGACACCAGGTCGATGCCATCGGCCAGCGCCGCCTCCAGACGAAGCGTGCCGCCGACATTTTCCCGCCGATCGCGTCCGGGCGTGTTCACCGCGCCGCTGTGGGGATCGTCGTCGTCGAGCGCCGCGAGGCTCGGCGTGTTCGGCACTCCGAAAATCTGGTGTGCGGGCGTATCGATCGGAACACCCTGGCCGTGGGCGCCGGTTCCGGTCGCCTCGAACGTGTATTGCGGGCGGGATTTGCCCCGACCCGCCCGCAGGATCAGGTCGGCACGAACCGTATCGCCTTCATAGGCGAGACGGAACCGTCCGGCGAGCTTGTTGATCCCCGATCCGTCGGGTCCGTCGTGGTTGTCGATAAAGGATTCGGCCTGCTCGGTGACGACCGCGATCCGGGCGGACAGGCGATCGGCGATCGGCGTGTTGAGCGCGCCTTCACCATAGAAGCTGGTGTCGCCCGCGCGCAGATCGATGCTGCCGCCCCATTCATGCTTCGGCCGATTGCTGATGAAATGAACCAGTCCACCGGTCGCGTTACGGCCGAACAATGTTCCCTGCGGCCCGCGCAGCACCTCGACGCGTTCGATGTCGAATATCGGCGCCGCCGCCGAATTCAGCGAGGCGTTATAGACATCGTCGACATAGATCGCCACCGGCCCCTCGTTTCCGACGCCGAAATCGTTGAGCCCGACGCCGCGCAGGTTGAAAACGATCGTGCCGCTGCCGCCGGTGGGCGCGGTGAAATTCACCCCCGGGACCGCGCGCGCCAAATCCTTCCCCGACGCAACTCTCATCGTCTGCAACTGATCTCCCGACAAGGCCGAGACTGCGATGCCCACATCCTGCATCCGTTCCTCACGTCGCGACGCGGTGACGATGATATCGCCGGTCCCGGCGTCGGAGGCCCCCTCCTCCTGTGCTTGGGCCGCGGCGGGCAAGGCCGCAAGTGCGAAGAGGCAAGCGGTTGCGAGCATAGCTGACTTGGAATTCTTCATGACGTCCCTCCACTGGATATATGTTTGCATAATATAATCATGACTGTTGTTATGTATTATTGGCGTATTGAGGCTGAGAATCGTGCATCGGCGATCCGGGGTGATGCCGGACCAGCAGTGGCAGGATGGAAAGCAGCAGTGCGGTCCCGCTGTAAAAAGCTATCGCAGCAAAGCCGTGTTCCTCGATCAGCCACCCGGCCACATAAGGACTCGCGGCGCCGAGCAGCATCGACCATCCGTGCGCATAGGCTGCGGTTCGACCGCCATCCTGCTCTTCGAGCGCAACAGCAGTAAGGAACGGCAGAGTGAAGGTCAGGGCAAAGGCCTGCATTAACAGCGCCGCAGCATAAACGGTGGGCGACGGGGCAAGAATGATCGACAGATTCGACAAACCAAAGCCGGTCAGGCCCACCAGCGCCAGTGCGGTGCGCCGTTGCAGCCGCGCCGCGCGGGCCGCACAAGCGGCGCCGATGATCGCGCTCACGGCAGTCGCGGCAAGGATCGTCCCGATCGTCGCCGTCGGCAGGCCGAGGCGGTGGCCTACCCGTTCGGTGAAAGCCCAGACCGCCATACCGCCAATCTGCATGAATATCATCGCGACCACGACCGGCGGGACCGCGCCGCGGGGGTGCTTGGATGGCGAAGCCGAGGGCCGCACGGATTGCAGCCGGAGCGGAAGCAGAAAAGCCAGCGCCAGTTGGACCAGCGGAATCAGAGCCAGCGCCGCAAAAAATTGAGGAATGGTCAGATGCGGCACCGCCGAAGCGAAAGCGATGGTAAGTGCCGCAACCAGCGAGGACCCGATCACCACCGCGATGGCATAAACCCGGTCGGAATCCGCGCGATGCGACAATAGCGCTGCCATCGCGCCCATCTGAAACCCGATCCCCACGCCGCTCAGCCCAAAACAGAGCATCAGCATTTCGCTTTGCTTCGCAAAACCGGAAGCGACGTAGCAGGCCATCGTCCAGAGCGCCGCGATGATCGCGCTCCGGCGCATCCGCAAACGGCCGACGAACCGCCCCGTCAGGATGGTGGCAATCGCCATCGCCACAAAATGCGCGCTGATAACCAGACCCGCCTCGCTGGGCACCAGATCGAGCCGGTCGGTCCAGACCCCGTTGAGGACGGGCGTGACGTTGAGACCGAGTGTATAGGCCAGCATCAGCCCAACGAGCGCGACGACCAGACTGGCGGTACTGGAAGTGACCGACGGCGGAGCGTCGCCATCCACGAAAGCCGGTCCGGTATCGGTCATGCTGCCTCCCTCACGCGAATCGGGTTCGAGCCCGATCGTCGCTCTTACATACATAATAACTGTTATGATGCAATAAGTATCGATGCGCTATCCGGACGCATCTGACCGCACGTTCCGCAAAGTCCTCAAGCCAAGCCGTAAAAAAGGGCGGGGCGGGCACCGCGCGCCGCGCGAATAATCGTCAAGCTTCGGCGTCGGCTTGCCTTTCGAGTGCATCGGCGATCATCGCCGAGAGCGATTCCTCGGTCCGGATGCGCGCGACCGCGTCCTTGCTGTCGAGGTCCCGCCGGATCCATTGCGGCGCACGCTCAATCACGCGAAGGATGATGTCCGTCAGTTCCCGCGTCATGGCGCGCCTATGGCATCATGGTCATTGGGGGCAAGGCATCGGCCTCGAACGCGCGCTTCCCCCGCCGCTTCCACAGCGCGGCGCCATCATAGCCGAATGAGGGATTATTGTAGAATTGCCCGATCCTGGGATCGAGCCCGACCCCGTCGATCACCTGCCGGCTGTCGATTCCGTGCATCGCGGCATAGGTGTCGAGTTCGTTGAAGAAGGCGACGTGCATCGCAAGATAGGTGTTGGCGAACAGTTTGATCGCCTCGGCCTCGGTATTGCCCGTTTGCAACACATCGGTCTTGTCCTTGAGCGACGCCTGCTCGAGCGGCCGCGCGAAACCGGCGGCGCGCGGGTTCGTGTCGCCGACGATGATCCGCGAGGGATAGAGATTGTCGTAAAGCGCGCGTCCTTCGCGCAGGAACTCGGGCGAGAAGACGATATTGTCGCTGCCGAACTCGGCGCGCATGCGGTCGGTAATGCCGACCGGAATCCTCGATTTGATGACGATCAGCGCGCGCCGCGCGAGCGCCAGCGCGTCGGCGATGACCGCTTCGACCGTGCTCGTGTTGAAATAATTAATGTCCGGGTCGGAGTCGGTCGGCGTCGCGACAATCACGAAATCGCTGTCCCGATACGCATCCTGCTTGTCGGTCGTCGCGACCAGGTCGAGCGGCCGGTTCGCCAGATACTCCTCGATCTCCGGATCGGCGATCGGCGAGGTCCGGGCGTTGATGAGGTCGACCTTCTGCTGATCGATATCGAGGGCGACGACGCGGTTGCGCTGCGCGAGCAGCACCGCGTTCGATATGCCGACATAGCCGGTACCGACCACGGTGATTCTGGGCGAGCTGGCCGCCGCCGATTCGGTCTGGGACAAAGATGCGATCCTCGATTGGGTTGGCGAATCTAGCTCGTTCTCCACATGATGCTCAACCGTGAAGATTTGGTCTGCTAGCCACACTGCATACGTGCCACTCTAGCCTGCATCCGCCGCTGGCTACGAGCCGTGCCATCACGACACCGGCAAGATGATCTTAATCGTCATCTGTCATGATCAAATCATGAAACCGCTGCTCGCTCGTGTTCAGTTTGCCGGTGATCGCGATGCAGCGGAGCGCCGCCGGCTGGGGCGCCGCGCGATCTTTCTCGAGACCCCTGCGACCTCGCTCGCGACCGAAGCGGCCGTCATCATTCGCAATATTTCGCGCTCGGGTCTGCTCATCGAAACCGACGCGCCTTTCTCGCAGGGCGAGATGTTCACCATCGCGATGCCCGAAGTGGGACCGGTAACCGCCCAGATCTGCTGGCAGCGCGGACGCGAATTCGGCTGCACCTTTCTCATTCCCTTGGCGAGCAGCGCCGTCAGTGCGGCGCTGCTCTGCACCCCGGCTCCACCCCCGGACGGCCCTCTTGCCGATGAGTTGAAGGTCCTGGACGAGGGTGCCGCAGGCCTTGGGCCGGGCCGCGATGCGGCGCGCAGCGAACCCGCCCTTTCCTTCACCGCGAAGATCCTCGCCGGCCTGCTGCTCCTTTCGCTGCTTCTGCTTCTGCTAGCCGGCGCCTGAAGAGCCTCTCCCAGACGAGAGCCAATGCGCAGGCTGTCGAGGAATGGAGGTTCGAGCGTTCGGCCGTTCAAGCCCCGATCTGCGCCAGCCGGGCATTTGTCGAACCGGCCTGCCAAAGCTCGATGAATTCGAGCGGATCAAAGGGCATACCCGAACAGGCAAAGGCCATCGCGCTGTCGGCGAGAGGCGCGCAAAGCGCCTGGCGGCAAGCGGCTGGATCATCATGATTGTCGGCAGTAGCTCGATCTCGTTGTCGTCGGGATCGCGATAGAAGAGCGAGCAGCAAAAGCCCTGACTGATGGCGGTCTCCGGCCGGATGCCGCGGCGATCGAACTGAGCGCAGCACTCGGCGAGCGCGGCAAGGTCTGCGCAGCGAAAAGCGACATGATCGAAGCCGAGCGCGGGTTCGGCGGGGGGGGGGGGGG
>NZ_BCUA01000103.1 GCF_001591045.1 Sphingopyxis granuli NBRC 100800 | reverse complement strand
CCAAACAAGTTCAGGGTCCATGGTCCACCCTCGACCGAAAGACGGCGAAAAAGGAAAGGTCCGGCCATGGATGCTGAAACGAGTTCCGCATGCCGAAGGCGCAGGCCAGCCTGTGGAAAGGCCGAATCCCCCCCGGGGCCTAATCGGCGAGGCGGGCGCGGCCGGGGCCGGTGACGACGGCGCTCAACATGCTCTTGGCATCGGTGCCGCGCAGTGCGATCGCTTCGCCGACGCGGCCGTCCTCGGCGGCGACCGCGGTATAGGCGATCGAAAAGCTTTCGGTGTCGATCGAGACGCGGACATGATCGCCGCGGCGGATCGCCGGCGCCGCGGCGGCGGGCCTGGCACTCTGCGCCGTGACCGGCATGGCGCCGGCCGGTCCCGTCATCGGGACGCGCAGCCGCCAGCCGAGCGAGGGACAGCGGACCGCGAGCGTCTGGCTGTCGATCGCGGTGATCGACGCCTGCTCGGGACAGCGGGCCAGCTTGATGCGGCGATCGATCGGGGCGGCGCTGCGGCCCATCGCGTTCGCCACCATCGCGGTGAGCGTGTCGATCGTCTGCCAGTCCTCGGTCGCCTGCTGCGCGCTCGCGGCCGGGATCGCGGCCAGTGCGAGCGCCAGGCCCGCCATCGTCTTCCCCTGCATGACCCATCTCCTTCGTCGGTCCCAAAATGCTGGCCCCGCGCGGTGCAGGAAGCGTGCCAAGGACGCACTGCCGCGCTTTCCCGCGCCCGCCGCGCCGCCGCCGTCAAACTTTTGACGAGCCGCCGCGCCGGGCACGGCCGGCCACCGAAACCTTCGCTCAGGCGTTTGAAAAATGGCCGTAATCGGGAATTGGCATGGGCATTGCATCATGTCCTGCGTGTTTTTCCGCATGTCGTGCCGGTCCGTCCGGTTCGAACGGCAGGCGGCGAAAGAAGGATGATGATGATGGCTTCGGAAAAGCTTTTCGGCCTGCATGCGACGGCGCTTCAGCTGCGCAGCCAGCGCATGATGCTGATCGCGTCGAACATCGCCAACGCCGCGACGCCCAATTACAAGGCGCGCGACCTCGATTTCTCCAAGGCACTCGACCTCGCGCAGCAGCAGGGCGGGTCGGCCGGGCAGGCGCTCGAAGGCGCGGTCGCCTATCGCGTGCCGGTGCAGTCGTCGCTCGACGGCAACACCGTCGAGATGGCGACCGAGCAGACCGCCTTCGCCGAAAATGCGCTCGCCTACCGCTCCAGCCTCGCGTTCCTGCAGGGCCGCATCGGCACGCTGACGCGCGCGCTGAAGGGCGAATGACGATGAGCGGCTTTTCGATCTTCGACATCAGCGGGCGTGCGATGTCGGCGCAACTCGTCCGGCTCAACACCACCGCGTCGAACCTCGCCAATGCGGGGACCGTCGCGGGCAGCGAGACCTCGGCCTTCCGGTCGATGAAGCCGGTGTTCCGCACCGTGATGGACGACGCCGGCCGCGCGACGGTGCAGGTCGATCAGGTCGCGACGTCGAAGATGGCGCCGACGAAGCGGTACGACCCGAACAATCCGCTCGCCGACAAAGACGGCAACGTCTGGGAAGCCGCGGTCGATAGCGCCGCCGAACTGGTCGAGATGGTCGAGACCGCCCGCCAGTATCAGAACAATGTCCAGGTCCTCGAAACCGCAAAGGGCCTGATCAACGAAACGCTGCGGTTGGGACAATAAGCGATGACCAGCACCTCTGCCGTCAACGGAAGCAATATCGCCGTCGTGCCGAAGAACAGCGGCACCCAGCTCGGCCAGCAGGATTTCCTGCGGCTGATGACCGCGCAACTGTCGCAGCAGGACCCGTTCAACCCGGTCGACAACCAGCAGATGGTCGCCCAGATGGCGCAATTCTCCAGCCTGGCCGGGATCAGCGAGACCAACACGACGCTGAAGAGCATCGCCGACCAGCTCGGCGCGCAGACCGCGCTGCTCAAGGACATCAAGGCGGCCCAGATCGCCGCGACCCCCACCACGCAATCCACGCAGGAAGGATAAGAGCATGTCATTCTATACGTCGCTTTCGGGCCTCAAGGGCGCCCAGACCGACATGTCGGTCATCTCGAACAACATCGCCAACGCCAGCTCGACCGGCTTCAAGCGCAGCCGCGCGCAGTTCGGCGACCTGTTCGCCTCGTCGCCGACCCAGTCGACGCGCATGGTCGCGGGCCAGGGCCAGCGCCTCAACGGCATCATCCAGCAGTTCACCCAGGGCACACTCGAGGCGAGCGAGAAGACGCTCGACCTGGCGATCGCCGGCGAGGGCATGTTCGTCGTCAAGGGCGAGCCGCCGCGCGAGCAGGTGAGCTATACCCGCAACGGATCCTTCACGCCGACCGACGACGGGCATATCGTCGACACGACAGGGCAGAAGCTGCAGCTGCTGCCGGTCGACGCCAATGGCGAGGTAACCGATCGCACGCTCGGCGGCATGACCGACATGATCCTGCCGACGGGTGCTCCTTCGGATCCCACCGCGTCGCTGGTCAACATCTCGATCGGGCTCGACGGGCTCGTCACCGCGACCTTCGCCAATGGCGAGGACCAGATGCTCGGCAAGGTGGCGATGGCGACCTTCCCCTCGATGGAAGGGCTGCGGCCGATCGGCGACGCGCATTACCAGTCGACGGGCGAAAGCGGCCAGCCGACGATCGACGCCGCGACCAACGGCCCGATGGGGACGATCCGCTCGGGCGCGCTCGAACGGTCGAACGTCGACATCACCGAGGAACTGGTGCTGCTGATCGCGGCGCAGCGCAACTTCCAGGCGAACGCCAAGGCGATCGAGGGCGCGTCGACGCTGACGCAGACCCTGATCAACATGCGGTCCTGACGCCGCCGTCGCCGCCTGCCGGGAACTGATCCATGGACCGCCTCATCTATACCAGCCTCACCGCGATGCGGGGCAGCATGGCCCGGCAGACGGCGATCGCGAACAACCTCGCCAATGTGCAGACCCCGGGCTTCCGGGGCGAGATGGCCGAGGCGCAGAGCCTGTGGCTGCACGGCGCCGGTTTCGACGCGCGCGCCATGGCGTCCGAAGAGGTGGTCGGCGCCGACATGCGCGCCGGCACCATCGCGGCGACGGGGCGCGACCTCGACATCGCGATGCAGGGCGACGCGATGCTGGTGGTCCAGGCGCCCGACGGCGAACAGGCCTATACGCGGCGCGGCGACCTCCAGCTTTCGCCGAGTGGCCTGCTGACCACCGGCGACAATCATCCGGTGCAGGGCGCACAGGGTCCGATCACCCTGCCGCCCGCCGATTCGGTGAAGATCGACGCCGAAGGGCGCATCTGGGTCGTGCCCGCGGGCGGCGACCCCGAAAACCCGCAGGAAATCGACCGGCTGCGGCTCGCGACCCCCGCGGGGTCGGAGATCGTCAAGGGACTCGACGGCCTGTTCCGTGTGCGCGGCGGCGGCATCCTGCCCGACGATCCGGAGGCGCGCGTCGTCACCCGTTCGCTCGAAGGATCGAACGTCACCGCCACCGCCGCGCTCGTCGAGATGATCGAGGCGAGCAAGCAGTGGGATTCGCAACTCAAGCTGATCAGCGACGCGCGCGACATGGATAGCGCGACCGCCAACCTGATGCAGCTCCCCCGTTAAAGGAGACAGACGATGAGCTTCGGTGCCTTGCACGTCGCGCGAACCGGGCTGGATGCCCAGAGCTTTCGCATGCAGGTGATCGCGAACAACCTCGCGAACGTGAACACCACCGGCTTCAAGCGCGACCGCGCCAATTTCGAGACGCTGGGCTATCAGATGATGACCCAGCCGGGGGCGCCCTCCTCGTCGGAGAACCGCTATGCGGTCGGGCTCAACCTCGGCACCGGGGTCGAGCTCAGCGGCACCGCGCGCATCGACACGCAGGGCACGCTGAACGCCACCGGCAACGCGCTCGACATGGCGATCGAGGGCGCGGGCTTCTTTCAGGTCCAGCTTCCCGACGGACGCACCGGCTATACGCGCGCGGGCAATTTCTCGATGGCCGCCGACGGCACCATCGTGACCTCCGACGGCAAGCCGCTGCAGCCGCAGATCCAGGTGCCCGAGGATGCGACCGGCATCTCGGTCGCCGCCGACGGCACCGTGTCGGCGACCGTCCCCGGCCAGGCCGAGGCCACCGAGCTCGGCCGGATCGAGATCGCGCGCTTCGTCAACCCGTCGGGCCTGCAGGCGATCGGCGACAATATCCTGGTCGAAACCCAGGCCTCTGGCGCGCCGCAGGTCGGCGCCGCGGGCGAGGAGGGGCGCGGCATCCTGCGCGCGCAGATGCTCGAGGGATCGAACGTCAATGTCGTCGAGGAACTCGTCGACATGATCGAGACGCAGCGCGCCTACGAGGTCAATTCGAAGATGATCCAGGCCACCGACGAGATGATGAAAAATGCGACGCAGACTCTCTAGCGCGCTGATCCTGCTGGTCGCGGCGCTGCCCGTCGCGGCGGCGGCGAAGGACCGGGTTCCGGAGGACGCCTTCGCGCCCACCGCGCCCGTGCCGCCGCCTGCCGCGCCGGCCAACGGCGCGATCTTTCAGGGCGGCTATGTCGCGCTCACCTCTGGCGGGCGGGCGGGGCGCGTCGGCGACATCGTCACCATCCAGCTCGTCGAGCGCACCATCGCGTCGAAGAGCAACGCCGCCGGCACCCAGCGCGGTGGCAGCATCGGCCTGTCGCCGCCGTCGACCGGTCCGCTGTCGCTGTTCAACCCGAGCGACATCGGCATGGGCGGCGACCAGGCGTTCAAGGGCAAGGGCGAGGCATCGCAGTCGAACCAACTCGCGGGCGAGATCAGCGTGACGATCGCCGAAGTCTATCCGAACGGCACGATGCTGGTGAAAGGCGAAAAGCTGCTCACCCTCAATCGCGGCGACGAGCGGGTCCAGATCTCGGGCATCGTCCGCGCGATCGACATCGGCCCCGACAACCGTATCGCATCGACCCGCGTCGCCGACGCCAACATCCGATATGTCGGCAAGGGAGAGATTGCGCGCGCCAGCAAGCAAGGCTGGCTGCAGCGCTTCTTCTCCATCATCAGCCCCTTTTAAGCGTGAAGGAACCCGTCGTGGCCCAGCGTCCCACCCTGTTCGCCCTCTTCGCCCTGCTGCTCGCGAGCTTCGTTTTCGCGGCGCCGGCGCATGCCGAGCGCATCAAGGACATGGGCCAGTTCCAAGGCCTGCGCGCCAACCAGCTCACCGGCTACGGCATCGTCGTCGGGCTCGCGGGCACCGGCGACGACAGCCTCGACTATGCGACGCTCGGCATGAAGGGCGCGGTATCGCGCTTCGGCCTGACGCTGCCCGCCGGGATCAACCCGGCGCTCAAGAATGCCGCGGCGGTGATGATCACCGCCGAACTGCCTCCCTTCGCCAAGCCCGGCCAGCGCCTCGACGTCACGGTCTCGGCGATCGGCAAGGCCAAGAGCCTGCGCGGCGGCACGCTCGTCCTCGCGCCGCTCTATGGCGCCGACGGACAGATTTACGCGATGGTGCAGGGCAATCTCGTCATCGGCGGCCTCGGCGTCGATGCCGCCGACGGGTCGAAGCTGACGGTCAACGTGCCGTCGAGCGGCCGGATCGCCGGCGGCGCGACGGTCGAGCGCGCGGTCGACACCGGCTTCGCCGCGGGCGACTGGCTGACCTTCAACCTGCACCAGTTCGACGCGACCAATGCCAAGCGCGTCGCCGACGCGATCAATGCCGCGCTGCCCGGCTCCGCCTCGATGATCGACGGCGCCAGCATCGCGATCCGCGCCGAAGGCAATGGCGACGAGCGCATGCGGCTGATCTCGCGGGTCGAGAATCTGACCGTCCAGCGCGCCGAGCCGCCCGCGAAGGTGATCGTCAACGCGCGCACCGGCACGGTGGTGATCAACGGCGCCGTGCGCGTCGGCACCGCGGCGGTGACGCAGGGCAAGCTGACGGTGTCGATCAAGGAATCGCCGACCGTGGTCCAGCCCGCGCCGTTCAGCCGCGGCCAGACGGCGATCGAGCCGTCGAGCGACATCGAGGTCAGCGAGGCCTACCGCCCGGTGATGATGGTGCAGCCGACCGCGTCGCTGTCCGAGCTTGTCGATGCGATCAACCGCATGGGCGTGCCCCCCGGCGACCTCGTCGCCATCCTCGAGGCGCTGAGCCAGGCCGGCGCGCTCACAGCCGAACTGGTGATCATATGACGGCTCCTCTTTCTTCGATCGTGCCGACTGCCGCGCCGGCCGCCGCCGGCGGGGGCGACGGCGGGCTGCGCAAGGCGGCCGAGGCCTTCGAGGCGGTGATCCTGCGCCAGCTCATGGCATCGATGCGCCAGGCGAAGCTCGGCGACGACATCTTCGGGTCTAGCGCGACCAGCAATTTCCGCGAGATGGCGGATTCGAAAACCGCCGACAGCATCGCCGCGATGCGCCAGTTCGGCATCGCCGACATGGTCGAGGCGCAGTTCCGCGCCCGCGCGGCGGGAGGTGTGCAATGAGCGACCTGCTGGCCATCGGCGCGAGCGGGCTCAAGGCCTATTCGCGCGCGCTGTCGACGATCGGCGACAATATCGCCAACGCCCAGACGCCGGGCTATGCGCGGCGCACGCTTGAGCTCACCGAAAACCAGGCGGCGGGCGACATGCCGCTCTATCGCAGCGCGATCAAGCCGGGCGGGGTGCAGATCAGCGGCGTGACCCGGTCGGTCGATGCCTGGCTGATCGAGGATTCGCGCATCTCTTCGGGCGATGCCGAACGCTCGGCGACGCGGCTCGACTGGATGAACCGCGTCGAGGGCGCGCTGAGCGACGAGACCAACGGCATCGCGACCGGGCTGACCCGGCTGTTCACCACCGCCGACCAGTTGACCGCCGATCCGAATAATCTGACGCTGCGCAGCCAGTTCCTGCAGGCGGTCGACGACGTCGCGTCGGGCTTTCGCACCGCGGCGGGCCAGCTTTCGGGCATGGCCGACGGCATCGCCGGCGCGGCGACGAGCGAGGTCGAGGCATTCAACGCCAACCTCGACGCGCTCGAACAGATCAACATCGGCCTGCGCAAGGCGCGGCCCGGCTCGACCAACGAGGCGAGCCTGCTCGACGAGCGCGACCGGCTGCTCGACCAGCTCGCGTCGCAGGCGGGGGTCACCGCGACCTTCGACAATCATGGCGCGGTGACGCTGCGCGCGTCGGGCAGCGGCGACCTGCTGGTCGGCGGCGGCGTGGTCACGCCGATCGCGGTGACGAGCGCCGCCGACGGGCGGCTTGCCTTCACCATCGGCGGCGCGCCCTTTCCGAACGCGACGGGTTCGCTCGCGGGACTGGCCGAGGCGGCGAACCATATCGCCGACCAGCGCGCCGGGCTCGACACAATGGCGGCGCAGATCGCGGGCCAGCTCAACGCCGCGCATCAGGCGGGGCTCGATGCGGGCGGCAATCCCGGCGCGGCCCTGTTCACCGGCACCGCAAGCGCGGCGACGCTGACCGCCGCGCCGCTTACCGCGAATCAGGTCGCGGCTGCGGATGCGACGAGCGGCAATGGCACCATGCTCGCGCTCGGCGAGATGCGCGGCAACGGCGATCCCGAAAGCGCCTGGTCGGGGCATCTCGCCACCCAGGCGCAGGCAACCGCATCGGCGCGGGCGCAGGACGCCGCGGCGACGACGCGCCGCGATGCCGCGGCCGCGGCGCGCGGCGCGGTGAGCGAAATCGATCTCGACCGCGAGGCGGCCGATCTGCTGCGCTTCCAGCAGGCCTATTCGGCCGCGGCGCGGACGATCCAGGTCGCGCGCGAAACCATCCAGACGCTGCTCAGCTCACTTTAAGGGAAAGGCGGTCGCCATGATCAACGCCGTGGGCAATCGCATGACGCGCGAGATCGCGCGCCAGCAGAAACTCGCCGACCAGCTCGAACGCACGCAGGTGCAGATCTCGACCGGCAAGCGGCTCCAGCGCATGTCCGACGACGCCGTCGCGGCGCGGCGCATCGCGACGATCGGCAAGACGCAGGCGAGCATCGACGGCTGGACCGCGAATCTCAACACGGCGACCGCGCTCGCGTCGCAGGCCGACGGCGTGCTCAAGACCGCGAGCGACCTGCTGGGCCGCGCGCGCGAGTTGACGCTTTCTGCATCGACCGGGTCGATGAGCCCGACCGACCGCGCGACGGTCGCCGCCGAACTGGGCGCCATCGCCGACGAGCTCGACGCGCTGGCGGCGACCCGCGATTCGAACGGCGAGCCGCTGTTCGCCGGCGGCGCGGCGCGCGTGATGCGCTTCGATTCGGACGTGACCTTCGCGCCGGTGCCCTCGGCCGCCGATGTTTTCGTCGTCGGGGGCAACAGCCTGTCGACCGGCCTGCGCGATGCCGCCGCCGCCGTGGCGGCGAGCGACAGCGCCGGCATGGGCGACGCGCTCGACGCGCTGTCGGCGGCGATCGGCCATGTCGCCGACCAGCATGCCGCGATCGGCCTGTCGGCCGGGCGGCTCGAACGGATCGGCGACGGGCTCAAGGCGCGCGGCATCGCGCTCGCCGACGAGCGCTCGGCGGTCGAGGACACCGACCTTTCGATCGCGATCGCCCAGCTTAACGCCCAGGACCTGACGCTCGGCGCGGCCCAGGCGGCCTTCGCGAAGATCAACCGCCAGACCTTGTTCGATATTTTGAACTGATCGCCCTCAATATCCGGCGCGCGCTGCCGTTAAGCATAAGGCGCCCCCCTTTTTGCCGGACCCCCGCTGGCCCGATTGGAGTTGACCCCGCATGTTTCCCGTTATCGGCATCGTCGTTCTGATCCTGCTGGTTTTCGGGGGCTTTGCGCTGACCGGGGGCAATCTGGGTCCCGTCATGCATGCGCTGCCGCACGAGATGCTGATCATCGGCGGCGCTGCGGTCGGTTCGCTGATCATCGGCAATTCGGGGCAGGAGCTGAAGGCGCTCGGCGCCGGGCTCGGCAAGGTGTTCAAGGGGCCGCAGTACAAGAAGCAGGACTATCTCGACTGCATCCTGCTCGTCTCGTCGCTGATGAAGATGATGCGGACCGAGGGGCCGGTCGCGGTCGAACCGCATATCGAGGACCCCGCCAGCTCGCCGCTGTTCCAGCAATATCCGAAGCTGCTCAAGGACAAGACGCTCGTCCACCTGATCTGCGACACGCTGCGCCTCGTCGTCGTGTCGTCGGGGACGCTCGATCCGCATGCGGTCGAGGAGGTGATGGACCATGCGGTGAAGACGCACCATCACCACGCGATCAAGCCCGCCGACGGGTTGCAGAACCTCGCCGACGCGCTGCCCGCGCTTGGCATCGTCGCGGCGGTGCTCGGCGTCGTCAAGACGATGGGCTCAATCGACAAGCCGCCCGAGATTCTGGGCGCGATGATCGGCTCGGCGCTGGTCGGTACCTTTCTGGGCGTGCTGCTCGCCTATGGTCTCGTCGGGCCGTTCGCGACGCGCGCGCGCGCGGTGATCGAAAGCGACGCGGCCATCTACCAGACGGTGAAGCAGCTCATCATCGCCTCGCTCCACGGCCATCCGCAGCCGCTGGTGATCGAGGCCGCGCGCTCGGGCGTCGCGCATGACAACCAGCCGAGCTTCGCCGAGGTCTTTGATGGAATGAGAGGCCGCTAATGGCCGCGCGCCCCAACACCCCGCTGCGCCCGATCATCGTCAAGAAGGTGATCGAGGAGGCGCATGGCGGTCATCATGGCGGTGCGTGGAAGGTCGCCTATGCCGACTTCGTGACGGCGATGATGGCCTTCTTCCTGCTGATGTGGCTGCTCGGCGCGACGACCGAGAAGCAGCGCAAGGCGCTCGCCGACTATTTCGCGCCGACGATCGTCAAGACCAAGCAGGAAAGCGCCGGGTCGAACGGCATGTTCGGCGGCGATTCGATCATCGCGGCCGACAATTATCCGCACCGCGCGGGCCAGACCGGGACGCGTTCGATCACCATCCCGCGCGACGTCGTCGGCGGCCCGAAGGAGGCGTCGGGACGCGAGCAGGATCGCGAGAAATTCCAGCAGGTCGCCAAGTCGCTGCGCGAACGGGTGCAGAAGAAGGGCGAGCTCAAGCGCCTCGCGCGCAACCTGCGCTTCACCGAAACGTCGGAGGGGATGCGGATCGACGTCGTCGACGACGCCGACTTCTCGATGTTCGTGATCGGCACCAGCCAGCTCACGCCTGAGGGTGCGCGGTTGTTTGCGGAGATCGCGGCGCCGATCGCCGAGGCGCCGAACCAGCTGATGATCCGCGGGCACACCGATGCGGCGCCCTGGTCGGCGCAGGGCGGCATGAACAACTGGCGGCTGTCGGTCGACCGGGCGGAAGTGACGCGCCACTATCTTCAGTTCCGCGGCATCGCCGCCGAGCGCTTCGCGCGCATCGAGGGGGTCGCCGATCGCGAGCCCTATGTCCCCGCCGACCGACTCGATCCGCGCAACCGCCGCATCTCGATCACCCTCGGCTGGCGGACCGCCGCTTATAATTAGTGCCAATCTGGCAGCATATCGGACGGTTAAGAACGCAATTGCGTTCCTATTACTTCCATTATGGCAATATCCCTTTGTTTTGAAGGGGTTATGTCGGGATGGATAATCTTTTGTTTACCACTTTCCTCAATTTCTTGCCCATCGCAGAGGCGCCGACGGGGGGCGCGGTGGAGACGAAAATGACCGAGGGTGGGCACAACAAGGCAGCGGCGGCGCTGGAGGCATCGATCATCGGCAGCAGCCCGGCGATCTGCCAGCTTCGCGACATGATCCGGCGCGTCGCGCGGTCGAACGCCTCGGTGATGCTGTGCGGCCCGTCAGGATCGGGCAAGGAACTCGTCGCCCGCGCGATCCACGACGAAGGCGTCCGCGCCGGCAAGGCCTTTGCCGCGATCAACTGCGGCGCCATTCCCTCCGACCTCATCGAATCCGAACTGTTCGGGCATGAAAAGGGCAGCTTCACCGGCGCCCACGCCCGCCGCATCGGCCATTTCGAGGCGAGCGACGGCGGTACGCTGTTCCTCGACGAAATCGGCGACATGCGCTTCGACATGCAGGTGAAACTGCTCCGCGTGCTCGAGGAGCGGACGATCGTCCGCGTCGGCAGCAGCGAGATGCGCCGCGTCGACGTCCGCGTCATTTCGGCGACGCACCAGGATCTGGGCGCCGCGATCGCCGAGGGCAAGTTCCGCGAGGACCTGTTCTTCCGCCTCGGCGTCATCGTGCTCCAGGTCCCCAGCCTCGCGAGCCGGGTCGAGGATATTCCGGCGCTGATCCGCCATTTCCAGCGCAAGATGCCCGCGGACGCCAAATGCCGTTACGACGATGCCGCGCTGGCGGTGCTGCTGCACCACGACTGGCCGGGCAACGTCCGTGAGCTGCGCAATTTCGTCGAGCGCGCCAGCGTGCTGCACGGCGGCGAGACGCTCGGCGCCGACGATGTCGCGCGCCTTCTGAACCCCACCGCAGCGCCTGCGCCGCGGCCGGCTGTCCCCAGCAGCTTCGCCGCGGTGCAGGCCAGCGCGGACGACGCCGCCTTCCACGCCGCGCATCCCAAGACGCCGGCGCCGGGGCGCCCGATCGACCTCAAGCGCGAGATCGAGACGATCGAACTCGAACAGATCCACGTCGCGCTCGACCTTGCCGACGGCATCATTTCGGAGGCCGCGCGCCTGCTGACGCTCAAGCGCACGACGCTGATCGAAAAGATGCGCAAATATGGCGTTCACCAACAGGCGGCGTGATCGCCGCACACCGGTTCAGCACCGCTGAAACAAGGGGCTCTGGTCCGCCCCTGCCCAGTCGCCCGGCCGCCCGTCCCCACCTAGGGCGGCCGGGCGCAAGGTCGTTTCGGGCCGCCCCGTCAGGGCGCCGCGCGCTAAATTGGCATCATCCCAATTCCGAACGGGACGGTAGGTCAGATCAAGGTTTGTGGGGATTCGGGTTTCGGCACGGTTTCTCGGAGCCGTTCCCCGGCGAAAGCCGGGGT
>NZ_BCUA01000102.1 GCF_001591045.1 Sphingopyxis granuli NBRC 100800 | reverse complement strand
TCGCTTCGCTCCTCGCGGGTGACGATTCCAACGCATGGCATCAGGCCCCAGGTCGTAGTTTCACCGCGTTTTCCGGGTCGTCATGCGGTTCCGCCCGACTTGAAAACGCTCTATGCGCCCGGCGCCCAGCCGCTCGCGGCGAGGAAGGCGGCGGGGTCGCGCATCTCGATGATCTCACGCAGCGTCTGCGTCTTGTCGGGCGCGCGGTCGTAATAGGCCCGGACGATGCGGTAACCCGCCCAATAGCCGAGGTCGCCGGGCCATTCGCCATCGCCCTGCTGGTTGTAGAGCCAGCGCGAACCGAGCGCCTTTTCGTCCTTTTCGGCGAGGAAGGCGGTTTCGAGCTCCGTCGTTCGTTCCGCCGCCCATTGGTGGAGCAGCGGATAGGCGACCGATCCGGTCATCCGCTCGGTGACGAATTCGGCGGCGCCTTCGACCAGCGCGGCGTGGAGGACCGTGGCATTCTCGTCATCGACCTGCGCGAGCGGCTGCTGCACATGCGCATATTCGTGCGCGATGACGTGCACCATGCGATCCTCATCGTCGGCCTCGATGAATTTCGCCGCGCATAGCATTTCGAGGCCGATATAGAGCCCCTTCGCATTCGCGGTTCCCGCGCTCGACGCGCGGCCGATGGCGATGGTGATCGGCGGGAAGACCGCCTTCGGATAGAGCGCCGCGAGCCGGTCGGTCGCCGCGACCAGACGGCCGCGAACCTTGTCCAGCTTCGCCGCGCAGCCGCGCGCGTCGCGATAGACGGCTGGCTTGGCGCGCAGCGCCGCCGCCAGCCGGTCGGGCGTGATCCGGCGCAGCGCCATGAATTCGACGAGACCGGGCGACGGCGTGGCGAGGTAGCGCGCCGCGAGCGCATCGGGGTCCGCCGCCAGCGCCGGGTCGTCATAGAGCGCGAAGAAGCGGTCGACGTCGCTCGTCACGATGGCGACACGCGAGCTGTCCGGCGCTTCCTGCGCCATCGCACCGCCGCTGGCCGCGGCGAACATAGCCGCGGCCAGCAGGGCGAGGCGGCGCATCACGCCTTCGTCTCCGCGATATATTCGTCGACATTCTGCGCGAGCACGTCGAGCGGGACATTGCCGCCTTCGAGCACGACATTGTCGAAGTCGCGCAGGTCGTAGCGCGCGCCGAGCGCGGCCTGCGCGCGGTCGCGCTGGCGGTTGATCTCGCTGTGTCCGACCTTGTAGCCGCACGCCTGCCCGACCCAGCTGCAATAGCGGTCGACCTCGCTCGCGACCTCGAGCGGGTTCGACCCGTTGCGCTCGACGAAGAACTGCACCCCCTGCTCGCGCGTCCAGCGCTTGGTGTGGATGCCGGTGTCGACGACGAGGCGGCAAGCGCGGAAAGCGATCGACTGGAGATAGCCGAGGCGCCCGACCGGGAAATCGTCGTAGAGGCCGAGTTCGTCGGCGAGCTGTTCGGCATAGAGGCCCCAGCCTTCAGAATAGGCGTTGAAGGCGAGCATCGAACGGATCAGCGGCATCTGGTTTGCATATTCGCCCTGCCACGCATGGCCGGGAATCGCCTCGTGCATCGCGAGGTCGGGCAGCGAATATTTGCTGTGCAGGTCGGTCGTGCGCAGATTGATCCACATCCGCCCCGGCGTCGAACCGTCGATCGACCCCGCGCCGCCATAGGCGGCGGGCGCGCCGGGCTCTTCCTCGGGTGGCAGACGCTTCACCTCGACATTGCCCTTGGCGAGGGTGCGGAAGGCGCGCGGCAGTTCGGCGCGAATCCGGTCGAGCCATGTTTGAATGTAGGCGACGACCTCGGCGCGGCCCGCGTCGTTGTCGGGGAATTTATACGCCGGGTCTTTCGCGAGCGCGTTCATCCGGTCGCCGACCGAACCCTGCGTATAGCCGAGCTGCTTGAGAATGGGGTCCATCCGCCCGTGCAGCTCGGCGAGCTGCTCGACCCCCATGCGGTGGATTTCCTCGGGCGTCATCCGCGTCGTCGTCGAGGCGCGCAGTGCCCAGGCGTAGAATTCGTCGCCGCCGGGACGCGCCCAGATGCCCGCGTCCATCGTCGCCTTCGTGCGCTGCGCCTGCAATTCGGCAAGCTGGCGTTCGAGCGCGGCGACGACCGGCCCCGTGGCGATGGCCCCGGCGCGCCGGCCCCAGTCGCCCGCGATCTTCGCCTCCGCGGTGCGGCGGACGAGGCTGTCGACCAGTCCGCCGCCGCCGCGCGCACCGGCGAGGCTCGCCTCCATCTGCCTGATCGCCTTGTCGAGCAGGAAGGCGGGGGCGACCACGCCTTGCGCGCCCGTGGCCTTCAGCCGCTCGGTCTCTGCATCGAGGGTCGCGGGATAGGCGTTGAGGCGCGCCAGATAGGCCTCTGCGTCGGCGGCGTTCTTCACCGGGTGGTCGCTGTCGAGGAATTTCGGGATGTCGAGATAGGCGCCGACATTCTGGATCACGACATAGGGGGTGTTGCGCCATCCGCCGACCGACACGTCGCCATAGGGCAGCGCGAAGCCGTCGAGCGCGACGCCATAGGCGCTTTCGATCACCGCCAGGCTGGTGCGCGTGCCATGGTCGAGCTTGCTCCGGTCGACCGCGCGGACGCGCGCGAGATCGGCCTTGAGCGTGTCGGCGAGCGCCTGTTGTCCTGCCGCCGAGCGATCGGCGAGCTGCGCGCGCAGCGCGGCGCGCGCGCCGGTATCGATGCCGAGGCTCGTCGCGCTTTCGGGCGACCGGGCGAGCAGATTGTCGGCGATTGAGTCGAGCAGCGCCTGCGCGCCGTCCTGCTGCGGAGCGGCCGCCGCCAGCGCGGGCGCGCGCGCGGCCAGCGCGAGGCTCGCGGTTCCGGCGCCGAGCGCGGCGAGCGTCCGGCGGCGGCTGATCGAAGTGGACAGTCTGTCGTGCACGTGCGGGCTCCCCGTTTGTTTCCTGTGAAACCTGTCTGGAGCCGCGGCGCGCGGGGGTCAATGAAAAGGGGCCGGGAACGGCGCTGCGTTCCGGCCCCTTCGTCGAAGAAAATCGACCGTCCGTCAGTCGGTCAGGTCGGCGGGCACCTTGCCGCCGTTCGCGGCGAGTTCGCGCATCACCGCCTTGTGCAGCCAAATGTTCATCTCGGCGCTGCCGTTGAGTTCGCCGGTATAGCCGAGCTCCTGCGCAAGCGCCTTGCGGTTGTCGAGGCTCGAATCGATGCCGAGCAGTTTCATCAGGTCGACGATCGAGGTGCGCCAGTTGAGCGGCTGGCCTGCCTTCGCGGCCTCGGCCGACAGGATCGCCTCGACATCGACCTCGCTGACGGCGGTCGACGCGGCGGCCATGGCGCTCGACGCGGCCTCGACCGCCGCGCCGATCGGAAGCGCCGACGGGGTGGCGGGAGCGGGCTCGGCGGCCTCCGCCTTCTTGCCGAAAATCGCGTCCTTGATGCTGCTGAAAATACCCATTTTGCAATGCTCCCACTCGTTGAGACGGCCTAACCCCGCGGCCGGGGCAGTCGCAGGGCCGCAGGATAGGATTAGGCACGGCGAAATGACAGCAGAATGAACGGCTCGCCCCACGCCGGTGCGCTGCTATAAGAACCCGCATCGGCGCTTTTCGATCCGCGCCTTGTGGGAGATTGACGACATGAACCTCAGCGACATCCTCGGTCAGGCCGGCGGCATCGAATCGATGGCGAAGGAACTGGGCGTTTCGCCCGCGATCGCGCAGCAGGGCGCCGAAGCGCTGCTGCCCGCGATCCTCGGCGGCTTCCAGAAGCAGGCGCAGGGCGGCGGCGAGGGACTGGGCGGGCTGATCGCCGGGCTGGGCGGCGGCGGCCTGCTCGACACGGTGCTCGGATCGCAGCCGACCCCGGTCGGGCAGGGCAACGACATATTGGGCCAGATCTTCGGGTCGAAGGACGTCAGCCGCACCGTCGCCGGGCACGCCGCCGGGCAGACCGGGCTCGACGCCGGGCTGCTCAAGAAGATGCTGCCGCTGCTCGCGATGCTGGTCGCCGGCGCGATGGCGAAGGGTGGCACCAAGGACGGCGGCGGAGTCGACGGCGGCGGTCTGGGCGACCTGATCGGCGGCGCGCTGGGCGGCGCTGCGGGCGGATCGGGCGGCGGCGGACTGGGTGGCCTGTTGGGCGGCATGCTCGGCGGTGGCGGCGGATCGGGCGCTTTGGGCAGCCTCGGCAAGCTGATCGACCGCAACGGCGACGGCAACCCGCTCGACGACATCCTCGGCATGGCCGGGAAGCTGAAGGGGTAGCGCCGGGCGGTCCGTCTCTCGTCGGGGCGCGATCATCTTTGGATGAACCATGCCCCGGGTCCCCGCGAAGGCGGGGACCCGGAGTCATGCGACGCCGATCCTGGTTCTATCCGCTCCGGGCTCCGCCTGCGCGGGAGTACCCGGCATATTTTCGCCCGGTTCCGATCCGTTCGATCCGATGAAATGCCTCTATCGCGGTCCGGGCGAAGGCAGCGGCTCTTCGTTCGGATCGTTCGGGGTCGGTGCTGCGGGCGCGGGCGCGACGCCGCTGGCCTGGCGTTCGAGCTCCTCGGCGGCGCGCTGGCGTTCCTCGAGCGCCTTTTCCTCGGCGACGACCGCCGCCTCGACCTCGTCCGCCGCGGCGTCGATGCCGGCGATGCGCTTGGCGCGTTCGTCGGCGATCATCGTCTGCCAGTCGGTCTTGTCGGCGGCGCGGCGCTCGGCCTTGGCGCCGGCGACGAGCTGCTGGGTGCAGCCGGTGAAGCCGCCGAGGCCGGTGGGCGAGCAGCTGTCGGTGCCGAAACGGCCGACGCGTTCGAGCGCGACCACCTTGTTCGCCCACGCCTCGTTGCGCGGGTCGAGCGGGCTGCCGCCGCGGAAGATCTGCGGGACGCGGTAGCGCTCGGTTTCGGGCAGGCGGCTGCACACGACGATCTCGTCGGGGCTGCTCTGCTCGCACTTGTCGTCGCCATAGACGATGACCTGGTTGATCTTTTCGCCGTCGACGACGGTTTCCTGCGCCTGCGCCTGCGCGGGCGCCGCGGCCGCGCCGGCGGCAAGGATCAGCGCGAAGAGGGGGGGGCGGGTCATCGGTTTTCCTTCATCTGTCCGGACGGACTGCCATGGATAGCCTGCATGCGGCCTGAACGCCACCGCCGGGCACCGCGTCAGATGCGCTTCGCCAGCGCGATGGCGGCGCGGCAGCCGGCACGGATCGCGAAGCTGAGCAGCGGATAGCCCGGCGCGCTTTCGGCGCCCGCGGCGAGCGCGGCATCGCGGTGCTCCAGCTCTTCGGCACGGAACTCGGCGACCGCGTCGCCCAGTTCGGGGTCGCTGTCGCCCAGCTCGGCGATCTGGTCGCGATAGTGGCGGTCGATCTCGGTCTCCACGGCCGCGGTGCACGCCATCGCCGCGCGCGGCCCCATCGCGGCGGTCGCGGCGCCGAGCGCGAAGCCCGCGACGTTCCACAGCGGCTGAAGCGCGGTCGGCCGCACGCCGCGGCGCGCGATCAGTCCGTCGAAGAAGGCGCGGTGCCGCTCCTCCTGCTCCGCCATATGCGCGATCTCGCGCGCCATCGGATGCCGGTCGCCCATCACCGCGAGCTGGCCGGCGTAGATGCGCGTCGCACCATATTCGCCCGCCTGGTCGACCCGGATCATCGACGCCGTCTTTCGGTCCGCCTTCATCATGCCGCCGATGTGGGCCGGCGGCGCAGCAAGGTCAAGACGAGCGCCGCGGCGGCGAAGGAGAAGATCGCGTTGAACCCCGCGAGCGAGACGCCGAACAGCGTCCATTGCGGCACGTCGCAGCGGGTGATCGGCGCCGCCAGGATGCTGTCGAGCGAGACGGGGCCGGTCGCCGCGGTGCTGCACGTCGTCAGCCCTTCCCAAAGGCCGTATTCGACCCCAGCGTGGAAGACGCCGATCGCGCCGCTGACCGCGATGGCGACGGCGGAAAGCAGCGTCAGCGCGCGCATCGCGGCGTCGCTGCGGCGCAGCAGCAGCGCGAGCGCCGCCAGCACCATCGCCACCTGGTGCGGCCAGCGCTGCCAATAGCACATCTCGCATGGGTGGAGGCCGAAGCCATATTGCGACACCAGCGCGCCGCCATAAAGGAGCAGCGGCGCGATCAGCGCGAGGAGCGGCGCGGCGTAGCGGTTGTTCGGCATGGCTGGCCCCCCGATTTCGGATCAGTTGCGCCGCGCCGGCCGGGCGGCGGGCGCCTTGCCCTGCGCCATCTGCGGCGTCGCCGGGCCGATGCGGCCGATCGTCTGCAGCGCATAGTGGAGCTGATAATCCTCGATGCCCTTCGCCTTCAGCTCCTCGGCGGTCGCGGCGAAGCGCGGATCATCCTTTTCGTCCTTTTCGAGCAGACCGTCGTCGACCTTCTTCTCGTTGATCAGGTGGCGGCGCAGGTCGCTTTCGCGGAAGCGTGGGCGGTTCTTGTAATCGGGGTCCGAAAGCTGCGGCACGCGGATGTCGGGCTCGATGCCGCCTTCCTGCACGCTGCGCCCCGACGGCGTGTAATAGCGCGCGGTGGTCAGGCGCAGCGCGGTCGTGTCGGTCAGCGGCAGCACCGTCTGCACCGATCCCTTGCCGAAGCTGCGCTCGCCCATGACGAGCGCGCGGTGCTGGTCCTGCAGCGCGCCCGCGACGATCTCCGACGCCGAGGCGGAGCCCGCGTCGATCAGCACGATCACCGGCGCGCCCTGCGCGAGGTCGCCCGGCTCGGCGAAATAGCGTTCGATGTCGCTCTTCTTGCGGCCGCGCTGCGACACGATCTCGCCGCGTTCGAGGAAGATGTCGCTGATCCCGACCGCCTCGTCGAGCAGCCCGCCGGGGTTCGAGCGCAGGTCGAGCACCCAGCCGCGCGGCTTGCGGCCCAGCGATTTCTCGACCGCGAGCATCGCCGCCTTGAGGTCGCGGGTCGCATCGGCCGAGAAGTTGGTGACGGTCAGCACCCCGACGTCGTCCTTCACCTCCCACTTCACGGGTTTCAGGTCGATGATCTCGCGCGTCAGCGTCAGCTCCATCGGCTTGTCCTGCCCCTCGCGCACCACGGTGATCTCGATCTGGGTGCCGGGGCGGCCGCGCATCTGTTCGACCGCCTCGTCGAGCGTCAGGCCGAAGATCAGTTCCTTGTTGATGTGCGTGATATAGTCGCCGGCCTTGATCCCGGCACGCGCGGCGGGCGTGTCGGCGGTCGGCGCGATCACCTTCACCACGCCGTCCTCCATCGTCACCGACAGACCAAGGCCGCCATATTCGCCATCGGTCTGGGTGCGAAGGTTGGAGAAGCCGCGCGCATCGAGATAGCCCGAGTGCGGATCGAGGCTGGCAAGCATGCCGTTGATCGCACCCTCGATCAGCTTGTCGTCGCTGACCGGCTCGACATAGTTGGATTTCACTTCGAGGAAGACGTCCATGAAGCGGGCAATCTCTTCCTGCGTCGAGGCGTCGACGCTCGCCATCGCGCCGGTGGCGAGCGGGACGAGCGCCAGCGTGCTGAGCGCGGCCGCCCCCTGCCACAGGGCGAAGCGGCGCCGGGGGGAGGGAGAAGGCTTGGTCGATTCGGTCATGGTCGTCTTTCAATCGCGCAGGCGTGACTTTGCCTTATAATGGCCGCGGCGCCATCCGCCTATGCCTTTCTGGAGGCGATGCGCGGTCACCCGATCATCGCGACGATGTCGACCGGGCGCCCGGCGCGGCGCAGCTCCACGGTGATGCGGGCGTCGTCGGACCCGGCGCGGCCGACCGGCGCCCCGGCGCCCAGCGTATCGCCGACGCCGACCGACAGCGCGATCATCCCGGTGATCAGCGAGGTCCAGCCGCCGCCGTGATCGATGATGACGATCTTGCCATAGCCCTTGTAGTCGCCGGCGAAGCCGACATGCCCCGCGGCGGGCGCGACGACCTGTCCGCCGGGCTGCGCCGCGATGGTCAGCCCGCGCGAGCGGACGCCGCTGTCATTGACCTCGCCCAGCCCCGCGACGATGCGGCCGACGACGGGCAGGCGATAAGCGCCGTCGCTCAGCGAGGCATCGCTGGCAGGCGGCGGTGCGGCGGCCGGAGCGGCGCTTGCCGGGTCGCGCGGACGCGGCAGGGGGCCGGCCAGCTGCGCCAGCTCGGCGCGCACCAGCCCGTCGGCTTCGAGCGCGTCCATCAGTTCGACGATATCGCGTGCCTTCTCGCCCAGCCCGAGCGCGCGGTCGGCCTCCAGCCGTGCGCTGCTCATCAGGTCGCGCGCGTGGAGCCGGCCCTCGTTCTCGAGCCGCGTCAGTTCGTCGCGGCGCGTCGCGAGCTGCGCCCGGCTTTCGGAGAGCGTGTCGAGCGCGATGCGCTGCTGGCGCCGCGTCGTCTGAAGATCCGCCAGTTCGTGCCGCACCCCGGCGGTGCGGCGGTGGATCACCGGCATCACCGCGTCGAGCACCGCGCGTGCGTGGACCATGTCGGTCAGCGATCCGGGCTGCGCGAGGACGCTCACCGGCGGCTGGCGCGAAAGCTGCTGCAAGGTGGCGGTCAGTTCGAGCAGCGGCTGCTGTTGTTCGGCGAGGCGCGCCTGACGCTCTGCGAGGCGGCGGCCGACAAGCGCGACGCGCGCTTCGCCGGCGCTGATGTCGGCCTCTGCCGACTGGATCCGCGCGGCGAGCGCCGCGCTGCGCTTCTTCAGGCGGTCGGCCTCGCTCCGCGCGGCGCGTGCCTGCGCCTCGAGCGCGTTGCTGCGCGCCATCGCGTCGGCCGATTGCTGCTTCGCGGTCACGAGCTGCTGCCGTTCGTGCGCGACGAGCGCCTGCGGATCGAAGACATCGCCCTGCGCAAGAGCCAGCGCGCCTCCCGCGATCGCGGCGCAGCCTGCGGCCAGCGCGATCGTCCGCCTCATTGCCGGCCCTCGCGATGATAGGGGTGGCCCGCGACGATGCTGGTCGCGCGCCACAATTGCTCGGCGAGCATCGCGCGCGCCATCAGGTGCGGCCAGGTCGCGCGGCCGAAGGCGATTACCCTGTCGGCGCCCTGCCGCTCCGCGGGCGTGAAGCCGTCGGCGGCGCCGAGGCAGAAGCGCGCCTCGCGCACCCCGCCGTCGCGCCATGTTTCGAGCAGCCGCGCGAATTCGAGCGACGCCATCTGTTCGCCGCCCTCGTCGAGCAGCACGGTGCGGCTGCCCGCGGCGACGGCGGGCATGCGGCCGCCGGTGTCTGGCAGTTCCGAAATCCGGTGCTGCCAGGTCAGGCGCTTCATGTAACGCTCGACCAGTTCGGCCTCGGGCCCGCGCCCGATGCGCCCGCGCGCGATGATGTGCAGCAGCATGGCGTTATCGTTCACCTTCGGTGAAAGCGGCACCAACCCGCTCCCCTCCCAGCCTCCCTGACGATCAAGGCCCATGGGAGGCCGGGAGGGGAGCGGGCTGGTGCCGTCCCCGTTCGGACTTTAGGCCGAACGGAACAAAAGGGTCAATTCGCGGCGGCGGCGGGCGGGGCGTCGCCGAACGACCACATGCGTTCGAGGTTGTAGAAGCTCCGCACCTCCGGCCGGAACAGGTGGACGATCACGTCGCCGGCGTCGATCAGCACCCAGTCGGCGTTGGGCAGTCCCTCGACGCGGACGGTGCGGCCCGCTTCCTGCTTGATGCGCTGCGCCAGCTTGTCGGCGATCGCCGAGACGTGGCGCGTCGAACGGCCGCTGGCGATCACCATATGGTCGGCGATGCTGCTCTTGCCGGCAAGCGGGATGGAGATGGTATCCTGGGCCTGGTCCTCTTCGAGCTGGTGGAGGATCAGGGCGTGGAGCGCGTCCACGCTGTCGCCCGAAGGCTGGGGAGCGGGTGCGGCGCCGGGCGCGGCATCCTTGCTGGCGGCTATCAAGCGGTTCCTTTCCTTTCGGAGACCCCGAGGCGCGAACGGGTGATCGGGTCGCGCGGGGCGCGGCCTTCATGACGTTCGAACCAGCGGGGGTCGGCCTGCCGTATCGCAGTTGCGGATCGCACATCGGGCGAAAATCGCAGGAACACGAGGGCAGGCGGTCTCCAGTCCGTCCAATGAAGCTTCTGGCCTGCGGGCCGGACGAAGCGCCGCAGCCAGCCCATCGCCTGCGCGGCGTGGGTGCGGCCATTATAGCCCGGGCGCGCGATCACCGCAATCGGCATCAGTCGCGCGATGTCGCGCCAGTCGCGCCAGCGGGGCAACTGGACCAGATTGTCGGCCCCCATGATCCAGATGAAGCGCCGGTTCGGGTAGCGGCGGACGAGCTTTCGGAGCGTGTCGACGGTGTAGCGCGTGCCAAGTTCGGCCTCGAGTCCGGTGGCGCGGATCGGCGAGCGGCGGGCCATGTGCTGCGCCGAGGCGAGGCGGGCCGGAAGCGGCGCCATGCCCTTCGCGTCCTTCAGCGGATTGCCGGGCGACACCAGCCACCACAGGTCGTCGAGCCCGAGCGCGTCGATCGCGTTCAGGCTGATCGCGCGATGTCCGCCGTGCGCGGGATTGAAGCTGCCGCCGAGAAGGCCGGTGCGGATCATGACAGCGACTGCCAGTCGCTGCGATTGTGGACGATGCGAAGCAGCAGGATCGCGTCTTCGCGAACCATGTAAAGGATCAGACAGGGCGTGCCGGCGATCGGCCATTTCCGGATGCGATCGCTGTCGATGGCAGGACCGATCCGGGGATGCGCCTGCAATTGTTCGGTCGCGGCGATGGCGCCGCGCAGCAGGGTGGCTTCAGAGCCGGGGTCGCCGGCTGATTCGGCCAGCCGGAAGAGGTCTTCGCGGGCGTGCGGCGTCCAGTGAAGGCGCATCAGGCCGCTTTGCGCGCGGCCAGTCTGGCCTTGATGTCGGCCATCACCTCTTCATGGGGAATCAGGCGGCCGGCGGCCACATCCTCGAGCGCCGGTTCGACCAGTTCGACATATTCCAGCTCGTGCGCCACCGCTTGCTGCAACAGGCGCACAATCACCCAGGCCCGGCTGCGGTCGTGAAATGCCGCGATCCGGTCGAGGTCATCCAGCATTGCCTCGTCGACGCGTGCGGAAATGACAGTCTGCTTGGTCATTGCAGCAATGTATCATTTGTATACAAATGATTCAAGGGCGCGTCTGGCCGTTCCCCCGCACCAGCCATTTATAGGTGGTGAGGCCTTCGAGCGCCACCGGGCCCCTTGCGTGCAGCCGCCCCGTCGCGATGCCGATTTCGGCGCCAAGGCCGAATTCGCCGCCGTCGGCGAACTGGGTCGAGGCATTGTGCATGACGATCGCGCTGTCGACTGCGGACAGAAAGCGCTCGGCGGTTGCCGCGTCCTCGGTGACGATCGCGTCGGTGTGATGGCTCGAATGCGCGTCGATATGTGCGAGCGCGCCGTCGAGGCCGTCGACCGTCGCGATCGAGACGATCGCGTCGAGATATTCGCAGTCCCAGTCGCCGGCGTCCGCGCGCGCGATATGCGGGCTCAGCGCCGCGATGCGGGCGTCGCCGCGCACCTCGCAGCCCGCGCGGACCAGCGCGTCGACGATGGCGAGCGGCGCCGGATAGGCGCGGTCGATCAGGATCGTCTCGGTCGCGCCGCAGATGCCGGTGCGCCGCATCTTGGCGTTGACCGCCAGCTCGACCGCCTGCGCCGGATCGGCGGCGGCGTCGATGTAGAGATGGTTGATCCCGTCGAGGTGGGCGAGGACGGGGACGCGCGCCTCGTCCTGCACGCGGGCGACGAGTCCCTTGCCGCCGCGCGGGATGATGATGTCGATCAGCCCCTGCGCGCGCAGCAGCGCGCCGACCGCCGCACGGTCCTGCGTCGGGACGAGCTGCACTGCGTCTTCGGGCAGGCCGCTTTCGGCGAGGCCGGCGGCGAGCGCCGCATGAATTGCGCGGTTCGAATGCGCCGCCTCGCTGCCCCCGCGCAGGATCACGGCATTGCCCGCCATCAGGCCGAGCGCGGCGGCGTCGGCGGTGACGTTGGGGCGGCTTTCATAGATGATGCCGACGACCCCCAGCGGCACGCGCACCCGGCTGAGCACCAGCCCGTTGGGCCGCTCGGCGCGGTCGATCTCGGCGCCGACCGGGTCGGGCAGCGCGGCCACCGCCTCGACCGCGTCGGCGATTCCGCCGAGCCGCGCGGCGTCGAGCCGCAGCCGGTCGAGCATCGCCGGG
>NZ_BCUA01000101.1 GCF_001591045.1 Sphingopyxis granuli NBRC 100800 | reverse complement strand
GCGGCGGTCGAGCGCGGGCTGCTGCTCCACGCGCTGTTCGAGCGCCTGCCGTCGGTCGCGTCCGATCGCCGCCGCGCCGCCGCGCTGCGCTGGCTCGCGGCGCAGGCGCCGGCGCTCGACGAGCGCGATCGCGCGGCGATGGCGGACGAGGTGCTCGCGGTGCTGGGCGATCCGGCGTACGCGGCGCTGTTCGGCGCCGGCAGCCTCGCGGAGGTGCCGCTGTCGGCGGTGGTCGACGGCACGGTGGTGGCGGGGATCGTCGACCGGCTGCTCGTCACCGACGCGCGCATCCTCGTCATCGACTACAAGACCGGGCGGCAGGTGCCCGAAAGCGCGGCCGACGTCGCGCCCGCCTATCTGCGCCAGATGGCCGCCTATCGCGAAGCGCTGGGGGTGATTTTCCCGGGGCGGACGGTGGACGCGGCGCTGCTTTATACCGCGGGGCCGACGCTGATCGGGCTCGACGCGGCGGTGCTGGCGCCACACAAGCCGGGCTTGGCGGCAACCAAGGCGAATTTGCCGGATTGACCCCTTGAGCCGAACGCGCGCGCGCCCTAGCTTGGCATCAAACATATATTCAGGAGTTTCCCCATGGGTACCAAGGCGATCACCGACGCAAGCTTTCAGGCCGATGTCCTCGACAGCGACACCCCCGTCCTCGTCGATTTCTGGGCCGAATGGTGCGGTCCGTGCAAGATGATCGGCCCGGCGCTCGAAGAGATTTCGGACGAACTCGCGGGCAAGGTGGTGATCGCCAAGCTCAACATCGACGACCATCCCGACGCCCCCGCACGCTATGGCGTGCGCGGCATCCCGACGATGATCCTGTTCAAGAATGGCGCGATCGCCGAAACCAAGGTCGGCGCCGCGCCCAAGAGCGCGCTCAAGGGTTGGCTCGAAGGGGCGCTGTAACTCCGCATTCCCCTAATTCCGTTCGTGCTGAGCTTGTCGAAGCACCGTTCTTCCTTCAGCGACGCCCGAAAGAAAGAACGGCCCTTCGACAAGCTCAGGGCGAACGGATTTTCGATGATCCCGATTATTGCAAACCTGATCAGCTTCGATAGTCGGCGTTGATGCTGATGTAGCCGTGGGTCAGGTCGCACGTCCACACGGTCGCGCGGCCTTCGCCGAGGCCAAGGTCGGCGCCGATGCGGACGGCCTGCCCTTTCAGATGTGCCGCGACCGGCGCCTCGTCATAGCCCTCGACCGGCAGGCCGTCCTTCGCGACCCAATGGTCGCCGAAGCGGATCGCCAGCCGATCGCGGTCGGCGGGTTCGCCGGCCTTGCCCACCGCCATCACGACGCGGCCCCAATTGGCGTCCTCGCCTGCGACCGCGGTCTTGACCAGCGGCGAATTGGCGATCGATAGCGCGACGCGCTTCGCGCTTTCGTCGCCGGTCGCGCCGGTCACCTGCACCTCGATGAATTTCGACGCGCCCTCGCCGTCGCGCACCACCTGCTGCGCAAGGTCGAGCGCCACCTGCCGGATCGCGGCATGCAGCGCGTCGGCGCCGGCGTCGTCCCATGATTCGAGGCGCGTGTTGCCCGCCTGCCCGGTGGCGAACAGCAGCACCGTGTCGCTGGTCGAGGTGTCGCTGTCGACGGTGATGCAGTTGAACGTCCCGCCCGTCGCCTCGCTCAGCATTTCCTGTAACAGCGCCGGCGCGACCGCGGCGTCGGTGAAGATGTAACCGAGCATCGTCGCCATGTCGGGGGCGATCATCCCCGATCCCTTGACGATCCCCGCGACGTGGACGGTGCGGCCGCCGACGACGGCGCTCGCCGCGGCGCCCTTGGCGAAGGTGTCGGTGGTGCCGATCGTTTCGGCAGCGGCTTCCCACGAACAGGGATCGGCGGTCAGCGCCGCCGCAATGCCCGCACGCGCCTTGTCCTTGGGCAGCGGCACGCCGATCACGCCGGTCGAGCTGACGAACACCTCGTCGTCCTTGCAGCCGAGATGCTCCGCGACCTGCGTCCTGATCTGCTCGACCGCCTCGCGCCCGCGATAGCCGGTGAAGGCGTTGCTGTTGCCCGCGTTGACGATCAGCGCGCGCGCGGCGCCGTGCTTCACCTGCTCGCGGCCCAGTTCGACCTCCGACGAACAGCAGATATTGCGCGTGAACACGCCCGCGACCGCGGTGTCGGGTGCCAGCTCGACATAGGTGAGGTCGCAGCGGTCCCATTCCTTGTAACGCGCCCGCGCGACGCGGCGCGTCACCCCGGCGATGTCGGGCAGGGCGGGGAAGGCGGCGGGGGCGAGCGGCGAGCGTGTGGTCATGGAAAGCGCTTAATCGCAGTTCGTTCAAAGCAAAACCCCTCCCGTTTACGGGAGGGGCAGCGAGACCTGGGCGCTTGCGCCCTGGTCGCAGCGGGGTGGGCCAATGCGACGTCGCTGCCCACCCCCAACCCCTCCCGCAGGCGGGAGGGGAGACTTACGCCGGAATGCCGCTGATCGCCTTCATTTCCATGAAGTCCTTGAGGCCGAACAACCCGCCTTCGCGGCCGTTGCCCGACTGTTTGTAGCCGCCGAACGGGGCGCCCGGCGCGGGCCCCCAGTTGTTGACCGCGACCATGCCCGCGCGCAGCTTCGGCGCGACTTCGGCGGCCTTGGCGGGGTCGCCCGACACGACGGCGGACAGGCCGTATTCGGTGTCGTTGGCGATCTCGACCGCTTCGTCGAGGTTCGAATATTCCATGATCGTCGCGACGGGGCCGAACACTTCCTCCTTCGCGATCCGCATGTCGGGGGTGACGCCCGAGAAGACCGTCGGCTTGATGAAATAGCCGCGGTTGACGTTGCTCGGCAGGCCGGTGCCGCCGGTCTCCAGCGTCGCGCCTTCGTCGATCGCCGACTGGATCAGGCCCTGAATCTTGTCGAACTGCGCCTTGTTGACGACGGGGCCGATATGGCCGCCCTCCTGGCCCGGATCGCCGACCTGCGTGCCGTCGAACATCGCCTTGATGACGCCGACCGCTTCCTCCTTGCGATCCTTGTGGACGAGGATGCGCGTCGGCGCGATGCAGCTCTGCCCGGTGTTGACGAGCACGCCCTGCACCGTCGGCGGCAGCACGGCGCCCAGGTCGGCGTCGGGCAGGACGAGGTTCGGCGACTTGCCGCCCAGTTCCTGGTGGACGCGCTTGACCGTGTCGGCCGCCGCCTTGGCGACGAGGATGCCGGCGCGGGTCGATCCGGTGAAGCTCACCATCTCGATGCCGGGGTGTGAAGAGATCGCGTTGCCGACGGTCGGGCCGTCGCCCTGCACCAGATTGAACACGCCCGGCGGCACGCCCGCGGCGTCGAGGATTTCGGCGAAGATCACCGCGTTGCCGGGGCATTCCTCCGACGGCTTGAGGATCATCGTGTTGCCGGCGGCCAGCGCGGGCGCGACTTTCAGCGCGATCTGGTTGAGCGGCCAGTTCCACGGCGTGATCATGCCGACGACGCCGATCGGCTCATAGACGACCTTGTTCGCGCCATGCTGCTCGCTGAACTCGAAAGTCTTGAGCGCCTCGATCGTGCCGAGGAAACCGCCGATGCCGGCACCGACCTGCGCGGTGCCCGCGAAGCTGACCGGCGCGCCCATTTCGGCGGCCATCGACCTGGCGAGGTCGGGGCCGCGCTTCTTATATTCCTCGACGATGCGGCCCATCAGCGCCAGCCGCTCCTCGCGCGTCGTCTGCGACCAGCTCTTGAAGGCCTCGCGCGCCGCGGCGACCGCGGCGTCGACGTCGGCGGCGGTGCCGAGCACGACGGTCGAGGCGGCTTCCTCGGTCGCGGGATTGACGACATCGTGCAGCCTGCCGCCCTTGCTGTCGACCCACTGGCCGCCGATGTACTGCTGTTTCAGGTGGGTTTCGGTATCGCTCATCGTCTGTCTCCCATCGGCGCGGAATTGCGTATCGGATTGCTACCTAATCACTGTGGACCATGAATCAAGCTGGGCCAACTGCGAAAGCTGGCGGGTCAGCGCTTTTCGGCCGCGAGGCGCGACATCAGGATGGCGGCGCGGGTCGCCTGCCGCGCGATGCTGGGCAGATCGACCGCCTCGCCCGGCGCGTGATCGCCGGTCGACCAGGGGCCGAGGCCCGCGAGCCCGTCGACGTCGGCGGCGACGAAGCTGATGTCGCCCGCGCCGCGCTTCAACGGGTCGAGCGCCGCCATCTCGGGCAGGCCGAGGTCGCGGTTGACGCCGTTGAGCTTCACCAGCAGCGCCCTGTTGCCCTCGGTCGGCGCCATCGGCGGATAGCCGCCGGGATCGAAGCTCAGCGTCGCGCCGGTTTCCGGCGCGTGGTCCGCCACGATCTGTGCCATCTTCGCCCGCACCCGCTGCGATTGCTCGATCGACAGGGTGCGCAGATCGCCGCGCGCGATCGCGATCGGCGGAATGATGTTGGTCTTGCCCGTCGCGGCGCCGCGGATGCCGCCCGCGTCGAGGCTCGCGGTCTCGCCGCCGGCGATCAGCCCGACGTTGAAGGTCAGGTTGGGTTCGGGCAGTTCGGTGCGAAAGCGCTGGATGATGCGCGTCAGTTCATAGATGGCGCCGTCGCCGACCCCGGCGCCGAAGATGCCCGAACTGTGCCCCGTCCGGCCGGTCGCCGTGACCGTCCAGCTTTCCGACGAGCGCCGCGCGATCGACCCCATGTCGGCGCCGCCGTCGCGCACCAGCCCTTCGAAGTCGAGCGCGACGTCGCTGCGCTTGCCCGCTTCGATCAGGTCGGCGCGCGCCTTTTCGATCGGATCGCCCGCATCCTCCTCGTCGCCGGTCATATGGATTTCGATATTGGCGTCCTTCAGCGTCCCCGCCGCCTTCATCGCGCGCAACGCGGCGAGGATGACGACCATTCCGCCCTTGTCGTCGCCCGCGCCCGGGCCTTCGCCCCGGTCGCCCTTGCGGGTGAAGGTCTGGAACGGCGAATCGGATTCGAACACCGTGTCGAGATGCGCGATCAGCAACAGGCGCCTGGTGTCGGGGCGACCCTTGTGCACCGCGATCAGATGGCCCGCGCGCCCGGTCTCGGGCGTCGGTTTCCACGTCACCTCGAACCCCAGCGGCTCGAGTTCGGCGCGCATCATCTGGCCGACCTTCTCGACTCCCGCGAGGTTGAGCGAGCCGCTATTCTGATTCACCAGCCGTTCGAGCAGTGCGATCGAACGGTCCTGCTCGGCCGCGACCGTCTTCGCCATCGCGCTTTCGGCCTTGCTGAGTTTCGCCTGCGCGGGCGGAACGAGCGCGAACTGGAGGGCGAGCAGGGCGACGAACGGCAGCGATTTCATGAGCGACTCCTTGCGAGGGGTCGCTCCTTGTGCCGACTCGGCGCTGGGGCGGCAAGTCGCCGCTGGGATTTTGCGCGCCGCGATCAGGCGGCGTCCTTCACCTCGTCGAAATCGTCGAGCTTCTTCAGTGCATCGCGCGCGATCGAACGGAGCTTCGCCGCGTTCACCCGAAGGCCCTCGCTGTCCGAACCAGACAGTTCGTCGATCGAAAAGGCGACGCGGGTGCGGTCGGGCGCCAGTTCGTCGAAGGTGAATTTGAGGCCGGTCGACAGCGCGCCGTCGTCGATGCTGTAGATCATGTGCGCCCCGCGCGGGATTTCCATCGCGACGGCGAATTTCACCTTATAGGCGTCGGGGCGCAGCTTGGGCGCGACCTGCGCCCACGCCGGGTCGCTCCTGTCGATCACCAGCTCGTAAAGGCGGGTCGAGCCGCCGTTGGTGACGAGCGGCAGGCCGGTGAAGGCGCCATCGTCGCCGAACATCTTCGCGAACACCTCTTCGCGCGGTGCCGCGACGGTCCGGGTCTGGTTCGTCAGTTCGGCGACCTTGCCGCAGCCGGAGACCAGCAGCATCGTGACGACCAGCAGCAGGCGGCGAAGCATTGCGATATCCCCCCTCGGACATTCCGTCGGGGGGTATAGCAGCGCCATCTTGCCGAATGGTAAGCGCCGGCGCGATGACCCATTCTTCCGAAAGACGCGAGGCGCCCGGCCACTGTCGGCCGGACGCCCCTGTCATCCTGCCGGTCGGGCCGGTCAGGCGCTGTAGTACATCTCGAACTCGACCGGGCTCGGCGTCTGTTCGACGGCGTGGACCTCGTCCCACTTGAGTTCGATATAGGCCTCGATCTGGTCCTTCGAGAAAACGTCGCCCTTCAGCAGGAAGTCGTGGTCGGCGGCCAGGCTGTCGAGCGCTTCGCGCAGCGAGGCGCAAACGGTCGGCACTTCCTTCAGCTCCTCGGGCGGCAGGTCATAGAGATTCTTGTCCATCGCGTCGCCGGGATGGATCTTGTTCTGGATGCCGTCGAGCCCCGCCATCAGCAGCGCTGCGTAGCAGAGATAGGGGTTCGCCATCGCGTCGGGGAAGCGGAACTCGACGCGCTTCGCCTTGGCGCCCGCGCCATAGGGGATGCGGCACGAGGCCGACCGGTTGCGCGACGAATAGGCGAGCAGCACCGGCGCCTCGAAACCGGGGACGAGCCGCTTGTAGCTGTTCGTCGTCGGATTGGTGAAGGCGTTCAGCGCCTTGGCATGCTTGATGACGCCGCCGATGAAATAGAGGCACATATCCGACAGCCCGGCATAGCCGTTGCCTGCGAACAGCGGCTTGCCCTTTTCCCAGATCGAGAAATGCGTGTGCATGCCGCTGCCGTTGTCGTCCTTGATCGGCTTGGGCATGAAGGTCGCGGTCTTGCCATAGGCATGCGCGACCTGATGCACGACATATTTGTAGATCTGCATGCGGTCGGCGGTCTGCGTCAGCGTGCCGAAGGTCAGGCCCAGTTCGTGCTGCGCCGCCGCGACCTCGTGGTGATGCTTGTCGCACGGCAGGCCGAGTTCGAGCATTGTCGACACCATCTCGCCGCGGATGTCGACCGCGCTGTCGACCGGGGCGACGGGGAAATAGCCGCCCTTGGCGCGCGGCCGGTGGGCTAGGTTGCCGCCCTCGTAGCTGCGGCCCGAATTGGTCGGCAGTTCGATGTCGTCGATCTCGAAGCCCGACTTGTTGTAGCCGGTTTCGAAGCGGACGTCGTCGAACATGAAGAATTCGGCCTCGGGCCCGACATAGACGGTGTCGCCGATGCCGGTCGATCCGACATAGGCCTCGGCGCGTTTCGCGGTCGTGCGCGGATCGCGGGCATAGCCTTCGCCAGTCGCGGGCTCGACGATATCGCAGACGATGATCAGCATCGGCGTCGCCGAAAAGGGATCGTCATAGACGGCGTCGAGGTCGGGCTTCAGGATCATGTCGCTTTCGTTGATCGCCTTCCACCCCGCGATCGACGAGCCGTCGAACATCAGCCCATCCTCCAGCGCATCCTCGTCGATCGCGCTGGCGCACATGGTCAGGTGGTGCCATTTGCCCTTGGGGTCGGTGAAGCGCAGGTCGACCCACTCGATGTCGTTTTCCTCGATCCGCGCGATGATGTCCTTCGGCTTGGTGGCCATGGTCTTGCACTTCCTTCTTGCGATAGATCCCGATGCGGGGGGATGGTGAACGGCTGATGGCGGGCCCTGGGGTTCCGGTCCTAGAGTGCGTCCTCGTTGCGCTCTCCGGTGCGGATGCGCAGCGCGGTCTCTATGGTCGAGACGAAGATCTTGCCGTCGCCGATGCGGCCGGTCTGCGCGGCGGCGGCGATCGCCTCGACCACGCGCTCGGCCAGCCCATCCTCGACGACCACCTCCAGCTTCACCTTGGGCAGGAAGTCGACGACATATTCGGCGCCGCGATAAAGCTCGGTATGGCCTTTCTGGCGCCCGAAGCCCTTCGCCTCGGTGACGGTGATGCCGCTGACGCCGACTTCGTGCAGCGCCTCCTTCACCTCGTCGAGCTTGAACGGTTTAATGATCGCTTCAATCTTCTTCACGCTGTCCATTCCCCTTGGGCTGTCCACCGCCGGTCGCAGTCCGGGCCGGATCAGGCATGCCTGGTCCGGTCCTCCCGGTCGAGTCGGTGCGGTGTGCCGCCATCTTGCACCAATCAAGACCCGTGCCAATTGGCGAATGGCGGGGTTCCGACGGGAATTTCGGCGTGGGGTCGCGGCGTTGCCCAAGACGCGGGCAGCGCCGCCATCCTGCTGCCTAATATATGGGCATGGCGGTGGGGGCGGTTCTATTTTGATTCACGCAAAGGTGCGAAGAGGCCGCGTCATTGCGCTTCCACCACTCTTCGCGCCTTTGCGCCTTCGCGTGAAAATTTCCTGTCCCGCCCCCTCCGCAACCAGCATCGGTTTTGGAAAGGGGGTGATGCCTGCGCCCTACCGTCCCATGGGCGCCGACGCCTCGGGCAGATGCGCCTTGGTCCAGTTCGACCGTTCGATGACATAGGCGCGGATCGCCTCGGCATCGGCGGGCGTGAGCACGCGCGCGAAGCTGACCATGCCGCGATCCTTGAGCGCACCGTCGAGGATCACGCTTTTCCACGCGTCGGCGTTGGCGAGCGTGCCCGAGACGCGCAGGTCGGGCGTGAAGCCGTTGCCGATCGCGCTGTCGCCGTGACACACCTGACAATAGCGTCCGAAGTGCGCCTTGCCTGCCGCAACCTGCTGCGGCGTGCCGACCGGCGCGGGCGGGTTCCATTCGAGCGCGGTCGTTGCGGGCGGCGCGGGAAGCTGGACGGTGCCGCCGATCTTGAGCACGACGAGGCGCGGGATGTTGGGCACCTTGCGCGTCACGCCGCCCGCGATCCCCGCGACGAGCGGGAAGGCGCCGCCCTTGCTGGTCTGGAAGGCGACATATTGCACGCCGTTCACGCGGAAGGTCGAGGGCGCGCTGACGATCCCCGACTGCATGTCGAGGTCGAGAAGCTGCTTGCCGCTGTCGGCGGCATAGGCACGGAAGCGGCCGGTGCTGGTGCCCTGAAAGACGAGGTTGCCCGCCGTCGTCATCGTCCCGCCGTTCCATGCGGCGGGATAATCGACCCCCCAGGCGACCTTGCCCGTGCGCGGATCGAAGGCGACGAGGCGGCCGGTGGTCGCGGCGACCGCGGCGCGGAACGCCGCCGCGTCGTCGGGCAGCATCCCGGCCTGGAGCGAGGTGCCGACGTTGAAGCCGAGCACCTTACGCTTGTCGAGTTCGTCCATGTCCTCGAGGTAGCCCTGCGGAATCTGCTGCGCGGGGATATAGACGAGGCCGGTCGCGGGATTGTAGCTCATCGGGTGCCAGTTGTGCGCGCCGAGTGCGCCCGGAATGGCGATGAACGGCTTGCCAGTCCGATAGAAGCGGGCATCGGGATTTTCGATCGGCCGCCCGGTCGCGAGGTCGTAGCCGGTCGCCCAGTTGATCCCGTCGACGAAAGGTTTTGCGTCGATCAGCTTGCCCGTCGCGCGGTCGATGGTGAAGAAAAAGCCGTTCTTTGGCGCGTGATACAGCACCCTGGTCGGGGTGCCGTTCACCGGCTGCTCGGCCAGGATGATCGGCTGCGTCGCCGTATAATCCCAGCTTTCGGCCGGGGTTTCCTGATAATGCCATTTATAGGCGCCGGTGTCCGCGTCGAGCGCGACGACCGAGGAGAGGAACCAGTTGTCGCCCTCGCCGTTCGAGCGCAGCCCGTGGTTCCATGGATTGCCGTTGCCGACGCCCAGATAGATCTGGTCGAGATCCTTGTCATAGACGATCGCGTCCCACACGGTGCCGCCGCCGCCCGATACCTTCCACTCGCCCTTGTCGGACCAGGTGGCGTTGCCCTTCGACGCGAAGATGTCGTCCGATGCCGCGCCGTCCTTCCTTTTCTCGGGGTTGGGCGCGGTGTAGAAGCGCCAGCGTTCCTTGCCGGAGTCGGCGTCATAGGCGGTGACATAGCCGCGCACCCCGAATTCAGCGCCGCCGTTGCCGATCAGCACCATGTCCTTCACCACGCGCGGCGCGCCGGTGATCGTGTAGGGCTTCGCGGTGTCGAAGGTCTGCGTCGACCACAGTTCCTGCCCGGTCTTGCGGTCGAGCGCGATCAGCCGGCCGTCGATCGTGCCGACGAACAGCTTGTCGCCCCAGACCGCGACGCCGCGGTTGACGACGTCGCAGCAGGCGTTGACCGCGCGCTCACCGGGCACCTTCGGATCGAAGCTCCACAGCTTCTTGCCGGTCGCGGCATCCCATGCGTCGACCTTCGACCAGGCGTGGCTGACATACATCACCCCGTCGACGACGACCGGGGTCGCTTCCTGCCCGCGCGCATCGTCGAGGTCGGCGAACCAGGCGATGCCCAATTGCCCGACATTCCGGTCGTCGATGTCCTTGAGCGGGCTGAAGCGCTGCTCGTCATAGCTGTAGCCGATGCCGGCCCAGTCGTCGCCGTTGCCGCCGGTCTTCAGCAGGGTCTCGCTGGCCTTCTCCGCCTCGTCGAGCGATCCGGTCCCGCCCGATTTCGATGCGTTGCATCCCGCCAGCACCAGCGCCGCGCCGCCCAGCAGCGCGGTCACGAAGACCCGTTTCGCCATATTCGCTCTCCCTCGACGTCCATGGTTGACGTTTGCGTCAACTCTGCGCCGGGCGCGCCCGATTGGCAAGGGGGATTTAGGGTCTTCTACCTAGAGCGGCGTGCCATGAATCTGCAACGCCCCTTATTCGTTCGTGTCGAGCGAAGTCGAGACACTCACCGGCCTTGCGCCACGCTGATGGGTGTCTCGACTGCGCTCGACACGAACGGGACGATGGGTCAGATTTAACGCTCGATGCTCTAGACGCCACGCGTTCGCGGCAGGGCGGCGTGTTCACGCCCAGGGCGGCGCGTTCAGGCCCTTGGGGCTGGCGGTGAAGATTTCGCAGCCAGTTTCGGTGATGCCGATGCTGTGCTCGAACTGCGCCGACAGGCTGCGGTCGCGGGTCGTCGCGGTCCAGCCGTCGGGCAGCATCTTCACCGCATATTTGCCGGTGTTGATCATCGGCTCGATGGTGAAGAACATGCCGGGCTTCAGTTCGGGACCGGTGCCGGGGCGGCCGGCGTGGACGACCTCGGGCGCGTCGTGGAACATCTGCCCGACGCCGTGGCCGCAGAAGTCGCGCACGACCGAATAGCGGTGGCGTTCGGCATGCTGTTGGATCGCGTGCGCGATGTCGCCGATTCTGTTGCCCGGCTTCGCCTGCTCGATCCCCAGCATCAGGCATTCATAGGTCACGTCGACCAGCCGCCGCGCCTTGATGCCGACCTCGCCGACCAGATACATGCGGCTCGTGTCGCCGTGCCAGCCGTCGACCATCGGCGTGACGTCGACATTGACGATGTCGCCCTCGCGCAGCGGCCTGGCGTCGGGAATGCCGTGGCAGACGACATGGTTGATGCTGGTGCAGCAGCTGTGCGTGTAGCCGCGATAGCCGAGCGTCGCGGGAATGCCGCCGCCCGCCAGCGTCATCTCGCGGACGAGGTCGTCGATCTGCGCCGTCGTCACGCCGGGCCGGACGAAGGGAACGAGCGCGTCGAGAATCTCGGCCGCGAGCCGTCCCGCCCGGCGCATGCCGGCAAAACCCGCCTCGTCGTGCAGCTTGATCGTCCCGTCGCGCACGGGAGCAGGGGTGCCGGCCTCGGCGGCGGTGACGGAAACATAATCGTACATGGGGGGGATATAGGGGATCGGGGCAAAAAAAGCTAGGTTTGCAAGCGTTGACGGTGCTTTCTCTTCTTCGGTATGTGTCGGTCTAGCCAGCGATGAACGCCAGCGATCCTGATTTCCAATGATAGCCAATGGGGCAGCTGGTCTGGCAGCATATGTGTTTCGGATACGACACGTTTGATAATCGGTGCTCACCGCTTCCGGGCTTGAGCCCTCAATTTTCTATGGGCACCGAAGCCTCCCGACTTTCCAGCCTTTCCGGCTACGTCAACGCCGATCTTTTTCTGCATGTTACGCGATGTGGCCTTGTACATCCGCGAGCCGCCTCCCATGCTTGCGGCCCTCCCCTTCAGGGGTGAGGTTGGGGTGGGGGCTATCCACCTTGCGCGAGGCTGCGAGGCCCCACCCCGCTGCGACTAAGGTCCGGCTAACGCCGAACCTAGAGCAGCGTGCCTAAAATCTGCATCACCCTTTCTGCCGTTCGTGCTGAGCCTGTCGAAGCACCGTCCTTCTTCTTCCGGCGCCGAAAGAAA
>NZ_BCUA01000100.1 GCF_001591045.1 Sphingopyxis granuli NBRC 100800 | reverse complement strand
AACTCAACCGATGTCATCATGCTCTAAATCTGCGCCGTTTCGATCGGGTGAGTCAGATATCGGGCTCGACGCTCCAGCTCGGACCCCGGCCTTAATCGCCCCAGCGCAGCGGCGGGCGCCAGCCTGCTTCGTCGACCGCGTCGCTGACCTTGTAGACCAAGCCCTTGCCGTTGAGGAACAGCTTCTCCATCTCGGGCCGGGTGAAGGGGCGCGAACCGATGCGGCCGAAGATCGCGATCTGCCCGCCGCTTTCGTCGACCGCGCGGTCGCGGTCGAGCCCCTTCGACAGCGCGAGCGCGGGCGCCGGCGTCTTCGCCCAGGCGATCAGCTCGGGCGTCGGCTTGGGCGAGAAGCCGTAGAGGCCCGGATTGTCGGGGCTGGTGAGCTGGAGCACCTTGATGCCGTTCCGCCCGTCGGCGACATAGGCGAAGAGCGAGGCGTTGGTCGATCCGACGATGACGTCCTCGGCATCGCTCATCGCGCCGCCGAAGGTCAGCCCCGGCCACGCGACCGGCGCCGCAGGCCGCGTCACGTCGACGATCACCAGCCCGTCCTGCTTCGCCGCGACATACAGATAGGTGCGCGCGACATAGAGCTTGCGCGCATCGGCGAGCCGCACCGTCCCTTCGGGCACCGGCACCGGCCGATCCATGCGGGTGATGTCGAACAGCTTCACCCCCTCGGCATCGCTCACCCACAGATAGCGGAACTGCGCCGCGCTGGCGCGCGCGTCGGTCAGCGGCAGCCGCGCCGTTACCTTCGGTTCGAGCGGCGTCGACAGGTCGACCACGACGAGCCCGCTGTCGGCGGCGATATAGGCGTGGTCGCCCGCCAGCGTGACGTGCCGCGCCCCCGCGAGCAGATTGTCGGGGTTCCAGGTCAGCGCCCGCGACAGCTTGTTGTTGCGGAACTCGCCGTCGGCCAGCGTGTCGATGTCGACGAGGATCAGCCCCTCGATGCTGTCGGTGACGACCGCATAGCGATAGAGCGGGTGCAGCGCCTGCTCGTGATTCTGCGGGAAGTGCTTCCGGATGAAATCGTTGCGTTCCATGCTGATCGGCTGGTTGGTGCCGATCGCCATGCAGGTCGCATTGCGGGTCTTCACATGCGTGTCGTGGCCGAGCGGCGAGAAGGGCGCGCGCGTGATGCGTTCGGAAAAGCCCTTGTTGCCGATCGAGGCGACGTCATAGACGCGGAAACCGCCCTTGCCCTCTGCCACGAACATATATTCGCCGCGCTGCTGGAGGCAGTTCACCCGGCCGCTCGTCCCCTGCACGATGTTGCGGAATTCCTCGAGCGCGCGGCTCTCGCCCGACCCCTTGCCGTCGAAGGCCTTGCCGCGCACCCAGTTCTTCAGTTCGCGCCCGTTCCGTTCGACGTGCAGGCGCCAATAGTCGGGATAGGCGTATTTCTGCAGATAGCTGCCGATCACCGCCTGCGGCTCGTCCCATTCGGTGACGCGCGTCGCCTGGAAACCATCCTCCAGCCCCGACCAGACGTTGAGCCCGACGAAGTTGACGAAATTGGTGCCCATCAGCAGCAACTGCGACATGATCGCATTATTGTCGTCGGCCGCCGACAGGTGGCAATCGGTGCATTGCTTGGTTTCCTGGCGGCGGACCGTGTGCGGGAAGTGCGGCGCGAAGGCCTGGCTGGAGAAGCCCGCGGCCGAGATCGGCGGCTGCTGCACATAGATGCGCTCGCGGTTGACGTTGGTCGACGACAGGATCAGCGCCGACGACGAGCGCACCGGCGCGATGATGCCGCGCGGGTTGCCGTCGGTGTCGGGCTCGCCCGGCTTGGTGAGCTGGTGCCGGCCGAGCTGGAACATCTCGTCGCGCGCCACCTGCGGGTTGTAGGTGGCGAAGTTCCGCGATTCCTCCCCTTCGAAATGGTGCGAGCTGGTCTTCCAGTTCGCCTCGATCGGCAGGTGGCAGCCGCCGCAGCTCGTCGTCCACGACAGGTGGCAGGTGAAACAGGTCATGCGGTCGTCGCCATGCGCGCGGTCGGCCTTTGCCACCCCCGGCCCCCAGGCGAAGCTGCCGTCGTCGGCGCCCGACCGCGACATCAGCTTGGCGCGCGCCGCCTTCGCATTGAAATGCGGCCCCGGCGTCACCGCCTGCTTGACGAGGCTGACCTGCCATTCGAGCTTCGGATCGACGATCGAGCGCTGGATCAGCCCCGTGACCTCACCATCGTCGTCATAGCGAAATTCGAAGCGGCGCCGGCCATCGGGGTTGCGGAGCAGCGCAAGGTTGGTGCCCTGCGGCCGCGCCGCGACATTCGAGGTCAGCAGGTTGGGCAGCGCGTCGGCAGTACCGTGGCAATCCTTGCAACCGATCTCGATCGCATTGGCGACCTCGCCCTGGATATAGCCGTTGCCGTGCGAATCCTGCGCGAAATGGCAATCGGCGCACTGCATCCCCTTTTCGGCGTGGATATCCATCATGTGGACCGTCTTGCCGGGGTTGAGGCCGGGGGGCACGAACTTGCCCTCGACTCCCGGCCGGTCCGGATCGGCGCTGGCGAGGCAGAGGTCGCGCTGCTTCGCATCGCTGTAGCTCGCGCAGTTCTTGCGCCATTTCTCGGGATCGTTCGGGTCGACGATATGCGCCGTGTCGGTGCCGTAGGTCGCCATATTGCCCTCGGCATCGAGCAGATTGCCGTTGCGGTCGCGCTTGAAGACGCCGCGGAAGTTCCAGCCGTGGCCGTGATAGTCGGCGAACTGCGTCACCCTGTTCGTGTCGTTGACGTCATAAACGTCGCGCAGGAACTCGACGTCGGACCACAGCCCGCGCGGCCCCGCCCCTTCCGGGTTGCGTTCGAGCGTCCGGTGCACCTCGGCCGCGGTCGGATAATGCTGTTGCTTGTAGAGGCGCTGATAGTCGGCGTCGCTCATCCCCGGCGGGCGCGGCGCGGTATTGTCCGGGCCGGGCCACAACTGCGGCGCGTCCGATTCATAGTCCCACATCGTGTAGCCGAGATAGGAATTCAGGAAGATGTTCGGCTGGTGCATGTGGCAGGTCATGCACTGCGAGGTCGGGATCGCGCGCGTGAAGGCGTGGGTCAGCGGATGTCCCGATTCGCCCCGCTCGCGCGCCGGGGCCGCCGGGTCGATCAGCGCGCCGTGACCGCCATCATAGCCGTCGCCTTCGGGCTTCGCCTTCTTGCCGGCGATCGTCGGGTCGATTGTCGCACTCTCTCCGTCGCGGCCATATGGGGCATAGATCAGGCTGTGCCGCGGCTCGCGGTCGTTGGCATAGACGACATGGCACCCCGCGCAGCCCGAATGGCGGTAGTCGCCGGGTTGGTCGTTTGTGCCCATGAACCACATATAGGGGTCGTTGAGACGCGTCTTGTGGATGTTGAGCACCGCGATCGCGACGCGCAGCCCGGTGCCCGGTCCGCGGTTCGACTGTTTGAGGTCGGGGCGCCCCGGCTCCTCGAGCCGCTGGATCTGCCCGGTCGGGTTGGGTAGCCCGACCTCGGCGAACTGGGTGCTGACGTTGCGCCCGCCGCGTTCGAAGACGCGGAACACGTCGCTGGGCGGCATGACGTTCCAGCGCGGCAGCGGATAGATTTTGGCAAGCGCGCCGCGCTTTTTCTCCGCATCGGTCAATATCTTGTCGAAACCGAAGTTCGGCTTGCACGCCTCCTTATATTCCTCGGCGGTCAGCAGCGACGAGGGCGACAATACGCACGCCGCCACGCCCTCGCGCGTATAGGCTTCCCCGAACAGCGAGTTCTTGAACGGCAGAATGCCGTTGTTGTAGGCGCCGCCCGCCCAGAACATCGCCGCCGTCGCCATCAGCGACCGCTCGGCCGCCTCGATCGTCTCCTGATGGCAGGCACCGCACGCCTCGCGCGCGACGCGATAGTCGCTGGGATTGACGAAGCGGATAAACTCGGGCGCCTCCTTGTTGAGCAGCGTATAGCTGCGCTTCGGGTTCGCCGAGGTGTCGCCCCACGCGCCCGGCAGCGTCGGCTGCGGGTGGGCGCGCGCCATCACCGCCCGGTTGCGCGGATCGTCGTAGCCAAGGCGCGGGTCGCCGACCTGAGCCGCGTCGCCGCCGTGGCAGTCGGTGCAGCCGAGCCGCACCGCGGGGCTCGCGTGCATCGTCGGCCGGTCGGTGCGGACGTGGCAGCTGTAGCAGCCCTCCGACTTCGTCATCATCGCCGCCTCGCTCTGCTCGCGCGGAGCTGGCGGGGTGAAGCGATATTCGACCTTGACCGGCTTTTCCCCCTCGGACGCGCGCGCGGCATGCGGGCCGACCGCGAGCATCGTCAGCACGAAGGCGAAGAGGGCGAGGAGCGTACGGATCATCGGCTAGAAACTCAGCACCAGATTGGCGAGGATCGACACATAGGCATCGTCCCGCGCCTTGTTTTCGAACAGGTCCCTGAACCCCTTGCCGGGGAGCAGCACCGCGGCGCTCAGGCGCCCGACGATATTCTGCGTCGCCTTGGGCCGCCAGATGCCGGCGACCGACAGGTCCCAGCCGATGTCGGTCGGGATCGACCCTTCGCTGCGCAGCACCTGCAGCGTCGCGGTATCCTGGAACCACAGATGGTTGAAATTGGTGCTGACCCGCATCTCGGGCGACAGGTCGAAATCGCCCCCCGCGCCGACCAGGATCGTGCCGGGGTTGTTGAAATTCGACTGCCCTTCTTCCTTTGACGAGCGCAGCGAATTGAGGATGCCGTTGCGGCCGTTGATCGCGATCGCGCGCCCGCCGCCCGCGAACGGAATCGTCTGGCGGATCCAGTAGCTGGTATCGGCGCCGGCGAAGACCGGGTTTTCGAAGATCGCGTCGAAGCCGCCTTCGACGTCGTCATAGGGATCGCCGTCGCCCGTCGCGTAGAGGCCCGAGAGGCGGAACCGCATCCAATCCTGATCGTAGCTGAGTTCGGCCGCCGCGAGCCCTGCGCGGATGCGGGCCGGGCGGCTGGTGAAGATGCTGTTGCGATCCCGTCCCAGCGCGGCATAGAGGCTGGCGGTCAGGTTGAGGCGCCCGATGCGCCCGTCGGCGCCATAGCCCAGATAGACGACGTCGTAGGACCGCCCGCGCAGATCGCCGAGCAGCGCCGGCCGCACGGGAAAGCCGTTATGGTCGATCTGGATGTCGCCGCGTTCGCGGTTGATGTTCCACGTCGCGCTGACCTGGCTGGTCAGGCCGACAAACGGGAAATCCTGCCGATAGAGATTGGCGGTGAGGACGAAATCGTCGCGCGGCGTCTGGGTGACGTCGTTGAGACCGCTGTTGGTGTCCTTTTCCAGCCGCCAGAAGGCCGCGAGATTATATTGGAAGCGGTTGTTGTCGCGATTGCCGAACAGCCGGATGCCAAGCTGGCTGTCGTTGAACAGGAAGCCGCGAAAATCGCTCTGGAACGGCTGGATGCCGACGCGGATCGAATGGAAGTCGTAGCGATTGCTGTCGTTGCCCAGATGCTTGTCGACGAAGGCTTCCTGCACCCCCAGGAACGCGTCGGTGCGATGGCTGGGCCGCGACGGACGCACATCGAGCACGCGCCGTTCGGGCACGTCGACATGGTTGACATTATAGGCGAGCGTCAGGCGATATTCGACGTCGGGCGGCTTGAATGCGGTGTTGCCCTTGATCAGCGCGAAGCCGCCGATCAGCGTTTGCGACAGCACGACGCTGCGGTTCTTCCCGAACACATCGAGGCTGCCCGGGCGCGCCGACGTCTGGATGCCGTTCGGGATCGGGAAGGTGCGCGGTTCGACCACCGTGTCCGAAATCAGGTTGGCGACGAAGAACCAGTCGTCGCCCCGGATCGGCAGCCAAGGCACCCTGGCGCGGTCGATCGGCCGGTCGCCCTTCAGCGTGTTCTGGTGATAGGGGTCGAACCAGCGTTCCTTGACCACCCCCAGCGTCTCGATCAGCCGCCAGCGGTCGGGGATCGGAAGCTGATCCTCGATCCCCGGAAAGGCCTGCGGCGGCGGCGGCCGCAGCGCGCCGACATTGTCCTGGCTGGGTCGTTCGGGAAGGTCGGGGCGATAGCCCGGCCGGCGACGCCCGTCGAGAATCCGGGTGACGAAATCGTCGTCGAGCATTTCCTTCCACTCGACCGGCGGCGGGGGCGGTACCGGCTCCTCGGCCTGCGCCTCGGCGGCGGGCGGCGCGGGCGGCACTGAGGGCGGCTCGCCGGCGGGCGCGCCCTGTGCGGCCAGGCTGGCGACGATCGGCCAAAGGCTTGCCCCCGCGCTCACCGCCTACAGCCCGTCGCAGACATTCTGCTGCGCCGTGTCGAGGAAGGGCGCGAACGGACAGGCGATGTAGCGCAGGCGCACCGTCTTGCCGTCGGCGAGGCGCACGACGACCCGGTCGGCGCGCATCGCGGCGGGCGCATTGCCGATGCCGCCGGCGCGCGCACCGCCGTTATGCGCGCCGAGGAAGCTGATCATGTCGTCCTGGTCGATGCCGTCGCCCGACACCCCGATCGCCCCGACGAGTCGGTCGCCGCGATAGATGGGGACCGAACCCGGAAAGATCTGGATGCCGTTCTGCAGGCGGTTCATGCCCGGCGCGACATCGGGCAGCGTCGTGCAGCGCTGCGGCGTATCGGTCGCGCTCGCCCCCGACACGAAGCCGATGTGCTGGCCGAGGTTGCCGATGATCAGCGCCGACTGGAGCCCGGTGGAAAAGGGATTGAACTGCGCGATCGGGCGCGACAGCGGCCCGTTCGGCCGCCCGACCTCGCCATCGGGGAAATAGGGGCGCGACAGATTGCCGTTCGCGCGGTCGGGGAAAGCAATGGTGCCGATCAGCGCCGCCGGATCGTTCAGGAAGCTGCGCAGCGCGGGAACGAACTGGCGCACGTCGGCGCTGGCGTTGGCGCTGAGCTCCGCGCCCGCCTGCGCGCCCGAAAAGAAGGCGGCGGTGCGCGCCTTCTGCAAGCTGACGTCGGTGCCGAAGATCGGCGCGTCGGGCGAGCGCACGATGCCGAGCGGCGCGCCGTGCGTGTCGACGACGCTGATCGACACCTGTGCGCGGCTGTCGAGCGGACGGCGAATCTGCGCGCGCGCGCGGCTCATCACCGTGAACGCCTCTTCCAGCACCGCGCGCACCTCGGCCTCGGTGAGCGGCGCGCCGTTGGTCGCGCCGTCGGTGCCGGCGCGGATCGGGTAACGATTAGCGCCGCTGCCGTCCGACAGCACGAACGCGTCGCGGTTCGAAAATTCGGCGCCGGTCGATGGCCGGATGCCCGACGCCTCGCTGCCATAGGCGGTCCCGGCGACGACCGCCGCGCCGGCATAGCCGGTAACCGCGACGAGATTGCCGGCGGTGCCGTTCAGGCTCGCAAAGCTCGCGCCGCCGCCCGCCTTCAGCCCCGCATAGCTGGCGTCGGAAAAGCGCAGGGTCGTGCCGTCGATACTGATCCGGTCGGCAAGGATGCCGGTCGGCGCCTCGAACCCGCGCGTGCCGGCGAGCGCGATCGCCTCCTCGGCATCGTCGTCGATGTCGAGGATGTCGGGATCGCTGCCATAGACGCCGTCGCCCATCACGCCGATACCGCCGACGAGCACGCCATTCTTGTATAGCGGGAAGCCGCCCGGATCGGCGGCGAGGCCGAGCGGCGAGCGCTTCGGCCCGATCAGCGCCGCGCCGCCCGCCGCGCCGAAGCGCGCCGACAGGTCGCTGCACGGCAACTGGCTGAACTGCACCCCGAACAGCGGCCCGCTTTCCAGCCCCACGGTGGTCGGCGCGGGCGGGAAATGCTGCTGGACGATCTGGCTCGCGGTGCGGGTCGAAAAGGCGTTGCCGCCGCTCGACAGATAGGCGCCGGTGATCGCCTTGGCGATCGCGCCGCCCTCGGCCGGGACGGTGACGTTCTGCGCGTCGATGCTGTCGCCGTTCGGTGCCGGCGAGGTCGTCGCGGTCGCGCGCGCGCCGGTCATGCGAAAGACGCCCAGGACATTGCCGACGCGGTCGGTCACCGCGATCACCGACGGCAGGCCGCGCGCCTGCGCCTCTGCAATCGCCTGCGCGAGGATCGTCTGCACGTCGGCGATGCTCAGCGCTTCGGCGGCGGGCGGGACATAGACGCCGGTCGGCGTCGGCGTGGGGGCCGGGGTCGGGGCGGGCGACGGGGTCGGCGTCGAACTGCCGCCACCGCCACCGCACGAGGCGAGCAGCAGCGCGGCCATGACCGCCTGCGCAGAGGCACGGAAAAGGCGCGCGCGGATCGTCATCGCCCTCACCGCAGCGCCCGGATCGCTTGCACCGCGCGGCCCAGCGCCGCCTGAAATTCGGAAGGATTGTAGCTGTTGGGGTCGGCGACCGCGGTATAGGCGCGGTCGATGTCGCTGCGGATGCCCGCCGCCGCGCCGACCGTGACGCGCTCCGAAGAGACCATCGCGCCGAGCAGCGTGTCGACCCCCATCACCGCCTGCTGCGACCCCGCATAGTCGGTGAAGCGGTCGCTGACCGCCTTCGCGGCAATCGCGTCGACCATCGTGAACGTATCGGTGCCGGCGAAACGGCGCGCGGCAAAGGCGCCCTTGAGCGCCGCGACCGTCTGCGCGAGCTGCGCCGCCGCGGCGACGGCGCTCGGCCGGTCGGTCGCCATCGCCCGATGGAACGCCGCACTGCGCGCCGTCAGCTGTTCGGCGAGCGCCGGCGCCGCGACGCGCGCCGCCGCCGCCAGCATGATCAGATTCTCGTCATTATAGGGCGGCATGCCCTCGGGGATGCCGGGGCGGCCCGGATTGTCGAGGCTCGTCTTCACCGGCTTCGCCTGGTCGTAGATGCGGCGGTGACAGCTGTGGCAGTCGAGGAAAAAGAATTCAGGGAAAATCCCTTCGGTCCCGCGCTTCGACTGGAACAGCGCGAGGCTGCGTTCGAGTGCGGTCGCCTGCCCCACCGCCCACATCTGGACGTGATCGGTGCGCGCCGACGGCGCCCCGAACTTGCGCCAGCCATAATCCTCATCCTCCTGATGATGCGCCTGGAGCGAGGAAAAGAGGTCGAGTTCGAACGAGATGCGCGGATGCCCCGCCGCCATGATGCGGTGAGTGACGAACTGTCCCTCGCCCGCCGCGCCGAAATGGCAATCGACGCATACGCCGGCGCGCACCACCGGGTCCTCCAGCTTGCGCAAGCCGGCGCGCAGGTTCGCCAGATGCTTCTCGCGCATCTCCGCCCCCGGATTGGCGTTGGTGCCGACGCCGGCATAATGGCTCGCGATCCAGCCGCCCGCCGGACCGTGGCACGATTCGCAGCTCACCCCGTCGGCGAGCGGCGCGGTGCCGCGGCTGACGGCGGCGTCGCTGTGACAGCCGAGGCACATCGGCGCCCGCGCCGGATCGCCGATGCCGAGGTTGCGTGCGATGAACTGGCTGCGGCCATTGCCGAGCACCGCCCAGGCGCGGCTGTGCGCGCCGCCGGGGGTGGAGGGGTCCTGCCAGCGCATCAGCTCGTCCTGGCGAACGACGGTGCCGTCGCCTTCCATCCGGCCGTGGCAGGTCGATCCCGCGCAGGAGGCGACGCCCAGAAAGCGCCCGCCGCTTTCGCCCTGCGACCGCGCGGGCGGCGCGGCGATCAGGGCCGCCGCCGTCAGCGCGATCAGCAGCGCCGCAAGGGCCGCCATCGCGGCCCACGGCCGGTCGCTGCGCCCGGTGCCAGCGTGCATCCTCATTCCCGCCATCCCCCTTTGCCCCGTTCGTGCCCTAGGGTCTGGACCGGCGCCGCGCAAGCGGCCGGGTCGCGGAGTCGTCCTCCGTCACCGTCGATCGATCGACGTGGTCTGAAACTGCCATGGCACCTGCCCCCTGCAAATCGGGAAATCCGGTGCGACCCCTTGTTTTGCGATTTTATCGTTGACCGACCTTGATCCTCAAAGGCTACACCATCGCCGCGCAAAGGCAATATGCCTGCGATCACAGCCGGGATTTTCGAGGGGCAAAAATGAACGAGAGCAAGAAGATGACGGCCACCAATCGTGCGATCCTGATCGCCGCCTTCCTGCTGCTCGCGGGCGCCGTCAGCTATGCGCTGTGGCGCGATGCGCGGTCCGCGGCCGGCGTCCCGGCGGGAATGACCGCCGCCGACGCGCCGCCATCCGACCGCCTCGCCGCGCTCGAGGCGCGGACCCGAAGCAACCCCGGCAACGCCGAGGCATGGACCGCGCTCGGCGCGGCGCGCTTCGACCTCGAGGATTATCCGGGGGCCGCCGAAGCCTATGAACGGGCCGTCGCCCTCGCGCCGAAATCGGCGGGGTTGTGGTCGGCGCTCGGCGAGGCGCGCGCCTATGCGAGCAAGCGCGACCCGTTGCCCCCTGCGGCACTCGAAGCGTTCGAAAAGGCGATCGCGCTCGATGCGCAGGACCCGCGCGCGCGCTATTTCATGGCGGTGAAAAAGGATCTGGCGGGCGACCACCGGGGCGCGATCGACGCCTGGTTCGCGCTGCTCGCCGACACGCCGCAGGGCGCACCGTGGGAAGCCGATCTGCGCCGCACGATCGAGCAGGTCGGCGCGATCCACAAGATCGACGTCGCGCCGCGCCTTGCCGCGACGCAGGCCCGCCCGCTGAAAGCCGAGGAGATGCCCGTTGCCGCGCGCGCGATTCCCGGCCCCAGCCGCGCCGACATGGAAGCCGCCTCGCAGCTTCCCAAGGGCCAGCAGGACGCGATGATCGAGGGCATGGTCGCCAGCCTCGAAGCGAAGCTGAAGGCCGACCCGTCCGACGTCGACCGCTGGATCATGCTGATGCGCAGCCGCATGACGCTGGGCGAGACGGCGAAGGCGGCGCTGGCGCTGAAGGACGGCGTCGCCGCCAACCCCGCGGCGGCGGCGCGGATCAAGGCGCAGGCCCGGATGCTGGGCGTGCCGGGGGCGTGAGTTTCCGTTTCAGGCGGAGGCGCGAAACGCCTATCCCGCCATCAGCGCCGCATTGCCGCCCGCGGCGGTGATGTCGGTCGAGATCGACTTTTCCTCCGCGAAACGGTGCAGATAGTGCGGGCCGCCGGCTTTCGGACCGGTGCCCGACAGACCGCGGCCGCCGAAGGGCTGCGAGCCGACGATCGCGCCGATCTGGTTGCGGTTGACATAGACGTTGCCGACCTGCGCGCGCGCCGCGACATGCGCCGCGACCGCGTCGATGCGGGTGTGGATGCCGAGCGTCAGGCCGTAGCCCGAGGCGTTGATCGCATCGATCAGCGCGTCGAGTTCGCCGCCCTTCCACGTCGCGACATGCAGCACGGGGCCGAAAATCTCGCGCTTGAGGTCTGTGACATGGTCGAGCCGGATCATCACCGGCGGCACGAAGGTCCCGCCGTCGGGCAGCACCGTCCGCGCGGCTTCGGCGATCACGCGGCCGGCGCTGCGCGCCTCGGCGACATAGGCGGCGATATTCGCCTGCGCCTCGGCATCGATGATCGGGCCGACGTCGGTCGAGAGGATCGCCGGATCGCCGACGTTCAGTTCGGCCATCGCGCCTGCGACGATCGCGATCATCGTCTCCGCCACATCCTCCTGCACGCACAGCAGGCGCAGCGCCGAGCAGCGCTGCCCCGCCGACTGGAAGGCCGACGCCACCGCGTCGCGCGCCACCTGTTCGGGCAGCGCGGTCGAATCGACGATCATCGCGTTGGCGCCGCCGGTCTCGGCGATCAGCGTCGCGATCGGGCCGTCGCGCCCGGCGAGGCCGCGGTTGATCATCCGCGCGACCTCGGTCGATCCCGTGAAGGCGACGCCGATCAGGTCCGGGTGCCCGGTCAGCGCCGTGCCGACCGTTTCGCCGCGTCCGGGCAGATAGTGGAGCACGTCGCCCGGCACGCCGGCTTCGAGCAGCAGCGCCACCGCGGCATGCGCGATCAGGGGGGTCTGTTCGGCGGGCTTGGCGAGCACCGCATTGCCCGCGGCGAGCGCCGCCGACACCTGGCCGAGGAAGATGGCGAGCGGGAAGTTCCACGGGCTGATGCAGGCAAAGACGCCCTTGCCCTCGAGCATCAGTTCGTTGCGCTCGCCCGTCGGGCCGGGAAGCGCGACGGGATGGGCGAAATCGGCGCGCGCCTGCGCCGCGTAATAGCGCAGGAAATCGGTCGCCTCGCGCACCTCGGCGATCGCGTCGGCGAGCGTCTTGCCCGCCTCGTCCATCGCGAGACCGAGGAAGAAGGCGTCGCGTTCCTCGAGCAGGTCGGCGGCGCGTTCGAGCCGTTCGG
>NZ_BCUA01000099.1 GCF_001591045.1 Sphingopyxis granuli NBRC 100800 | reverse complement strand
GGCGTTTTTCGGATGTAAAGAAGCCGGGGCGTAGATGGCATGGCGCCGCTCCGCGTGGCCCCCGGCTTTCGCCGTGGAACGGCTGGAGAATGCTTCCGACCGGGTTCCGGGCGCGAGCCGATCGCCCCTATCGCGCCACTTTGGCCGCCGACTGATCAACCGGCACCACGGGCAGCAGCACGCCGCTCGCGGTGTCGCCGCCCTGCAGGATCGTCACCTCCTGCTTCCGGTAATCCTCGGGCCGCGCGAGGAAGATGTTGGGGACGAAGGTCTGCGGATTGCGGTCGTAGAGCGGGAACTGGCTCGACTGGATCTGCACCATGATGCGATGCCCGGGCTGGAACACATGGTTCACGGTCGGCAGGCGGAATTTGTACGTCTGGGTGACGCCCGAGGGAATGGCGGTCGGCTTCGCGAAGCTGTCGCGATAGCGGCCGCGGAAGATGTCCTGGCTGATCGCGAGCTGATAGCCGCCCATTTCGGGCTTCGCCGCGACCTCGGCCGGATAGACGTCGATCAGCTTGACGATGAAATCGACGTCCGAACCCGTGATCTGCGCGAAGATGTTCGCCAGCGGCGCGCCCGAAACGCGCACCGGCGCCGTCAGCACGTCGGTCTGCCAGGTCAGCACGTCGGGGCGGCCGTCGACGTGGCGCTGGTCGCTGACCAGCCAGTCGCCCCAGCGGCCGTCGCGAAAGTTCACCGGGCGCGGCAGGTGCGGCACGGGCTTCGCGGGGTCGGAGACATAGCTGGTGCTGCCCGGCTGCGGCCGCGTGAAGCCGAGCGTGCCGTCGGAGCCGACATAGATGGGGGTCAGCGGCGCCTGGCATCCGCTTTCGCAGGCAAGCGGCCAGGTGCGGAAACGGTCCCAGCGATTTTCGCCGGTGTTGTAGATCGCGGCGGCGGGCATCGCGACCGGCGGACCGTCCTTCAGATAATGGTTGAAGAAGGGCAGCACCATGTCCTCGCGGAACTGCGCCGCGGTGTCGCCGTCCCACTGGAAGGGGCCGAGCGAGCGCCCCTCGCGATTGACCTGACTGTGGCGCCACGGGCCCATGACGAGGAAATTATTCCCCATCCGGCCCTTCGCCTTCAGCGCCTCCCACGTCGTGATCGCGCCATACATGTCCTCCTGGTCCCACAATCCCTGCTCCCACAGCGTCGGGACGTTCGACGGGTTCGCGGCGACGAGCTTGTCGAGCGCCTGCTGCTGCCAGAAATCGTCATAGGCGACGTGCTTCAGCATCTTCTGCCAGAAGGGCAGCTGGTCGTATCCGACCGCCTTCGCCCAATCGTTCGCCGAGCCGCGGCGGAAATTGTCGTAATCGTCATAGCCGCCGGTGGACGGCACCTTGCCCTCCGCCTTGTAGCCGGTCTGGCCGCCGATCCACGCGATGTTGGCGAGGCGGAAGGCGCCGTGATGGAACCAGTCGTCGCCCATCCAGCCGTCGATCATCGGGCTTTCGGGCGCCGCGACCTTCAGTGCCGGATGCGGGTTCAGCAGCGCCATGACGACGGTGAAGCCTTCGTAGGACGATCCGATCATGCCGACGCGGCCGTTCGATTCGGGCAGGTTCCTGCGGTTCACCAGCCAGTCGATCGTGTCCCACGCGTCGGTGATGTGATCGACCCTGGTCGGATTGAGCGGGCCGACCGGCGGGCGGTTGACGATATAATCGCCCTCCGACCCGTATTTGCCGCGGACGTCCTGATAGACGCGGATATAGCCGTCCTTCACGAACATCTCGTCGGCGAGCGGCAGCGTCGACAGCATGCTGGCGCTGTCCATGCGGTTCGCGCGGCTCTTGGCATTATAGGGGGTGCGGGTGAGGACGATCGGGGCGTCCTTCGCCCCCTTGGGCACGACGATGACGGTGTAGAGGCGCGTGCCGTCGCGCATCGGGATCATCTCGACGCGCTTGTCGTAATCGGCGTGGTCGCTCGGGATCGTGAAGCTGTCCGGGATGTCGCTCGCGGTCGGTGTCGACCTGGGAGCCTCGGCCGCGCCGGTCAGCGACGCGGCCGTCAGCGCGACCGCCGACATGGTGACGAACAGGAACGAGCGGACCATGCGAACCCCCTTGATGTCGATGTCTTCCGCGCAGGATCGTGCGCGCAGCCGCGATGCTTTGCAACCTTTCGGCGTATCGATCTTGCGCCTCAGCGCCGCCGCCCCTGATGCCGGATATTCGCCGGGCGCCCGCGGCGGCCGACCGGATGCCGGCCCTTGCCGTCGCGGCGCGGCGGGCGTTTCGCCGGTGGGCGATCCTCGGCGTCGGGCAGCTCGAAGCGCAGCGCGCCGCTGATCGGGTTCGCCTCCATCAGGCGCAGGTCGAGCCGCTGGCCGACGCCATAGCTCACCCGGCCATGCTCGCTGTCGAGCGTCCGCGCCGCTTCGTCATAGAAGAAGCGCTCTCGGCCCAGCGTCGACACCGGCACCAGCCCGTCGCCGCCGAGCCCGTCGACCGTCGCGAAGAAGCCGAAGGGCTGCACTCCGGTGATCCGCGCCGGCACGATCTCCCCGACCTTCGTCGCCAGCCATGCCGCGACATAGCGGTCGACGGTCTCGCGCTCGGCCTCCATCGCGCGGCGTTCGAGCGCGCTGATCGCCTCGCCGATCCGCGACAGCCCCTTGCGGTCGGCATCGCCCAGCCCGGTGCGCGCCGGCAGGTCCTTCGGCTTGCCCGGCATCTCGAGCCGCCAGGCATCGACGAGCGCGCGGTGCACGATCAGGTCGGCATAGCGGCGGATCGGCGAGGTGAAATGCGCGTAGCTGCCGAGCGCGAGGCCGAAATGGCCGGCGTTGGCGGGGCCGTAATAGGCCTGCGTCTGGCTGCGCAGGATCGCCTCCATGATCTCGGGCAGGCGGTCGTCGCCCGAGAAGCCGTCGATCAGCCGGTTGAACACCGCGGGGGTGATCACCTGCCCCAGCGCGAAGCTCTGGTCGAAGGTGTCGAGATAATCCTTGAGGCTGACCAGCTTCTCGCGGCTCGGCGGCTCGTGGATGCGGTACATGACCAGCGATTTCTTCGCCTCGAGCGCCCTGGCCGCCGCGACGTTCGCCGCGATCATATAATCCTCGATCAGCCGGTGCGCGTCGAGCCGCTCGCGCACGCGAATCTCCGCGATGCCGCCCTGATCGTCGAGGATCACCTGCCGCTCGGGCAGATCGAGGTCGAGCGGCGCGCGGGCGGCGCGCGCCTTCGCGAGCAGGGTCCAGCAGCCCCAGAGATTTTTCAGAGCGGGCAGTATTTCCTCCCCGGAACGGGGAGGGGGACCATCCGCAGGATGGTGGAGGGGGGTAGCGGGATCAAGCGGCGGTGCGTCAGGCCGCCCGCCCCCTCCACCACCGGCTTCGCCGGCGGTCCCCCTCCCCGTTCCGGGGAGGATCTTGTCGGCATCGATCATCGCCTGCGCATCCTCATAGGCGATGTTGGCGCGCAGCCGCACCAGCGCGCGGGCGAAGCGCCACGCCGTCACCTTGCCGTGCCGGTCGACGGTCAGATGGCACGCCATCGCGGCGCGATCCTCGCCCGCCTTCAGCGAGCAGACGCCCGCCGACAGCGCTTCGGGCAGCATCGGCACGACGCGGTCGGGGAAATAGACGCTGTTGCCGCGCCGCCGCGCTTCGCGGTCGAGCGCGCCGTCGGGACGGACATAATAGCTGACATCGGCGATCGCGACGATCGCGCGCCAGCCGCCCTTGTTCGTTTCGTCATCGTCGGGCGCGGCCCAGACCGCGTCGTCATAGTCGCGCGCGTCGCGCGGGTCGATCGCGACGATCGGCAGGTCGCGCAGATCCTCGCGCCCGTCGGGGGTGAGCGGCAGCTTCGCCGCACGCCCCGCCTCGGCGAGCGTTTCCTCGCCGAACACATGCGGGATTTCGTGCCGGGCGATGGCGATCATGCTCAGCGAGCGCGGCGCGAACGGATCGCCGATGCGCTCGATCACCTTCGCCTTCGTCGCGGCGCCGCGCCCCGACAGTTCGGCGCGGACGAGGTCGCCGATCGCGGCGTCGCCCATCTCGGCGACCGCGAAATCGAAACGCGCGCGCTTGTCCGCGGGGCGCAGCCAGGTCATCGGCTTGCCGCCCGGTCCCATGTCGGACACGAGCACGCCGATGATGCTCTCGCCGCCCGACTGGAGCTTTTTCATCGGATGCGCGACATGGCCGCTGCCGCGCTCCTCGGTGCGCGCGAGGATGCGGTCGCCGACGCCGAGCGCGCCGCGCCGTCCCTTCTCCATCACCCGCACGCGCGGCGGCGGGCCGCTCGCTTCCCACCGCTCGGGCACCGCCCAGACGGCATCGCCCTCGACCGCCGCGATGCGGAAGACGGTGACGCGCGGCAGCCCGCCATGCTTGTGAAAGGCGCGGCCGGGCGCCATGTCGACGAGCCCCTCGTCGGTCATGTCCTTGAGCAGCGCCTTCAGCGCGATCTTGTCGGCGCCGCGCACCGCGAAATGCTTCGCGATCTCCCGCTTGCCGACCGCCGCCTCGCTTTCCTCGATGAAGCGGAGGATCTGCTCGCGAGAAGGCAGGCCGGGTTGCGGTTTGGGCTTTTTCATCGCGGGTCGTCCAATGGATTCACGCGAAGACGCGAAGACGCGAAGAAGATCGCTCGGGCCGACAGCCCCCTACCCATCGTCCTCGATGCGGCATGGCGCGGCGCCGGAAAGAGAAAGCCGCTTCGCGGCAAGCACGACCTCTTCGCGACTTCGCGTCTTCGCGTGAAATAAATCAATAGGTCCGTCCGATCAGCACACGCTCGACCGCGGACTCGCCGGTGAAGAAGCAGGCGCCATCGGCGGGCGCGGCATCGAGCGGGGTGTTGCGCATCGTCAGTTTGAGCGCCTTCAACTGCTCGACGATGCCGTCGAGCACCGCGCCGGTCGGCCGCGACCATTGGACCTCGACCCAGCCGGTGAACTTGTCGTCTCCGCCGAAATGCGCGGCAAGGTCGGTGACGTCGCGGCGGATATTCGCGTCGAGCCGCTGCTTTGCCTCGGCATGGAGGCTCGCCTGAATATCTTCCAGCATCGCCACGGCGCCGGCGACGAAATCACCCTTCGCGACGAAGGCCGTGTTGAGCTTGCCGCTGTCCTGATAGAGGCGGTCGCGGCGGATCACCGCGACATTGCCGCCGGCGACGTCGCGCGGGCCGATCTCCAGCACGACCGGCGCGCCCTTCTTGACCCAGCCCCAGCGCTTGGCCTGCGCCTTGTTCGCGCTCGCGTCGAGCAGCACGCGCACCGGCTCGCGGAAGGCGTCGAGCGCCCGGAGTTCGGTTTCGAGCGCGCGGCAATAATCGAGGATCGCGGCGTCCTCGTCATTGTCGCGCAGCATCGGGACGATGACGATCTGATAGGGCGCGATGCGCGGCGGGCAGCGCAGCCCGTCGTCGTCGCCGTGCGTCATGATGACGCCGCCGATCATGCGCGTCGATGTGCCCCAGCTCGTCGTGTGGCAGAGGCTGTGGCCGCCATCCTTGTCCTGATAGCGGATGTTCGCCGCCTCCGCGAAGCCGGTGCCGAGATAGTGCGAAGTGCCGGCCTGCAGCGCCTTGCCGTCCTGCATCATCGCCTCGATCGAATAGGTCGCGACCGCGCCGGGGAAGCGCTCGTTCTCCGGCTTCTCTCCGGCGATCACCGGCATCGCCAGCACCTCCTCGGCAAAGGCGCGATACATTTCGAGCGCGCGCAGCGTCTCCGCCATCGCGTCCTCGCGGGTCGCGTGCGCGGTATGGCCTTCCTGCCACAGGAATTCGCTGGTGCGCAGGAACATGCGGGTGCGCATTTCCCAGCGCACGACATTGGCCCACTGGTTGACCATCAGCGGCAGGTCGCGCCAGCTTTGCACCCAGCGGCTCATCGCCGAGCCGATCACCGTCTCCGACGTCGGGCGGACGATCAGCGGCTCCTCCAGCTTCGCCTCGGGGTCGGGAACGAGCTTGCCCTTACCGTCCGCGATCAGGCGATGATGCGTGACGACCGCCATCTCCTTCGCGAAGCCGTCGACATGATCGGCCTCCTTCTCGAAGAAGGACAGCGGAATGAACAGCGGGAAATAGCAGTTCTGGACCCCGGCATCCTTGATCGCGGCGTCCATCACTTTCTGGATGCGTTCCCAGATGCCATAGCCCCACGGCTTGATGACCATGCAGCCGCGCACGCCCGATTCCTCGGCGAGGTCGGCCTCCGCAATCACATCCTGATACCAGCCCGCGAAGTCGGCCTGGCGGGTTACGCTGAGCGCATGCTTGATCATCGTTCCTGTTTTCGTTCCTGGCGGGGCAAGAGTCCCCCGATTATTTCTTCCTGGCGAGTTCGGCCTTGAGCTCGGCGATCTCCGCCTTCAGCGCCGCGATCTCCGCATCCCTCGCCTTGCCGGCGCCGGGAATGAAGGCACCCGCCGCCTGCTGGAACATTTCGAGATTGCGGCGCGTCAGTTCGGCGAGCGGGTTTTTCGACCCCAGCGCCCCCTCGAAAGCCGAGCGCACGTCCTGCTGATTCTTGCGGAAGGCCGCCATCGAGGCTTCGAGATATTGCGGGACGACGCCCTGCATCTTGTCGCCGTAAAGACCGATCAGGTGGCGCAGGAAATTCACCGGCAACAGCGTCTCGCCACGCGTTTCGGTGTCCATGATGATCTGCGTCAGCACATTGTGCGTGATGTCGTCCCCGCTCTTGGCATCGACGACGCGGAAATCGCGGCCGTCGCGCACCATGGCGCCGAGGTCGTCGAGCGTGATGTAGCAACTCCGCTCGGTATCGTAGAGGCGGCGGTTCGCATATTTCTTGATCGTGACGACATCGCCGTCCGCCGCCGTCTTGGACTTCGCCATGATGCCTCGCGCTCCTGAGGGGTCAAAGGGGTAAGGACGGGCATTAGCACCAAATTATGATGCATCGCAACATGCGCACGGGTCGGTATCAGCCGGGCTTGTCCCATTGCGCCTTGTCGGGTTCCTTCAGCCAGACGGCAGAGACGACGAAGGCGACGAGCACGACCCCCCACGTATACCAGAGCCCGGCATAGGCATCGCCGGTCCGGGCGGTGATGTAGCTCGCGATCAGCGGTAGGAAACCGCCGAAATAGCCGGTTCCGATATGATAGGGTATCGACAGCGACGAATAGCGGACGTGCGGCGGGAACATCTCGGCCAGCAGCGCGGCGACCGGGCCAAAGGTGAAGCCCGACAGCGCGCTGAGGCCGAGCAGCGCGAGCAGGATCACCGCGATGCCGCCCGCGCCGGGGACCTGCGGTTCGAAGTCGTAGCCCATCGCCTCGAGCGCGGGCTTGAGCAGCGCCGGGTCGTCGCTCGCGACCTGCTTGCCGCCGATGTGGATGTCGACGCTGTCGAAGGTGTTGCCGCTCGCGACGACCTTGTAGGGCACGCCGAGGCGGGTGAGTTCGCCCAGCGTCCGCGCGCACGCCGTCGCCTGCTGCTTCGCCATCGGGTCGAAGCTGCACTGCGACCCCGTCACCACGACCGGCGCGCGCTCGGCGGCGCGGTGCAGCGCGGGATTGGCCGCGCCGCCCATCAGCCAGAAGAGCGGGAAGAGCAGCACGAGCGTCGCGGCATAGCCCCAGACGATCGGCTTCTTGCGGCCGATGCGGTCCGACAGATGGCCGGCGATCAGGAAAAAACCCATGCCGAGCGCCGCGGCGATGCCGACGATGATCTCCGCCGCGGTCTCCTCGACCTTCATCGGCCCCTTGAGCAGCGACAGGCCGGAGAACATCGCGGTGTACCAGATGACCGTCAGCCCCGCCGCGATGCCGAACAGCGCAACGAAGATGCGCAGCTTGTTGCCCGGATAGGTGAAGCTTTCCTTGAGCGGATTGCGCGCCAGTTCGCCCTCCGCCTTCATCGCGCGGAACACCGGGCTTTCGGACAGCTTCAGGCGCATCCACAGCGAGATGGCGAGCAGCAGCAGCGACAGCAGGAAGGGCACGCGCCAGCCCCAGGCGTCCCAGACCGCGTCGGACATCGCCGCCTTGCATCCCAGCACGACGATCAGGCTGAGGACGAAGCCGCCGACGACGCTCGCCTGGATGAAGCTGGTATAGAAGCCGCGCCGTTCGGGCGGCGAATGTTCGGCGACATAGATGGCGGCGCCGCCATATTCGCCGCCGAGCGCGAGCCCCTGGAGGACGCGCAGCAGGATGACGATCACCGGCGCCGCGATGCCGATCGTCGCGGCCGACGGGATCATGCCGACCCCGGCGGTCGCGACGCCCATCAGCGTGACTGTGATCAGGAAGGTGTATTTGCGCCCGAGCCGGTCGCCGAGAAAGCCGAACAATACCGCGCCGAGCGGCCGAAAGCCGAAGCCGACCGCGAAGCCGGCCCAGACGAGCAGCACCTCCAGCGTCGCGTTATCGCTGGGAAAGAAAGCCTTGCCGATGATCGCCGCCAGCGTGCCGTAGATGAAGAAATCATACCATTCGAAGACGGTCCCGGCCGACGAAGCGGCGATGACCATGCGAATATCCTTCGCGGTCGGCTGATAGGCCGCGCCGTGGTCGGCGCCGGCGGCTTGATCGGTCATATCCTCTCCCTGGCCCGTGCAGGATACGACGCCCCTCCCCTGAAGGCCTCCCCCCTGCCCGCCCGCTTCGCGGCGAACTTATGCTCCCTGTCTAATTCCCCCGCGCCGCCGCGCAAGCCTTCTTGGCGCCAGCGCCCGTTGATGGCAGACTGGCGCGATGACACGCTTCATCGACCTTTCGATCCCGATCACCAACGACGTCGTGTCCGACCCGCCGGTGATGCGTCCGCAGATCAGCTATATGACCCACGAGACGACGTGGGAGCAGATCGCGCTGTTCTTTCCCGGCCTGACGCGCGAAGACCTGCCCGACGGCGAAGGCTGGGCGGTCGAGAGCCTGACGCTGTCGACGCACAATGGCACGCACATGGACGCGCCGTGGCATTTCCATTCGACGACCGACAGCGGCGCGCGCGCGGCGCCGAGCATCGACGAGGCGCCGCTCGACCTGTTCTTCCGCCCCGGCGTGAAGCTCGATTTTTCGGACCGGCCACACGGCCATGTCGTCGGCGCCGCCGAGGTCGAGGCCGAACTCGCGCGCATCGGCCATGCGCTCCAGCCGCTCGACATCGTGCTCGTCCAGTCGGGCGCGATCTACGGCACCGCCGATTTCACCGATCAGGGCTGCGGCATGGGCGCCGAGGCGACGCTCTGGCTGACCGAGCGCGGCGTGCAGGTCGTCGGCACCGACGCGTGGAGCTGGGACGCGCCGTTCAGCCACACCGCACGGCGCTGGGCCGAGACGCGCGACCCGTCGATCATCTGGGAAGGCCACAAGGCGGGGCGGATCAGGCCCTATTACCAGATCGAGAAGCTGACCAACCTTTCCGCGCTGCCCCCGACCGGCTGGACGCTCTCCTGCTTCCCGGTGAAGATCGAACGCGCGAGCGCGGGGTGGATCAGGGCGGTGGCGCTGCTCGACGATTGAGCGGCGGAAAGCTGTTGCCGACCGGAAGGCGACATGAGATCTCACCCAGCCCGTTCGCATCGAGCGAAGTCGAGATGCCCCTCAGGCTGTGCGCAGTCTCGATGGGTGTCTCGACTTCGCTCGACACGAACGGGATTGGGGAACGGTCTGCCCCCCCCCTTAGCGAACACAATATTCCAAAATCAGAACAGCCGCGAGCCGTTCGGCACCGCGCGATCAGGTGCGAAGAGAATCACTTCGCCCTCCTCGTCCGCGAAACCCAGCGTCAGCACTTCGGACATGAATTTGCCGATCTGGCGCGGCGGGAAGTTGACCACCGCGGCGACCTGCCGTCCCGGCAACTCTTCGAGCGCGTAGCGCGACACGATCTGCGCGCTGCTTTTCTTCACGCCGATGACGGGGCCGAAATCGATCCGCAGCCTGTACGCGGGCTTGCGCGCTTCAGGGAAAGGCTCGGCCGAGAGGATCGTGCCGACGCGGATATCGACGCGAAGGAAGTCGTCGAAGGCGATGGGGTCGGCTGCAGGGGCGGTGCTGTCGTGATTCAGGTGCATTCCTAATTCCGTCATTGCGAGCGAAGCGAAGCAATCTCCAGCTCTCGTCTTGCAGAACCGATCACTGGAGATTGCTTCGTCGCTTCGCTCCTCGCAATGACGAGGAGCGAAAAGGCTATTCCAGCTCCAGTATCACCGCATCGACCGCCAGGCTGTCGCCTTGCGCGGCGTTGACGCTCTTCACCACGCCGGTCTTTTCGGCGCGCAGGATATTCTCCATCTTCATCGCCTCGACCGTCGCGAGCGGCTGGCCCGCCTCGACCTTGTCGCCGGCGCCGACGTGCAGCGCGACGAGCAGGCCCGGCATCGGGCAGATGAGGAATTTCGACAGGTCGGGCGGCACCTTCTCGATCATGTGCGCCGACAGCGGTGCGACGTGCCACGGCAGCACGCGCACGTCGTGGATCGCCCCGCGCGTCGTCATGCGCCAGCCGGTGCGCGTCTTCGCCACCTTCACCGCGAGTTCGCTGCCGTCGATCTCCGCAACCACCAGCCGGTCGCCCGGCGTATATTCGAGCGCGATGTCGACCTTTTCGCCATCGACCTTGATATGCTTGCGGCCGAGCTTCACCTTGTGACTCGCGTCGCCGATCGTCACCTGCCACCTGGCGGGCGGGTCGAGCCGGTCGCCGAGCTGACCGTCGACGCGCCGCGCGCGATCGGCCTCGGCGCTCGCCATGAAGCCCGCGATCGCCGCCAGCGCGCGCGTCACCGCTTCGTCGGCGGGCGCGCCGTGGAACCCTTCCGGATATTCCTCGGCAATGAAACCCGTCGTCAGTTCGCCCGAGCGGAAGCGCGGATGCTGCATGATCGCCGAGACGAAATCGATATTGTGGCCCAGCCCTTCGAGCTCGAAGCGGTCGAGCGCCGCGACCTGCAGATCGGCGGCCTCGTCGCGCGTCCTGCCCCAGGTGATCAGCTTGGCGATCATCGGGTCGTAGAAGATCGACACCTCGCCGCCGTCATAGACGCCATCGTCGACGCGCACGCCGTCGACGCCGCGGCGGCCGTTCTCCGCGCCGTCGTCAGTCCAGCCCGGCACCGGCGGCTTGTAGCGCGTCAGCCGCCCGGTCGAGGGCAGGAAACCACGATAGGGGTCCTCGGCATAGACGCGGTTCTCGATCGCCCAGCCGTCGATCTTGATATCGTCCTGCGTCAGTTCGAGCTTCTCGCCCGCCGCGACGCGGATCATCTGTTCGACGAGGTCGATGCCGGTGATCGCCTCGGTCACCGGATGCTCGACCTGAAGCCGCGTGTTCATTTCGAGGAAATAGAAGCTCTCGCCCGTCGGGTCGGCTCCCGAGACGATCAGTTCGACCGTGCCCGCGCTGTAATAGCCGACCGCCTTCGACAGCGCGACGCACTGTTCGCCCATCGCCTTGCGCATCTTCTCGGTCACGAAGGGCGACGGCGCCTCTTCGACCACCTTCTGGTGGCGGCGCTGGATCGAGCATTCGCGCTCGTTCAGATAGAGGATGTTGCCGTGCTGGTCGCCGAGGATCTGGATTTCGATGTGGCGCGGGTTGAGGATGAACTTCTCGATGAAGACGCGGTCGTCGCCAAAGCTGTTGAGCCCCTCGCGCTTGACGCTCTCGAACCCCTCGCGGACGTCCTTTTCATCATAGGCGAGGCGCATCCCCTTGCCGCCGCCGCCCGCCGACGCCTTCATCATCACCGGATAGCCGATCTCGTTCGAAATCTCGACCGCATGCTCGGTGTCGCGGATTTCGCCGACGAAGCCGGGGACGACGTTGACGCCCGCTTCCTTCGCAAGCTTCTTCGATTCGATCTTGTCGCCCATCGCGGCGATCGCGTTCACCGGCGGGCCGATGAAGGCGATATTTTCCTTGGCCAGCGCCTCGGCGAAGCTGGTGCGCTCCGACAGGAAACCATAGCCCGGATGCACCGCCTCGGCGCCCGTCGCCTTGCAGGCTTCGATGATCCTGTCGGCGATCAGATAGGATTCGGACGCGGGCGACGGGCCGATGTGCACCGCCTCGTCGGCCATCCGCACGAAGGGCGCGCGCGCGTCGGCGTCCGAATAGACGGCAACGGTCGCGATGCCCATGCGGCGCGCGGTCTTGATGACGCGGCAGGCGATTTCGCCGCGGTTGGCGATCAGGATTTTCTTGAACACGCTTAGACTCCCCTCCCGCTTGCGGGAGGGGCCGGGG
>NZ_BCUA01000098.1 GCF_001591045.1 Sphingopyxis granuli NBRC 100800 | reverse complement strand
AGGCTCCGGGATCGCATCTCGCGGCGATAGCCTAAATTTTAGGCACATCTACGACATGCTGCTTATTTCTCGAACGAATAATGTTATCGTAATCCAAAGTTTGACATAAAATGTCGCGCAAATCCTGTGCCGTGTCCGATCTGGCACGGCTGTTGCACCGCAGCATGATGCCACAAGCGAAAGGGGGCATCATGAAGCTGATCCTGGCGATCATCAAACCATATAAGCTCGACGAGGTGCGCGAGGCGCTGACCGCGCTCGGCATCGCCGGCATGACCGTGACCGAGGCGAAAGGCTTCGGACGGCAGAAGGGGCAGACCGAAATCTACCGCGGCGCCGAATATGCGGCGAACATGGTGCCCAAGGTGCGGATCGAGCTTGTCTGCGACGACGGAATCGCACCGCGCGTCGTCGAAACGCTGCAGCAAAGCGCCGCCACCGGCGCGATCGGCGACGGCAAGATCTTCGTGCTCGACGTCGGCCAGGCGGTGCGCATCCGCACCGGCGAGACCGGCGAGGCGGCGCTGTAAAATGACCAAGGGGACTGATATGACGTTCGCACAGAAAATGGCGGCAGCCACCGGCGCCGCCGGTCTCGCGCTGATCGCCGCGACACCCGCCTGGGCGCAGCAGGCCGCGCCCGAAGCCGCCGAAGCCGTTGTCGAAGCCGTTGTCGACAAAGGCGACGTCGCCTGGATGATGACCGCGACCGTGCTGGTGCTCGCGATGATCCTGCCCGGCCTCGCGCTCTTCTACGGCGGCCTCACGCGCACCAAGAACATGCTGTCGACGATGACGCAGGTCGGCGCCGCCGCCTGCCTCGCGATGCTCGTCTGGGTCTGTTACGGCTACGGCCTCGCCTTCGGCCCCGAAGGCAATGCCTTCATCGCCTGGGGCAAGTTCTTCCTGTCGGGCGTCACCGCCGACAGCCTCGCCGATACGTTCAGCGACGGTTTCAAGCTGCCCGAATATGTCTTCATCAGCTTTCAGATGACCTTTGCCGCGATCACCCTCGCGCTGGTGCTGGGCGCGACGGTCGAGCGGATGAAATTCGCGGCGGTCATGGTGTTCGGCATCGTCTGGCTGACGATCGTCTATTTCCCGATCGCGCACATGGTGTGGGCGGCGGGCGGCCTGTTCTTCGAAATGGGCGCGCTCGATTTCGCCGGTGGCACCGTCGTGCACATCAACGCCGGTGTCTCGGCGCTGGTGGCGGCGCTGATCCTCGGCAAGCGCATCGGCTATCAGAAAGAGATCATGGCGCCGCACGCGCTGACGCTGACGATGGTCGGCACCGGCCTGCTGTGGGTGGGCTGGTTCGGCTTCAACGCCGGGTCGGCGCTCGAAGCAAACGGTTCGGCAGCGCTGGCGATGATCAACACCTTCGTCGCCACCGCGTCGGCCGGGCTGTTCTGGATGATCGCGGAGAAGGTCGCGGGGCACAAGCCGTCGGCGCTCGGCTTCTGCTCGGGCATCATCGCCGGGCTGGTCGCGGTGACGCCCGCCGCCGGCAACGCGGGGCCGTTCGGCGCCATCGTCCTCGGAGCGGCGGCGTCGGTGATCTGCTTCTACATGGTGACCGTCCTCAAGCCACGGCTCGGCTACGACGACTCGCTCGACGCCTTCGGCATCCACGGCGTCGGCGGCATCGTCGGGGCGCTCGGCACCGCCATCGTCTATGCCCCCGGTCTCGGCGGGCCCGGCGGGGCCGATTATGCGATCGGCGGCCAGTTCGTCACGCAGGTGCTGGCGGTCGGCACGACGATCGTCTGGGCCGGCGTCGGTACCGCCATCGCCATCACCGTCGCCAAGGCGCTCACCGGGCTGCGCGTCAGCGAGGAGGTCGAGCGCGAAGGGCTCGACCTCGGCGAACATGGCGAGCGCGCCTACACCTATTGATCGACCGGACAGGACACCCGCCGCCGCACGCTCTCCTCTTCGAAAAAGGCGGCGGGGTCCGACGAGGTTCCTCCTGCGAACCACTCAGGCCGGGACGGATGTCCCGGCCGTTTTTTGTGCACCGGGCCGCTGCACAAGACGGGTGCAGCATTGCCTGCAAATTAGGCCTTTTCATCCCCTCATTAATATGGCATTCAGCCTGTCATGAGTTTCAGGAGGGGAGAGCCTGAAAGGCTGGGCCGGGACGCAAGTTCCGGCCCTCTTTTTTTACCTTGCCCATCCGCGGGGCCGGAAACGCCCTTTTTGCAGGCGCTTGCCGTGCCGCCATATAGCGATTCGCCGAATCGACGGTAGCGCCGGTCAGCCCAGCGCCGCCGCGACGAAATCGGCCGCGCGCTCGCCGATCATGATGCTCGGGGCGTTGGTGTTGCCGCTGACCAGCCGCGGCATGACGCTCGCATCGGCGACCCACAGCCGCTCGATCCCGTTCGCCTTCAGCGTCGGATCAACCACGGCGTCCGCGTCGCTGCCCATGCGGCAGGTGCCGACCGGGTGATAGACGGTGTCGGCGCGGCTGCGGATCAGCGCGTCGAGCGCCGCGTCGTCGTCAAGGTCGATCGGATGGCGGTCGGCCCCGGCATAACCGGACAGCGGCGACGCGGCGACGATCCGGTACATCATCCGCACCCCGGCGCGCAGGACGGCCATGTCGCGGTCGTCGGTCAGGAAACCGGGGTCGATCAGCGGCGCGGCGGCGGCATCGGCGGACGCCAGCGTCACGCTGCCGCGGCTTTCGGGACGCAGCACGCAGGCGTGACAGGAAAAACCGTGCCCCTTCACCTTGGCGCGGCCGTGATCCTCGAGCATCGCGGGGACGAAATGATATTGGATATCGGGCGCGGGCAGGTCGGGGCGCGATTTCCAGAAGCCGCCCGCCTCGGCGAAACAGGTGGTCATGATGCCGGTGCGCCTGCGGCGATGCTCGACGATCGCCTTGACCATCCGCCATGTGCCGCCGAGGCTGTCGCCGAACGGCTCGGTCGAGCGCGTTTCCCAGCTCGACACATAGTCGATATGATCCTGCAGATTCGCGCCCACCCCGGCGCGGTCGAGGGTGACGTCGATGCCATGTTCGCGCAGATGCGCAGCGGGACCGATCCCCGACAGCATCAAAATCTGCGGGCTGCCGAAGGCCCCCGCCGACAGGATCACACCGCCCGCGGCGCGCAGCGTCTCGCGCCCGCGGCCGCGGCGGATCACCACCCCGGTCGCGCGCCCGTCCTCGACCAATATCCGCTCGACCAGCGCACCGGTCCGGATATCGAAATTGGCGCGCCCGCGCAGCGGCTCGACATAGGCGCGCGCCGCCGACCAGCGCTCGCCCGCCTTCTGCGTCACCTGATAGAGGCCGAAGCCCTCCTGCTGCGCCCCGTTGAAATCGGGGGTGCGCGGCAGTTGCAACGCCGCCGCGCTCTCGACGAAACGCCGGCTCGTCACATTGGGCCAGCGCTGGTCCATGACGCTCAGCGGCCCGTCGCCGCCGTGAAAATCGTCGGCGCCGCGCTCATTGCCCTCGCTGCGCGTGAAATAGGGCAGCACGTCGGCATAGCTCCACCCTGTCGCGCCCAGTTCGGCCCACTGGTCGTAGTCGAACGCGTTGCCGCGGATATAGACCATCGCGTTGATCGCGCTCGACCCGCCGAGCCCGCGCCCGCGCGGCTGGTATCCGACGCGCCCGTTCAGCCCGGCCTGCGGCACCGTGTCATATTGCCAGTTCGACGCCTTGGGGATGAAGGGCATGAAGCCCGGCGTCTTGACCCGGACGCTGTCGTTCGACCCGCCCGCCTCGACTAGGCAGACGCGCCGCGTCCCGTCCGCGGCAAGCCGCCCCGCCGCCGCGCTTCCCGCGCTGCCGCCGCCGATGACGATGATGTCGAACTGATCCATATGCCGCTCCCCTCGCCACCCGCTCGGTGGTCCATAGCGACTTACATGAATGTCATTAGATGGCGAGGCAAGCCCATTACGCGTCGCTCGCGAAGCGATGGCGCTTACTCCGCCGCCTCTTCCACCGCGTGCCGCGCGCGCCATCGGTCCTTGATCATGTCGCTGGTCAGCCGGCTGCCGTCGTGGCTCCAGCCGGGTTCGCGCCAGACATAGTCGAGCTTGTGCCGCCACGGCGCGGCCCACACGTCCTTCGCGATGCCGACCCATTCGTGGACCGCGGCCCACAGGATGTTGAAGCTACCGAGCTGCTTGACGATGCCGTAGCGCACCGGATCGTCGTCGCGTTCGGGGACGAAGCTGCCGAACAGCTTGTCCCAGACGATGAAGACGCCGGCGTAATTGGCGTCGAGATAGCGCGGGTTGACCCCGTGATGGACGCGGTGGTGCGAGGGCGTGTTCATCACCGCCTCGAACCATTTCGGCATCCGTCCGATCGCTTCGGTATGGATCCAGAACTGATAGATCAGGTTGAGCCCGCCGCAGAAGAAGACCATCGCCGGCGGAAAGCCGATCAGGAACAGCGGCAGGCGGAAGAGGAAGGTCAGGCTGAAGAAGCCAGTCCACGTCTGCCGCAGCGCGGTCGAGAGATTATAATGCTGCGAACTGTGGTGAATGACATGGCTCGCCCAGAACCAGCGCACGCGGTGCGCGCTGCGGTGAAAGGCGTAATAGGCAAGGTCATCGAGCAGGAAGCAGAGCAGCCACGCCCACCACCAGTGCCGCAGGTCGAGGCCGATGTCGAACAGGCGATATTGATAGACCCACACCGCCATGCCGACCACCGCCGCGCCGACGAAGGCGCCGGCGACCTGGCTGCCGGTGCCGAGCATCAGCGAGGTCAGCGTGTCGCGCGCTTCATAGCGGCTGCGGTCGCGGCGCAGCGACACGATCATCTCGACGATCAGCAGGAGGATGAACGCCGGAACCGCATAGACGACGGGATCGGGCAGCTTATCCATGGCTCGCCGCCCCTTCCGGCGCGCGCGCCGCGGCGGCGGCGATCCGCTCCGCCGCGGGCGGCGCCGCCGCGCGATCCGACAGCGCCCGCATCCGCGCCGCCCACACCCCGGCGTCCTTGCCGAGCTGGAGCGTCACCGCGCCGAAGGTCCGCTCGGGCGTGGCGAGGGTCAGGAAATTCTTGTCGAGCCGCCCGATCACGCTGGCATCAACGGCACGCGCCGCGAAATGGTTGCCGTGCGCGCGGACCAGCATCATCCGCCCCTCCGCATTGCGGACGATCGCCGCATAGCCCGCACGGTCGCGCGCGACGTCGACCCCGCCAAACCCCGTCTCGGCTTCCTCGGCCAGGCGGATCGCGTGGGCGGCGTCGGCGATGCGCGGGTCCGCGCCGAGCCCCATCGCCTTCACCAGCCAGGCGACGAACAGCACCGCGACCAGCGACGCGGCAAGCTGGATCAGCGCGCCCGCCGTCACGCGTCGCCCGCCAGCGCGTCCATCATCGGACGCAGCGCCGCCAGATCGTAGCCCGCCCGCGCGGCGGCGGCGCAGATCGCGTCGACATCGTCGCCGGCGCGCGCGCGCGTCAGCGCCCACAGATGCGTCGAGCGCGTGCCCGAGCGGCAATAGGCGAGCACCGGCCCCGTCGCGTCGCGAAGCAAAGTGTCGAGCGCGTCGAGCTGCGCGTGGCTGAACCCCGCATGGCCGATCGGAATCGCGGCATAGGCCAGCCCTTCGGCCGCGCAGGCGTGCGCGATGGCATCGCCCTGCGGCGCCGCGCTGTCCTCGCCATCGGGACGGTTGTTGACGACAAGCGCGAAGCCCGCCGCCTTCGCCGCGGCGACATCCTCGAGGTCGATCTGCGGCGCGACGCTGTAATGGTCGGTCAGGGGACGAAAATCGCTCATGACGCGATGTATAGGCCAGCCGCATTTGCTGACAAGCGTGAAGGTGCGCGGTCTGCGATCCTGTCGGGCAAGGGTGAGGGCAGCGCGGCGGCTGGGAGGTGGTGAGCGGACATTGCCCGGCCCCGCTCGTCATCCCGGACTTGATCCGGGATCCATTCACGCAGCGTCGGATGAATGGATCCCGGATCAAGTCCGGGATGACATACAGTTCGCTTTCTCACGCTCAATACTGCCGGATCACCTCCAGAAAGGCATCGCCCCATGCCTCCAGCTTCTTTGCGCCGACCCCCGGGATCGTCGCCAGTTCCGCCCGCGTCGAAGGCCGATCGCTCGCCATCGCGCGCAGCACCGCGTCGTGAAAGACGACATAGGGCGGCACTCCCGCCTCCGCCGCCAGCTCGCGCCGGATCGCGCGCAGCGCCTCGAACAGCGGATCGCCGACCGGGTTCGCCGCCGCCGGGTCGGCACGCCCGCCGCGCCGCGCCGGCCGCGCCGGGGGTTCGGCGATCAGCACCGGCGCCTCACCCTTCAGGACCGGCCGCGCCGCCGGGCCGAGCATCAGCCCGCCATGCTCGGTGGTCGCCAGCGCCTCGCGCGCCATCAGGCTGCGCACCAGCGGCTTGATCAGCCGTACCTCCTCCCCCGCGACGATGCCGAAAACCGACAGCTTGTCGTGGCCACGCTGGACGATGCGCTCGTCGCTCCGCCCGGTCAGTACCGCCTCGACATGCCCCGCGCCGAAACTCTGTCCGGTGCGATAGACGGCGGAGAGCAGTTTCTGCGCGAGCACCGTCGCGTCGAGCTGGCGCGGCGGGTCGAGGCAATTGTCGCAATTGCCGCAGCGTTCGGGCGGATGCTCGCCGAAATGGCGGAGCAGGAGCGCGCGGCGGCATTCGACCGTCTCGACCAGCGCCGCGAGCGCGTCGAGCCGCGCCCGCTCGCTTGCGATGCGCGCCTCGTGCAGTTCGGACAGGCGCATCCGCGCGCGCGCGAAATCGTCGGCGCCCCACAGCATCAGTGCCTCGGCCGGGTCGCCGTCGCGGCCCGCGCGCCCGGTTTCCTGATAATAGCTCTCGATCGACTTGGGCAGGCCCGCGTGCGCGACGAAGCGCACGTCGGGCTTGTCGATCCCCATGCCGAAGGCGACCGTCGCGGTGACGATGCCGTCCTCTGACGCCACGAAATCATGCTGCACCTGCGCGCGCCGTTCGGGATCGAGCCCGGCGTGATAGGCGGCGACCGGCCGTCCCGTCGCCGCCGCGAGGCTGGCCGCCATGCGCTCGGTCCCGTCGCGCGTCGGGCAATAGACGATTCCCGGCCCCGGGTTGGCGGTGATGAAAGCGGCGAGTTGCTTCGCCGCGCCGACGCGCGGCATCACGCGGTAGCGGATGTTCGGCCGGTCGAAACCCGCGAGCACCAGCCCGTCCTGCGGGATACCCAGTTGGACGAGGATGTCGGCGCGAGTGTGGCGATCGGCGGTCGCGGTGAGCGCGAGCCGCGGCACGTCGGAAAAGGCGTCGAGCAGCGGCCTGAGCAGGCGGTAGTCGGGCCGGAAATCATGTCCCCATTCCGAAACGCAATGCGCCTCGTCGATCGCGAACAGTGCGGGCCTGCGCGAGTCGAGCAGCGCGCGGAACCCTTCGCCGGTCGCGCGTTCGGGCGCGACGTAGAGGAGGTCGAGCAGCCCCTCGCGATAGGCCTGCCGCGTGTCGGCATGGTCGGCGTCGGCGCTGGTCAGCGACGCCGCCCGGATTCCCGCCGCCCGCGCGCCGCGCAGCTGGTCGTGCATCAGCGCGATCAGCGGCGAAACGACGATCACGCAGCCGTCGAGCGCGACCGCGGGAAGCTGGTAGGTCAGCGACTTGCCCGCCCCGGTCGGCATCACCGCGAGCGTGTGGCGCCCCGCCATCACCCGTTCCACCACCTCGGCCTGGCGGCCGCGGAAGGCGTCGAAGCCAAAGGTCGATTTGAGGAGCGGGAGAAGCGTGTCGGTCATGGCGGCCGTCACCGCGTCGGCACGGGCTCCGCCCCCGTCCAGTCATAGAAGCCGCGCCCGGCCTTGCGGCCGACCCATCCCGCCTCGACATATTGGACGAGCAGCGGCGCCGGGCGGAACTTGGGGTCGCCGGTGCCGCTGTGCAGCACGCGGATGATCTCGAGACAGGTGTCGAGGCCGATGAAGTCGGCGAGCGTGATCGGCCCCATCGGATGGTTGAGCCCGAGCCGGCAGCCGGCGTCGATGTCGCGCATCGTCGCGACGCCCTCGCCCAGCGCGAACACCGCCTCGTTGATCAGCGGCATCAGCACGCGGTTGACAATGAAACCCGGCGCGTCGTTGGCGTGGACGATCTCCTTGCCGAGGCCGCGGCCATAGGCCTCGACCGCCGCGAGCGTCGCGTCGCTGGTGGCAAGGCCGCGGATCAGCTCGATCAGCCCCATCACCGGCACCGGATTGAAGAAATGGACGCCGATGAAGCGCGCCGGGTCGGGCGCCGCCTGCGCGAGGCGGGTGATCGGGATCGAGCTGGTGTTGGTCGCGAGGATCGCGGTGTCCGACAGATGCGGCCCGACGCTGGCAAAGATCGCGCGCTTGATCTCCTCACGCTCGGTCGCCGCCTCGATGACGAGGTCGGCGGGGGCGAAGGCGGCATGATCGGCGACGGGGGCGATGCGGGCGAGCAACGCGTCGGCGGCGTCCGGCGTCATCTTCTCCTTCGCGACGAGGCGGCCGAGCGCCTTGGCGATGCCCGCCTTGCCCGCCTCGGCGCGCGCGAGGTCGACGTCGGACAGCAGGACGTCGTGCCCCGCGCCCGCCGATACCTGGGCGATCCCTGCGCCCATTTGCCCTGCCCCGATAACGCCGACGATCATATGTTGCCCTTTCCAATTGGCGGCACCGGCCCGCTGCCCCGCCCGGCCTCCCATCAGGACGCTGTCGTCGGAAGGCGGGTCGGGGAGTGGGCTGGTGCCGGTTCCCGGCGTCAGTCGGGAAAAGCGATCGCGCCGTCAAGGGGCGGAGCGGGGCTCGGTCGCTTCGGCGAGGATCAGCGCGAAGGCGGGATCTGCGTCGTCCCACGTCGCGAGCGGGGTCCAGCCGCCGGCGCGCAGCAGCAGGCTGGCATCACGCGGGCCGTATTTGTGGCTGTTCTCGCTGTGGATCGTCTCCCCCTTCGCCATGCGATAGCGTTGCCCGTCGACGGTGAACGCCATGTCGCACGCGGCGACGAGATGCATCTCGATCCGCGCCTGCGCATCGTTCCAGACCGCGCGGTGAAGGAAATTCTCGATCGCGATATCGCCCTCCAGCTCGCGGTTGATGCGTTCGAGCAGGTTGCGGTTGAAAGCGGCGGTGACCCCCGCCGGATCGTCATAGGCGGCGGTCAGCGTCGCGCGGTCCTTGATCCGGTCGATCCCGATCAGGAGGCGCGAGCCGTCGCCCAGCGCCGCGCGCCAGTTGCGCAGCAGGTCGACCGCGCTGGCCGCGACCATGTTGCCGATCGTCGATCCGGGAAAGAAGCCGAGCTTGGGCAGCGCCGCGATCTCGCGCGGCAGCAGGACGCGCTGGGTGAAGTCGGCCTCGACCGGATAGACGGGAAGGCCGGGAAAGCGCGCCGCGAGGTCGGCGGCGCTGTCGCGCAGCATCGTCCCCGACAGATCGACGGGCACATAGGCGGCGGGGGCGATGGCATCGAGCAGCAGCGGCGTCTTCGTCGCGCTGCCCGATCCCAGTTCGACCACCGCGCGGCCCGGGCCGATCGCCGCGGCCATCGCGGCGGCGTGGCGCTTCAGCAGGTCGGTCTCGCTGCGCGTCGGATAATATTCGGGGAGCGCGGTGATATCCTCGAACAGCGCCGAACCGGTCGCATCGTAGAGCCAGCGCGCCGGAATCGCCTTCTGCGCCTGCGACAGCCCGGCGCGGACGTCGGCGCGAAAGGCGGTGTCGACCCCGGCGGCATCGGCATCGACCTGCCGCAGATGACGGACGACGCCCATGTCAAAGGTCCCGCGCGAGGCGCAGACCGGTGAACTGCCAGCGCTGATGCGGATAGAAGAAATTGCGGTAGGAGGCACGCACATGGCCGCGCGGGGTCGCGCAGCTGCCGCCCTTGAGCACGAACTGGCCGCTCATGAACTTGCCGTTATATTCGCCGACCGCGCCGGGCGCGGGGCGGAAGCCGGGATAGGGTCGATAGGCGCTACCGGTCCATTCCCACACGCTGCCGAACATTTGTTGCAGTCCGGTGGCGGCGGCCTGTGCCGCGGGCTGCACCGGCCCCGCCGCGTCGAGTTGCTGCCCCGCGGCCGGGTCGAGCGGCGCGGCGGCGGCTTCCCATTCATGCTCGGTCGGCAGCCGCGCGCCGGCCCAAGCCGCGAAGGCGTCGGCCTCGAAGAGGCTGATGTGCGTCACCGGCGCGTCCGGGTCGATCTCGCGCCAGCCCGACAGGGTGAAGCAGCGCCCGTCGCGCCAATAGGCGGGCGCGTCGACGTCCTGCGCCTGCACCCAGGCCCAGCCGTCGCTGAGCCACAGCGACGCGGTGCGGTAGCCGCCATCGGCGATGAACTGCTGCCATTCGCCGTTGGTCACCGGACGGCTGGCGAGCGCGTGCGGCGTCAGAAGCACGGAAAAGCGCGGAACTTCACAGTCGAATGCGAAGCCGTCGCCGTCGTGGCCGACCGCCACGATACCTTCCTCGCCGGTGACCCAGGTCAGCGCGCCCGCCGGGTCGGGTGCGGATGCGAAAGGCGCGGAAAAGCGCGCGGCTTCACACGCGAATCGCGGTTCGGGCTCCCATAGCGCGGGGCCGAGCGGGTTCTGCGCGAACAGATGCTTGATGTCGGTGAGCAGCAATTCCTGATGCTGCTGCTCATGCTGGATGCCGAGTTCGATCAGCGCGTGCGCCGCAGGCGGCAGGCCGGGCAGCGCCGCCTGCACCGCCGCATCGACATGGTCCCGCCACGCGCGCACCTGATCGAGCGACGGACGCGTCAGCAGCCCGCGGCGCGCGCGGGCATGGCGCGGCCCCTCCGCCTCGTAATAGCTGTTGAAGAGATAGGGGTAGCGGTCGTCGAACAGCCAATAGCCGGGTTGGTGATCGCGCAGCACGAATGTTTCGAAAAACCATGTCGTATGCGCGAGATGCCATTTGGCGGGCGAAGCGTCGGGCATCGACTGCGCGCTCGCATCGGCGTCCGACAGCGGCGCCGCGAGGTCGAGCGTCAGTTGCCGCGTCGCGGCGAAGCGCCGCGCCAGATCGGAGACACCGGAAAGCGAAGCGGACGAAACATCTATTCGGCTGGCCATGTCGAAACAATCCGCGAGAGGGCGATTCGGTTTCGCGAGCGGGGAACTATGCACGGATACGCGGCGATTGTCCAGAACATATAGGGAACGATCGCCATCACCCTGCCCCACTGCACACGGGCACGGATGTCTCAAAGACGATCGATCTACCGCTCGCCGCTCCAGGCCGCCTCGATATCGGTCCGTGCGAAATCATCGCCTTTGAACAGCAGCGGCTCGCCCGCCGCCTTCGCCAGGGCATAGGCGAAGCAGTCGCCGAAGTTCAGCCCGGCCTTGTGGCGTCCCTTGCCGTAGTCGAGAAAGGCCTGTCGGGCCAGCTCGCCCTGTTCGACCGTCACGGGTTCGATCGCGATGCCTGCGCGCCGAAAGAAGTTTTCCGCCTGACGCATCCCTTGGGGTCCGAGCTGGCTTTCGACGACCATCGATAATTCGACATGATTGGCGACGCTGATGCGACAGCTTTCGGCATCATGGATCAGCCGGACGAAGGACGGACCTTCGGGTTCGTGATAAAGGATCGCGACCAGAGCAGAAGTGTCGATTATCACTGCATCACCGAGGCAGGCCGGCGTCGTCGTATAACAGTTCGGCATGATCGGCGTAGGGGCGCTTCACATGGGCAGCCGCTCGGTCGGCAATCGCGAGGAGTTCCTCCACGCTGGCCCTGGCCTTGCGGCGCTGGATCGCGGCGAGACGATCGCGCAAGGCATCCGTGACCACGCGGGTCATGCTCTGGCCAGTCGCCCGCGCGATAGCCTGTGCGAGGCGGTGTGCCTCCGGGTCTTTGACATTCAAACTCACAATATGCCTTTCTAGAAAAACTTCTTCTTTTCTACCATAATGATCCGAATGGAACAAGGCCCCCACTCTGCTTCCGCACGGCGAGGGTCGGGCGTGTCTTGGAGTCCTGACAATTTTGGATAGGCCAGAGCCATCGTGAGCGGAGCGAAGCAATCCCGGGCAGTTTGCGCCCGCTCTGGATTGCCGCGCGGCTTCACCGCTCGCAATGACGATAACGGGGTTCCGATGGTCAGCGCGTAGCGCCGGGTTTCCAGAGGATGTCGCCGCCCGCCGCGGCGTTCAGGTGGCGCGTCAGCACGAACAGATGGTCCGACAGGCGATTGAGATAGGCGAGCGCGAGCGGGTTGAGGGCGCGGTCCGCCCCCGCCGCGACCGCCGACCGCTCGGCGCGGCGCGTCACCGCGCGCGCGAGGTGGAGCCGCGCCGCCGCCTCGGCGCCGCCGGGCAGGATGAAGCTGCGCAGCGGATCGAGCGCGGCGTTCATCGCGTCGATCTCCGCCTCCAGCCGTTCGATCTGGCCGGGGACGATGCGCAGAGCCATATCGTGCGGGCCGAAGCCGTGCTCGGCATCGGCGGGGG
>NZ_BCUA01000097.1 GCF_001591045.1 Sphingopyxis granuli NBRC 100800 | reverse complement strand
TGGCACTTGAGCAGCGGAAGCGCGAAAAGCCGCCATTTGCAGGCCGCCAGAGCTGAATGTCGATCCGTCCTAGGCCCCTCAAGCAGTTGAGGCCTGTTCCCCGGCGAAAGCCGGGGTTCATATGGGGCAGCGCCATGCCATCTGGACCCCGGCTTTCGCCGGGGAACGGTTCCTTGCCGGAAACAACCGCCAAACAGGTTCAGGGTGACGCAAAAGAGGAACCACGCCGATATCCGCATTCGATAGGCATGGTCTGCCCCATCGACAAAGAGCCTCCTCGGCGGTCGAACGCGACGAAATGCGTCCGCCGGACGACGAAGCGAGACGCGATCGGCCGCATGGCGCCCGCGGGTTCAGCCAGGCGCCAGCATCGCGGTTCCAATCTGTCCCGCGGGGACCGACAGGAAAGGACGACCATGTTCTGGATGAAGAAATTCGCCCTGGCGGCGCTGATCGGCGCGAGCGCCGCGGCCGCCGTGCCGACCGACGCCGACGCGCGCGACCGCCACCACCGGAGCGGCTATTACGGACATCGCGACAATGATCGCTACCGCGATTACCGGCGCGATTACCGGCGCGACTATCGCCGCGATTATAGGCGCGATCATTATCGCGACCGCCGATATTACCGTTCCCGCCATCACTGCCGCAGCGGAGGAACGACAGGGCTGATCATCGGGGGCGCCGCCGGCGCGCTGCTGGGACGCGAGATCGACCGCTATGGCGACCGCACGCCCGGTACGATCATCGGCGCGGCCGGTGGTGCGCTTCTCGGTCGCGAGATCGATCGCAACAGCCGCTGCTGATCCGGGCCAGGCGGGCGGTGGAGAGCCCACCGGTGGCGTCATCGTCATCCCGGGCCTGCCCCGAGGTCCCCCGCTTCCTTTCGTGTACGGACGGAAGAAAAGCGGGATCCCGGGGCAAGCCCGCGATGACGACATCGATGTGGCGAACTTCAAATTCAGGTGATCAGGGCGATCCGTCGCTGGCCTCGCCGTCCGGCGCGGCCGCGCCGGGCCCTGCCAATGCGCGAGGCAGCGGCTTCAGCGCCAATGGGCCGAGCCGCACGCGCGGCGCCGCCTTGCCCGGGGAGGCGGCGATCGCGAAACCGGGGTCGAGACGCAGCGCGGCGGCCGATGTCCGATCGAGCCGTACCGTGTAGCGGCCATAGGGAACCCCTTCGAACAGAAAATAGCCGTCGAACTCGCTGAGCGTCGCCTTGCGCACGCGCCCTTCGGCATCGATCAGTTCGAGGCCCAGCCCCTCGATCGCCTGGCCGCCATCGCGCAGCGCCATGCCTTCGATCTCCCCCGCCGCGACCATCGGCAGCGTGACGCGCGTGGCAACGCCGGGACGCGGCGTCACGACGATGCCGGGCAGCGCCGACTGGACATAGGGGTCGGGCAGGCTGCCGGCATCGATCCCGATCATCACCGGGCGGAAGGGTTCGAGCCCGTCGATCATCGCCTGCCCCGCCGCGTCGGTCGCGGCATCGGCGTGGACCCGGCCCGCGGTCAGCGGCACGCCGGCCATCGCGCTCTCGCCCGGCTGGCGCACCCCGTCGCCATTGTCGTCGAGGAAGATATCGGCGAGCACCTGCCCGCGGCTCGCCAGCTTTTCGCTCGACAGCCGCCAGCCGCCGCCCGGTTTCGGACCGAAGCTGAAAGCGAGCGACAGCGACGCCGCCACCGACCCGTCGCTCGCCACCTCGCCGAACCCCGAAAGCTGGAAACGCCGGAAGCGCCGCGTGTAACCGATCCCGGCCCGCGCCCGGTCGTAGCCGCGATCATAGCCGACCTCGCCCCGCCACTCGGCATCGCCCTTGCCCGCCCACTCGCCGATCAGCGCCATGCGCGTGGCGTCGTTGCCGCCCGCCAGCGCCACGCGCGCCTCGCCGCGCAGGCGGATGCGCCCGATCCGGGCGTTGGCGAGCAGGGTCGCGCCGAGATTGTCGGGCGGATCGGTGCCGAAGGGGTTATGGCTGCGGACCCAGTCGAGCTGGCCGGTCAGGCTGATCGCGCGCAGATTGGCCGAGACGCGCGCGGTCGCCTCGAGACTCGAGACGCCCGTCCAGCGGTCGACCTGCCGCGCGTCGATGTGCAGGGGCAGCACCGTCCGCCCCAGCGCCACCGCCTGGTCGAGCGAGAGCTGGTACAGGCCCCTGACGGACCCGGCGAACCGATCCGAGACGAAACCGCCCCACCCGCGCATCGCATCCGCGCGCACATAGGTTTCGCCGAAGGCGGCGAGCCAACTGGCGCGCGCCGCCGATCCGCCATCCCCGGCATAGGCGCCCGCGACCTCGACCAGCGTCGGGCCGATCGCGCGGCGCAGCGCGACCTCGCCGTAGGTCCGCCGGACATTCTCGATCATCAGGCTGTGTGCATAGGCGGCGACCGAGGTACGCGTGTCGAGCCCGCGTTCGAGCCCCAGCGTGCCGCGCCAGCCGCGGCGGAAGGTCGCATGACGTCCGCCGAATTCGACGAGGTCGGCGTTTTCCTGCGCGATCCCCGCCCAATACCAGGTCTGGCGCGGCGGAATCGAGTCGATGCCGACCTGCAACTGCTTGATCTCACGCCGAATCTGACCCTGCGGGCCGTACAATATGATCTCGAAGCGATTCGAGCCATATTGCAGCGGTATATCGAGGAATTCATAGCGGCCGTCCGCACCGGGGGTCGCAAAGGCAAGCAGCTGGCCGTTGCGGTAGAGCTCCGCATCCCATCCGGCCGGCAGATCGCCGCGAAAATCGGTTCGATCGAAGCTGTCGGGACGCTCGACCGGACGATTGGTGATCACCGCGCCGCGCCCCGGCGCCGACTGCGCGACGAGTCCGGTCGACAGGAGCCCGACGTCGCCAACCGCATAATGGGTCGCCCGGAGCGGACCGAGCAACCGCCCCTCCGGATCGGTGCGATAGAGGCGCAGGCGGAGGCTGTCGGGAACGCCGCGATTGTCCGACGACAGGCGCGCATCGACGCTGTGCCCGAGCGCCTCGCCGGCGGCGAAAAGCTCGTAGCGCGCCTGGACGTGCGAACCGCCCCGCCGGTCGGCGACGGCACCGGCCGAGGCGACGACATCGACCGACGGCGGGGTCCATGCGCGGTACGGACGGCGCGCCTGCGGCAGGCTCGCGAGATCGAACGACACTTGCGGCCGGAGCGCGGCCGCGCGCGCGCGCCGCTCGGCGGCGAGCTGGAACGGCAGCTTTTCGGCGGCGTCGATACGCAGCACCGCGTTCGACAGGTCGGCGGCGATCGGCAGGCCGAGCCAGGTGTCGAGGCTCTCCAGATCGACGCACCACCCCGCCGCGGTGTCGCGGATCGCACCCGCAGCGATCCGCAGGCGCTGGCTGCCCGCGCGCACCTCCCCCGCCTCGCGGTCGATGGTCAGCGTGCGCCGCTCGTCGAATACCCAGCCGGTTGCGCGGCGCAACTTGCGATCGATACGCAGCGACAGGTCGAGCGCGAGCACCATGTCGCCGAGATCGACGCAGATCCCCTGTGGCGTCTGATAGCCGCGCACGCCGCCGCCGAGCCGATAGGCGCCCGAGCGCAGGTCGAACAGCCAGCTGTCGTCCTCGTTCGGCACCCAGCCGTCGGACGCGGCCGCGACCCCGCCGTCTTCGGCGGCACGCGCCGCGGCGGGCGTGCATCCGACCAGCGCGAGCAGCGCGAGGATCGCTGGCCGCCATCGCGTCAGGGTGCGCGTGAACATGGCTCGATCCGCCGAACCGGCGGCCGGTCCGCCCTATCGCACCACCCGGTCGGCCGCGTCGATCGTCGCGCCGCCGACCTCGCGATCCTCGGTGTAGCGGATATGCACCGGGCCCCGAAGCTGCGCCGCGAGGTCGGGCGGAATGCGCAGCGACACGGTGCGCGCATCGACTTCGGGATAGACGGCGATTCCGCGCGCGACGAGCAGCGGCTGCGGTTCGCCTCGCCGGGTCACCTCGATGTCGCCATAGACCGACCGCGTGCCCGAGCGCGTCAGATCGAATTCGAACGCGGGACCGTCGCGGGTCTCGCCGATCCGGGCATCGCCGATGGTCGCCGATGCCTCCAGATCGCCGATGCGGACGATCACCGGAATGGTGATGCCGTAGATCGGCGTGATCGCGATCGACACGCCCTCGCCCGCCGCCTTCGGCGCGGTCGCGGCGACGCTGTCGGGCACGGCGCGGAACAGCATGTGCGCGCGATATTCGCCGGGCGGCGTGCCCTCGGGCACGCGGACGCCGACGCGGATGACCTGCGGCTGGTTCGGCGGCAGGACGACGCGGCGCGGGCTGAAGGCGATCATCGCGAGCGCGGCCTTTTCCGCCGGCGTCGCGTCTGCCTCGGCGATCTCGTCGAGTCCGCCGTCGGCGGCCATTCGCTTGACCTCGAGGCTGATGCGATAGGTCGCGGGCTCGCTGCCGATATTGTTGAGCACGACCTCGGCCCCGCGCGAACCGTCGAGGATGAGCCGCGTCGGTGCGACGAGCAGGTCGCCCGCCGCAAGAGCGGGCGTCGCGGGCAGCGCGAAGGCCGCCATGAAAAGGCACAGGAATGGCCCGAAAAGGCGCAGCATGGATACGATCCCCACAATCGTTGTCCGGCGCAGTCCCCACCGCACCGTCTGGTCGCATCCGGCTTTGCGCCACGATGGTTGATATTTCGCTAACCATGACGGCCGCGCGCGGGCACGGGGTTCGGCGCATGCGGAAAGGGCCGCGCGAGGCCGATGCCTCACGCGGCCCTTCGGATCGGCGGCTGCTAGGGGCCGCCCGCTCCCTTGCCGACGCCGTTACTGGTAGTTGACGGTCACATTATAGGTGCCGGCATGGTCGCCCGACGCCTGGTTGGCGCCGACGTTCAGCGTGCCGCCGACCTGGAAGTTGCCGCCGCTCGCGCCGAGCGTGACGGTGTTCGCCGAATAGGTGAGCGCCGCGGTCATCGTGCCGCTGATCGAGCCGTTGAGCGTCACGCTCGAATCGCCCGATACCGTCACGACGGCGCCGTTCGTGCCCTGAATGTCGAAGCTGCCGGCGGTGCCGGTGCCTGGGCAGGACAGCCCCGAACCGCAGGTCCGCGTCCCCGCGGTCGTCATCGCGACGGTCGAGGCGGTCGAACCGCTGATGATCGTCCCGAAGTCGAGCGGGCTGCCGGCGGTGAGCTGGATCTGGCGAAGGATCTTGGCCTTGGCCTGTCCCGTGGCCGAAGCGGCCTGCGCCGCCTGGGCGTTCATCGCGAAGGCAGCAATAGCGACGCCGGCGAGGGCGCGCTTCATTCCAATGGTGCGCATATGATTTGGTCCCTTGAACAGTCGATAGTCGAATGGAAATCCCACCCCATTCGCCGACCCCTTTAGCGGATCACCCGTTCAGGCTTTGCTCAACGACCATGGTTAACGGCGCGGAAGGGATTGGCCCGCACCGCCGGACGGTTCGCCGAGCCGTCCGAATATGGTAATTTGCGGCCGTGTCGATCCATGACGGTTGCCGCGACTCGAACCGCGGAGGCCGCGCGATGCGGGAGTTCCGGCCGTGCCTACGCAGGAGGAAATCGCTCTCTACGAACGGCTGCTGAGCCGGTATCTGCGCTTCTGCGACGCGCTGCGAAAGCGCGAAAGGCGCCCGAAAAGCGCTGCTCAGCGCCAGTTCCAGGATGTCGCCTGGGGCAAGGAGACACCCGTCACCGATCATGAAAAGGCCTATGTCCATCATCTGACCAGGGCCGGAATCCTGCGCGCGCCGAAAACCCCGGTCGCGTCCGATCAGGACCCGATCGAAGCCTATCCGACCGGCATGAAGCCCGTTCCCAACGAGATCGGGCGCAAATGGGACGAACGCTGGATCGATCCGCCAGGCGGGTGATGCAGAGGTTCCGGCGGACGCGCCTTCAGATCGCCTCGCCCGACAGGCGCTGGCAGATCATGTCGAGCTGGTCGAGCGACGCGAATTTCAGCGTCAGCGCGCCCTTGCCGCCCCCCGCATAGTGAATCGCCACGCCGATGCCGAGCAGTTCGGACAGATGCCGTTCGACCGCGACGATGTCCGGATCGCGCGCGCCGTCCATGCTCTTATATTCGAGCGGCGCCTTGCGCCCGCCGCCCTTCGCCTCGCGCACCAGCGCCTCGACCGCGCGTACCGACAGGCCGTCCTTCACCACCTTGCGCGCGATGCCCTCGGCATTGTCCGCGCCGATCAGCGCGCGCGCATGCCCCATCGACAGCGCGCCATCACCGACCAGATCCTGCACCGCCGCCGGCAGGTCGAGCAGGCGCATCAGATTCGCGACATGGCTGCGCGACTTGCCGACCAGCTTCGCGAGCGCGTCCTGGCTGTGCCCAAAATCCTCGATCAGCTTGCGATAGGCGCTCGCCTCTTCGATCGCGTTGAGGTCCTGCCGCTGGATATTCTCGACGAGCGCGATCTCGTAGGTCGCGGCGTCGTCGAGGTCGCGCACCAGCGCCGGTATCTGGTGCAGACCGGCGCGCTGCGCCGCGCGCCAGCGCCGTTCGCCCGCGACGAGCTGATACCCCTGCCCATCGGGCGCCCGCCGCACGATGATCGGCTGGAGCAGGCCGCGCGCCGCGATCGATTCGGCGAGCTCGACGATCGCCGCCTCGTCGAAATGCCGCCGCGGCTGGCCCGGAAGCGGGCGAATCGAGCCCACGGGGATTTGCTGGACCGCGTCGCCCGACATCGGGGCCGCCCGTGCCGCCGCGCCGGGCGCCGCGAGCACCGGCGCCTCGACCGCCGCATCACCGAACAGCGCATTCAGCCCGCGCCCCAGCCCCGAGGGCCGCTTACGCGCCGGGGCCTGTCCAGTTTCCTCTTTCTTTTCCGTCATTTAAGCGGCCTTGCGAATGTTGGGAAGGCGGTCGATCAGCTCGCGCGCCAGCGCGATATAGGCGGCCGAACCCGCGCATCGATGATCGTAGATCAGCGCCGGGAGCCCGTGGCTCGGCGCCTCCGACAGGCGCACGTTGCGAGGGATGACCGTTTCGAACACCACGGGGCCCAGACATTCGCGGACATCGTCCGACACCTGATCGGTCAGCCGGTTGCGCCGGTCGAACATGGTCAGCGCGACGCCGATGATCGAGAGTTGCGGATTGAAACGCCCGCGCACGCGCTCGACCGTGGTGAGCAGCTGGCTCAACCCCTCGAGCGCGAAGAATTCGCATTGCAGCGGCACGATCAGCGACTCGGCGGCGATCAGCGCGTTGAGCGTCAGCATGCCGAGCGACGGCGGACAGTCGATCAGACAGATATCCCATTGCCCGGCCTCGGCGCTCGACAGCGCCTGCTGCAAGCGATGCAGCCGATCGCCATATTCGATCAGCTCGATCTCGGCCCCCGACAGATCGACCGTCGCGGGAACGATGTCGAGCCGCGGCACCGCGGTGCGCACCGCGCATTCGGCCAGCGCCGCGTCGCCGCGCAGCAGTTCGTAGCTCGAGCATTCGCGTTGCGCCTGGCTGATCCCCAGCCCGGTCGAGGCATTGCCCTGCGGATCGAGGTCGATGATGAGCGTGCGCCAGCCGGTCGCCGCCAACGCGGTCGCGAGGTTGATCGCGGTCGTCGTCTTGCCGACCCCACCCTTCTGGTTCGCCACGGCGATCCGGATCATCGCTTCCCTCGCTGTCTTGCGCCGATTGCTCCGGCGCCGACCAATATTCGGCTGTCGGCATCGGTCAGGCTCTGTTCCACGTGGAACATTCTCTGCCATGCCGACGGGAGCAACGCCAGTTCCTTAACCGCATTTCGTCCCTTTGGCAGCAGCCAGCGCGTGTTTGCGGTGGAAAAACGCGTGGACAGCGCGATCAATCGGTCGAGCGGAGCGAAAGCGCGAGCGCTGATCGTCGCCGCCGGGCGCGTCGCGACCGCTTCGAGACGCGCTTCGGCCACCTCGACATGCGCCAGATCGAGCGCTTCGGCTACAGCGCGCAGAAAGGCGCAGCGCCGCTTGCGCGACTCGACCAGCAGCATCGGCCGCTCGCTGAGAATCGCGACGACGAGGCCGGGCAGGCCCGGCCCGCTGCCGAGGTCGATCCACTGGCCTTTTCCCTCGCGATCGAGGGCAAGCAGTTGCGCGCTGTCGGCGATATGCCGGACCCACAGCGACGATATTGTCGAAGCAGCGATCAGATTCTGCCGGTCATTCTCCGCGACCAGCATCGTGGCGAAGCGCTCCAGCCGTTCCCATTGCCGCGCCGATGGAGAAAAAACCGCGTCGAGCCAGGCACGCGCCTGCTCGCCGTCGACGAGCAGCGATGGCGTTTCGTTCCTCACGCGGCCTGGCGGCGGCTGTGCACCAGAATGGCGGTGAGCGCCGCCGGCGTCACGCCGTCGATGCGCGCCGCCTGTCCCAGCGTCTCGGGCCGTGCCAGCGACAGCCGCTCGACCATCTCGCGCGAGAGGCCGCCGATCGCCGCATAATCGAGCGCCGGATCGAGGAGGATAGCCTCGTTCGCGGCCAGTGCACGCAACTCGCTTTCCTGCCGCGCGATATAGGGGGCATAATGCGCGTCCTCGGCGAGTTCCGCGAGAATGGCCGGATCGACCCCCGCCAGTTCGGTCGCCAGGTCACCAAGCGTGGCCATCGTGACGCCGGGGAAGCGCAGCAGGTCGATCCGCTTGCGGCCGACGCCATCGCCCGGAATGGCGATTCCGAGTGCGTGATAATCCGCCGTCGCCACAGGCTGATCGAGCAGGTGTTCGGCGCGCCGGCGCTCCGCCATGCGCGCTTCGAACAGTTGCGCGGTTTCCGCGCGTACCAGCCCCAGACCGATTCCCTTCGGCGTCAGGCGCGTCGCGGCGTTGTCGGCGCGCAGCCGAAGCCGGTATTCGGCGCGCGCGGTCAGCATCCGATAGGGTTCGGTCACGCCCTGAAGCACCAGATCGTCGACCATCACCCCGATGTAGGATTCGGCACGGTCGAGGATCAGCGGTTCGCGGTCCTGCGCAGCCAGCGCGGCGTTGGCGCCAGCGACCAATCCCTGCGCCGCGGCTTCCTCATAGCCGGTCGTGCCGTTGATCTGGCCGGCGCAATAGAGACCGTCGATGCCGCGGACCTGCAACGTCCGGTCGAGCGCGCGCGGATCGATATGATCATATTCGACCGCATAGCCCGGCACGGTCATCTCGACCCGCTCGAGCCCCTCCATCGTCCGCAACAGCGCGAGCTGAATTTCGGCGGGAAGCGATGTCGATACCCCGTTGGGATAGACGAGGGGTGTATCGAGCCCCTCGGGCTCCAGAAACACCTGATGCCCGTCGCGATCGGCAAAGCGATGAATCTTGTCCTCAATCGACGGACAATAGCGCGGACCCTTGGCGCCGATCGCGCCGGTGAACAGCGGCGAGCGATGCAGATTCTCGGCGATGATCCGATGCGTCGCCGCATTGGTCCGGGTGATCGCGCAGAATATCTGCGGAACCGTCCGGCCCCTGTTCCACGTGGAACAGGTCCAGTCCCCGTCGTCGGAAGGCTGTTCCTCGAGCCGCGCCCAATCGATCGTCCGTCCATCGAGTCGCGGCGGGGTCCCGGTCTTGAGTCGCGCCATCGGCAGGCCGGCACCCCGGAGCTGTTCGGCGAGCCGATGCGCGCCCGCTTCGCCGACACGGCCGCCTTCGCTCTGCTCCTCGCCGCGAAACAGGCGCCCGCCGAGAAAAGTGCCCGTCGCCAGAACGACGGCCCGCGCCGGGAGCACCGATCCGTCGCCGAGTTCGAGCCCCATGACCCGCGATCCGTCGCTCGACCGAACCAGCGCCGCCGCTTCGCCCGAAACGACGGTGATGTCGGCCTCGGCCGCGAGGAAGCTCTGGATCGCGGCGCGATAGCACGCGCGGTCCGCCTGGATGCGCGGCCCCTGCACCGCCGCGCCCTTCGAGGCGTTGAGCATGCGATAATGGATGGCCGCCGCATCGGCGGCGCGCGCCATCCAGCCATCGAGCGCATCGACCTCGCGCATCAGATGGCCCTTGCCGAGACCGCCGATCGCCGGGTTGCACGACATGGTGCCGATCAGCGCCGGGTCGAAGCTGACCAGTGCCACCCGCGCGCCGAGCCGCGCCGCGGCGGCGGCGGCCTCAGTCCCGGCATGCCCACCGCCGACGACGATGACATCGAAATGGTTGCTGCTGTCCATGATCGTCGCGGCTCTTAGCGGAAAGCGAAGTTCAAATCCATCGGCGTCTCATCTTGCGCTTTTTGTTCCACGTGGAACATCATTTGCCGATGCAGAAACGGCCGAACAGCGTGTCGAGCATCTCCTCGACGCCGGCGCGCCCAGTGATGCGGTCGAGCGCCGCCGCCGCGAGGCGCAGCCGTTCCGCCAGCAGGATGAGGTCGCCCGCCTCGCGCGACGCCATATCGATGGTCAGCCAGTTTCTGGCTTCGGCAAGTGCCGCGCGCTGGCGCTGGCGCAGCGCCGCTTCGCCTTCGCGCGGAAGCAGGGTGCGCGCCATTTCGACGATATGCCGGTGGAGCGCCTCCATCCCCTCGCCCGTTGCGGCCGACAGGACCACGTCGCAACGCGCCGCATCGGCTTCGGCGGCCGCATCGCCGCGCCAGCGATCCGCCTGCGCCGCAATCAGGATGCAGCGCGGATGATCGGGCGCATCCTTCGGCGGCCCGAGCCATAGCAGAATGTCCGCCGCATCGACCGCGGCCCGCGCGCGGTCGATGCCGATCGTCTCGATCGCATCGGCCCCTGCGCCGCGCAGCCCGGCCGTATCGGAAAAGCGCATCGCGATGCCGTCGAGCGCGAGCGGCGTTTCGATCACGTCGCGCGTCGTGCCCGCCACCGGCGACACGATCGCCAGCTCCCTTTGAGCCAAGGCATTGATAAGCGTTGATTTCCCGGCATTGGGCGGTCCGGCGATCACCACCGACAGCCCCTCGGCGATCACCTCCGCCGCCGGACGGGCCAGCCATGCATTCAGGTCCGCCGCCAGCGTCGCCATCGCTTCGGTCAGGCGATGCGCGGGCGCATCGCCATCGTCGACATCGTCTTCATCCGAGAAGTCGAGCTCGGCCTCGGCGCCCGCCATCAGGGCGAGCAGCCGCGCCTGCCAGTCCTCGACCGCGCGCGACACGTGCCCGCTCGCCATCTCCAGCGCCTGGACGCGCTGGCTTTCGGTCTCGGCGGCGAGCAGATCGGCGAGCCCCTCGGCCTCGGCCAGATCGATCCGGCCGTTGAGGAAGGCGCGACGGGTGAATTCGCCTGGTTCGGCGCGGCGCAGGCCGGGCAGCGCGGCCAGTGCCGCCTCGACCGCGGCGATCACCGCGCGCCCGCCGTGCAGGTGCAGTTCGACCAGATCCTCGCCCGTCGCGGTGGCGGGCCCCGGAAACCACAGGATCAGCGCCCGATCGAGCGGGCCGCCCGCGCGGTCGCGAAGCAGCACCAGCGACGCGCGGCGCGGCGCGGGCAATCGCCCCGCCAGAGTCTCGAGAGCCGCGCCCGCCCGCGGCCCGCTGAGGCGCACAACGCCGATCGCTGCCGGCGGCATCCCGCTCGACAGCGCAAAGATCGTGTCGTTCGCTTCGGGGTCGATCAGCTCTTGCGTCCCCCGCCCGTCTTGTCCGGATCGGCCTTGGGCGCGGGCTTCGCGCCGGTCCCCATCAACCCGCCGCCGAACTGGCCGAGCAGCGACTGGACGAGTCCCAGGCCCGATTCGCCCATCGGCACCCAGCTCTTGACCATCGCCTGCACCATTTCGGGGGTGATCCCCTTGGCCATCAACTCCTTGACGCGGCTCAGATAAATATCGTGCAGCGGTTCGAGATCGGGGAGCCCGAACAGGCGTCGCGCCTCTTCGGGCGTGCAATCCACCTCGATATTGAACTTCATCGCCCGTCTCCCACCGAAAGTGTCTCCCGCCCGAAAGCCGCTTTGGCTTGAGCCGCGCTGCCGCGACCGCTAGCTTCGCCTCTTCACCGGCAAGAAGCAAGAGTCAGGAGACCTCCCATGTCCGCAACCAACACCGAAATCCCCGCGCTCGACGGCGAGGGCCGGATTCCCGCCTATATCGCGCGCCCCGACGCCGAAAGCTCGCGTGCCATCATCGTGATTCCGGAGATTTTCGGCGTCAATGGCGGCATCCGGCAGAAGGTCGACGACTGGGCCGCGCTCGGCTATCTCGCCATCGCGCCCGACATCTTCTGGCGCTTTGCCCCCGGGGTCGAACTCGATCCCGACGTCGAGCCCGAATTTCAGCAGGCGCTCGGCTATTTCGGCCAGTATGACGCCGACGACGGGGTCAAGGACATCGAGGCGACGATCCGCTGGCTGCGCGATCAGGGCGTCGACAAGGTCGGCTGCGTCGGCTTCTGCCTGGGCGGCCGGCTCGCCTATATGGCGGCCGCGCGCACCGATATCGACGCGTCGGTCGGCTATTATGGCGTGATGATCGACACGATGCTCAACGAAAGCCACGCGATCTCGAACCCGCTGATGCTGCATATTCCGACCGCGGATCATTTCGTCGGCCCCGAGGCACAGCAGAAGATTCACGAAGCGCTCGACCCGCATCCCAAGGTGACGCTCCACGACTATCCCGGTCTCGACCATGGTTTCGCCGCCACCAGCGGCAATCGCCGCGACGCCGAGGGCGCCGGGCAGGCCGACGCGCGCACCCGCGCCTTTTTCGCCGAGGCGCTGGCATGAGCGGTCCTGCGGGGCTCGCCGCCTGGCACGCCTATATGGCGGGCGGCGGCGACCCGCAGGCGCT
>NZ_BCUA01000096.1 GCF_001591045.1 Sphingopyxis granuli NBRC 100800 | reverse complement strand
CGCTGCGCCGCGTGATGCGCGTCAGCGCCGCGACGAGCGCCGGCCTGTCCTGCGCCTCGAACGCCGTATCGGCGGCGGCGAGGTCGGCGGCGAGCTGGCTGGCCCGCGATTCGGCGGCCGCGGCGGTGCGCGCCGCCGGCGGCTCCGAGCCGTGCGCGGCGCATCCGGACAGCGCTGCCCCCGCAAGGCCGATGCCCCATGTCCGTCCCCATTGGCGTCCGTTCATGCCGCTCCCTCTTTCACGACGAACCTGGCGCCCCGGTCGGATGGCATCAGGCGGATGGTCAGATCGTGGCGCTCGGCGATCGCGCGCGCAAGCGCGAGGCCGAGGCCGCTTCCCGGTATATCGTGCCGGGTGCCCGCGACGCGGTGGAAGCGCCGGAAGATTTTCTCGCGCTCGGCCTCGGGGACGCCCGGGCCGTCGTCCTCGACCGTCAGCACCGGCCCGGGCGCGAGCCCGAGCCGCACGCTGCCGCCTGCGGGGACGTATTTGAAGGCGTTGTCGAGCAGGTTGGTGACGAGCTGGCCGAGCTGCGTCTCCTCGCCGTCCATCGTCACGCCGGGTTCGACGACCCAGGTGAAATCATGCCCCGATTCCTCGGCGCTGTCGGCGTAAAGCTCGCAGATGCGCGTTACCATCTCGCTGAGGTCGACGGGCTTCAGCCCGTGCCGGTCGCCCTGCCGCGCCTTGCTCGCGGCGATGTCGAGCAGTGATTCGAGCATCGCGACGAGCCGCTTGATGTCGACGCGCGCCTCGATCAGCCGTGCCGCGACCGTCTCGCCCGGCCCCGCGGCGAGCGCCTTGGTCAGCCGCCCGTCGAGATGCATCAGCGGGGTGCGGATCTCGTGCGCGATCTGGTCGGTGGTTTCGCGATAGGCCTCGATCAGCCGCTTCTGCCGCGCCAGCGCCGCGGCGCTGTGCCCGGCCAGCTCGTCGATCTCGTCGCTTTCCGCGTCGGCGGTCATCGCGATCAGCCGCTCTTCGTCGGGATCGCGGAAGGCGTCGTTGATGCGCTCGATCCGCCAGTGCAGCCGCCCCGCCGCGATCTTGCCGAGGGTGCCGACGAGCAGCACGAACAGCGCGCCGCCGGCGAGGAAGACCAGCGCGACGCGCCAGCGCAGCGGCGCGCCGCCGCGCGTCTCGCGCGCGACGATCAGTTGCAGGTCGGGGCCGAGCCGCGTCGCGCGGGCATGGGCGCGCGTGCCTTCGCCGAGGCGGATCGACCCGCTTTCCGAGATCGCCGGGTCGAGCCGCGGCCAGGTGCGGATATCGCCCGCGATCCATCGCCCCCGCGCGTCGGCGAGCATATAGTGCGGCGCGCCGCCGTCCGACGGCGTGATCGCGAGCCGGTCGCGAATCCGGCGTTCGAGTTCGGCCCGGCCGCTCGTCGCATGGATGTCGGCAAGCCCCGCGAGATCAACGTCGACCGCCTTGTGCGCCGATTCGGCGACCGTCGCGCGGATGGTCTGGTCGGTGAGCGCCCACAGCGCGGCGAGCAGCACCATCGACAGCAGGATCGCGGCGAGGACGATCCGCGAAAAGATCGAGCGGCGCGCCGCCACCCTCAGCGCCCGTCGAGCAGGCGGTAGCCCGAGCCCCAGATGGTTTCGAGCGCGGGGGCGCCGAAGCCGTCCTCCAGCTTGCGGCGCAACCGGCCGACATTGACGTCGACGACGTTGGTCTGCGGGTCGAACGACATGTTCCACACGTCGCGCAGCAGCATCTCGCGCGTCACCACCTCGCCCGCATTCTCCATGAAATAGCGGAACAGCTCGAACTCGCGCGGGCTGAGCGCGAGGTGGCGGTTCTGGCGAAAGGCGGTGCGCGCCTTCACATGGCATTCGAAGGCGCCGTAGAGGATCACCGCGCTATGTTCGCGCCCCGACGCACGGCGATAGAGCGCGCGCAGCCGCGCCATCAGCTCCTCGGCCTCGAACGGTTTGGCGAGATAATCGTCGGCGCCGGCGTCGAGCCCTTCGGCGCGGTCGCTGGTGCGGCCGAGCGCCGACAGCATCAGCACCGGCGTGCCGACGCCGCTTTCGCGCAGGCGCCGGAGGATGGTCAGCCCGTCGAGATCGCCGAGCATGCGGTCGAGGATGATGACGTCGAACTTTTCCATCCCGGCGCGCAGCAGCCCGCCGGTGCCGCTATTCTCCCAGACGAGCGTATCGCCGCGCGCCGCCGCGAGTTCCTGAATCTCGCCGGCCGCGCGCTGGTCATCCTCGACATACAGGATCTTCAGCGTTTCCATGCTGTTGGCGCCATCTTCCCCCAGGATAAGCGACCCCGGCCCTTCTGGCATAGCCAGGGGGCCGGGGCAAGCGGGGCGCTCAGCCAAGGTCCTCGACCGACACCCAGCCCTGGGTGCCATAGCTGTCCTTGACCTCGATGAAGAGGCCGTTGCGCTGGCCGGTGGGGACAAGGTCGGTTCCGGCGCGCAGCGCGCGCACCGTGGCGGCGTCGGCGGCGGGGGCCGCGCGCATCACCGTGTCGATCGCGACCTGCGTTCCCGCTGACGCCGCGGCGGCCTGCGCCGGCCGGGCCTTCGGGATCGCGGCGATTGCCGAACCCTGTGCCGAGACGGCGTTGAACGCCTTGACGAAGGCCTCGACCAACATCTTGCCGTCCTTGCTGCCGGCGTAGCCGCTGGCGTTCGCCGCGGCGGACCAGGCATTGGCGCCGCCGAAGCTGATCGACGTCTTGCGCACTTCGCCGGTGCCCGCGACGATCGCCTGGCCGGTCGCCGGGCTGAGCAGCTTGATGCCCGCCGCGACGCGCTTCTTCTTGCCGCCGAGGCCGCCGAAGGCGCCGAACAGCGCGCCGCCCACCGGCACCTTGGAGATGATGCTGGTCGCGGCGCCTGATCGGACGAGACCCTCGACCGCCGCCGACTTCGCCATCTCGACCGACTTGTCGACCTCTTCCGAATCGCCCGCGACGACGTTCATCAGGAAATCGGCGGGGGTGCCGCTCGCCGGGCTGTGCGGGGTGAAGCAGCCCGATTCGATCGCGAGCGAATTGATCAGCTCGCGCGGGGAGCCGAGGCCGTAGTCGGACCAGCCCTGCGTGTCGCCTTCGACCACGGCGATGGTGCCATAGCTTTGCGCGCATTTGTTGAGCGCGACCGCTTCCTGCTCGGCGGCCATCGCCGCTGGGGCGGTGCCGGCCAGCAGCGCGGTGGCGGTGATCAGCGTAACCTTCGTCTTCATGGAAATTCCCTCCCTTGGCTTGTGGGTCGCGCCGATCATGCCGGGCACGGCCGGCGCGGCCCACACACCAAGGCTGTCAGAGAGATGACAATCGCCGTTAGGGACCGGCGATCTCAGGGCATCGGGGGCGCGGGGGGTTGCGCGGCGAAGGTCGCGACGCCGCTGACCGCCAGGCTTCCGTCCTTGATCGCATAGCCGAGGCCGACATGCGATGCCCCCGGTCCGAACAGGGCGCCGCGCACATCGCTCGAACAGCTGACCGTGCAGCTCGCGGCGGTCGTTCCGCTGATCATCGGGGCGCCTTCGAACGCGGTCCGGTCGAGTCCCAACAGGTTCTGGCCGCCGTTGGCCGGGTTGGCCGCGCCGCCAGCGGTTCGGACTTCCCATCCATATTGATCGATGGCGACGGCGAAATCGAAACCGACCTTTTTCGTCGCGAAATCGACCGCAAGGTTGCCGGTGAAGGTGCCGGGTTCCAGATTACCCGCGCGGTCGACCGGCCGCGTCTGGCCGATCAGTTGATATTCGACCCCGCCGCTGGTCGGCAGCGCCGATGCCAGCGTGCCCGTCAGGATCGGATTGCCCGAATTGGGCAGCTTGGGGTTGCTGGCCCCGACATTATTGACGTCGAGCCAGCGTGCCCAGCCGATCACGCCGTTGACGCTGCCGCTTTCCTCTGCCGGCCCGCGATGCTCCGGCAGGACGCCGACCGGCGATCCGTTGCTGCGCGTCCATTGGGTGACCATCCCGTTCGCGTCATATGTGACCTTTGAATTATAGGCGGAGTCGTTGGTCCGGGCGTAGGTCACGTTGAGCACATATTGGTTGGTATATTCGCCGGTCGAGAAGGTCGGGGCGGGCTGTGCCTCGAAGGCCGCGACGCCGATCACCTCGTTGGTCGAACTGCCCAGCTGGACGACATATTCGAGGCCCAGTTCCTTGCCGGCGGGTCCCGCTAGGAAACCGCTCCAGATCGCCCGGCAGCTGGTGGTGCAGGTGCCGCCCGTGCTCGTCACATTGCCGTTCGCGCCGATGGCATAGAAGGCCCCGTTGGAGAGCGAAAGCTCGCTCGCCGACAGATTGGCGAGCCCGCCGGCGGTCCGGGCCGTGAAGCGATCGCTGTTGTAATCGAACACCAGGTCGATCCCGACCTTGGCCTGCGCGCCGAACTGCACCGCCGCGGCGCCGCTGACCAAAGTGCCCGGCGCGTTGGCGCCATAGCCCTGCGTCGGCCGCGTGCCGCCGACGAGCTGATAATCGACGCGGCCCGAAGCGGGCAGGGCGGTGGCCGGGGTGCCGATGATGAAGTGATAGCCCTGGTTGTCGGACAGCGTGACGGGCCCGCGGCCGCCGGTGCCGGCGTTGCGCCGCATGTCGAGCAGGCCGCCGGTCCAGCGCGTCCATTGCAGGACGCCGCTGTCGCTCGCGCCGCTGTCGGCGTGCGTCGCGGTGCCGATCCGGTCGGACCCGCCATAGGTGCCGAGGGTGCGCACCCCGACGATCGCGCCGCTCGCGTCGACCTCATACCCCTGGTTCGCATTGGGGCTGGAGGTGACCGACAGGTTGATCGGGTGGATGGTATAGGCGTCGTAGGTCGAGCTGAGCCGCGCCTCCGAACTGAAGAGGTTCGACGTCACGAAGGTCGGCTCGGGCGGCGGGCCTCCCGAAAGCGTGCCGTTGCCGAAGATCGCCGCGCCGATCGCCGCCTTGGCGTCGCCCAGGTCATTGTGCGCGGTATAGGTCAGGCCGAGCTGGTTCGCGTTGCCCGCGAAAACGCCGTTCGCGTCGAACTGGCAATGCGCGGTCTGGCAATCGGCGCCCGCGACCCCCGGAACGAGAATGCGGAAATTGCCGCCGCTCGCCAGGGAAAGGGCGGTCTGCGACTGGGTCGGGTCGGTCACGCCGCCGGCGGTCGCATAGCGGAACGTCCGGTCGGGCTGGCCGACGAGGCCGGGCATCGTCACCGTGGCGTCGAAAGCGACCTTGGGCGCGGAACCGAGGACGATCGCCATGTCGCCGGCGAACCCCCCTGCCGGCAGCGAGCCGTCGACCATCGTCGGCCGCGTCGCGGCGAGCAGGTCATAGGCGATGACCCCCTGCGCCGGCAGCGCGAAGCCCGCATCGACCGGCCGCGCGAGCAGATAGTGAAAGCCCTGGTCGGCGCTGAGCGTGAAGGGATTCGCGCCCGTGTTGACGCCGTCGGTCCAGCGGCCGATCACGATGTCGGCGTTGCCCGATATGTCGGTGGCCGTCGTCGTCCCCCTGGTCCGCGTGACGCCGCCCGCCCGCGTGTAGCTGGTCAGGCCGCCGTCGCCGTCCAGCGCATAGGCGGTGGTGGTGAAGCCGGCTTCGCTGCCGGGCACCGTCTGCCCGTTGCCGACGTTCAGCGTGGTGACGAAATTGACCGCCGCCGTCGCCGGATTGAAGCCGCCCGCATAGGCAAGCCGCGGCGGCTGGGGAACGCTGTTATACTGCGGGTCGGGGGGCGTGTTGATCGGCAGGCCGGCGAACTGGTCGGGGTCGGCGCCGGTGCCCAGCCAGGCGAGATAGTCGGTCAGGAAGACGAGCGTCGTGTCGGAAAGCTGCGCCTGAAGCACCCCCGCGTCGCCGAGCAGCGCCAGATAGGTTTCGACCTGTTCGGGGGTCAGCGCCGTATAGTCGGACGGCCGCCCGCCGCCGAGGATGAAGGCGTACCAGGCCTGCACGGCGGCGAGATAGTCCGAATAGACGGGCAGGGCGGCATATTTCAGCGGATCGCCGCCGGCGCGCACGAAGGCGTAATATTGCGCGAAGAAGGCGTTGAGGCTCGCGTGCGAGGCGAAGCCGCCAGCCGCGTCGAGCGCCGCGAGATAGGCGTTGATCTGCGCCTGCGTCAGCGCCGCATAGCCCGTCGGCAGGCCGCCGCCGGCGAGATAGGCGTAATAGGCGTTCAGCGCCGCGACATAGTCGGCATAGACGGGCAGCCCGGCGAAGCCGTTGGGCGCGCCGCCGCCGGCCAGATAGGCGAAATAGGCGTCGAGCAGCCCGGCATTGGCGCCGAGCAGGTCGCCCGTCTGCCCCGCTGCGGCGATCGCCGAGAGATAGGCGCGCAGCGTCGCGAGGCTCTGCGCGTCATAATCGGCGGGCAGTCCGCCGCCCGCGAGGAAGGCCGCATAGGCGTTGAGCGCGGCGGCGAAGGCGGGATAGTCGGGCGGCACCGGCAGCCCGGCGAACAGGTCGGGATCGCCGCCGCCGGCGACGAAGGCGAAATAGCCGGCATAGAAATCGGCGAGGCTGTCGAGGAAGGCCCCGCTCGCGCCCGCGCTGTCGAGCGCGGCCAGATAGGCGCGGATTTGCGCCTGCGTCAGCGCGGTATAGCCCGACGGCACGCCGCCGCGCGCCAGATAGTCGTAATAGGCCGCGAGCGCCTGCGCATAGCCCGTGAAGACGTTTGCGTTGAGCCCCGCGAAGGCATCGGCCTGGCCGCCTCCCTGAAGGAACGCCAGATAGGCGGCGAAGAAATCGGCCCGCTCGCCGAGGAAGCGGTCGAGCGCGCCCGCCGCCTGGAGCTGCGCGAGCCAGGCCTGAAGCTGCGCGAGATCGGCGCCGCTGTAGGCCGAGGGCAGGTTGCCCGCGGCAAGAAAGGCGAAATAGGCGTCGAGCTGGCTGGCATAGCCCGCGAAGACATTGGCGGGCAGGCCGGCAAAGGCGTCGGGCGCGCCGCCGCCCTGGAGGAAGGCGAGATAGGCGGCATAGAATTGCGCCTTGTCGCCCGTCAGCGTCGCCAGCAGCCCGGCGCTCGACAGCGTCTCGAGATAGGCGCGCAGCGTCGCCGCGTCGAGCGCGGCATAGCCGCTCGGCAGGCGGCCGCTTGCCAGCCATGCGAAATAGGCGTCGAGCGCGTCGCGATACTGGCCTGCGAAGGCGAGGCCCCCCTTGTCGAGATAGGCGGCGAGCAGCGCGCGGTCGGCCGCGCTCAGCGCCTCGGCCAGCCCGCTGTCGGACAGGAAGCGGATATAGGCGTCGAGCGTCGCGGCGCTCGCCTGCGTGAAATCGGCCGGCACGCCGCCGCCGCGGATGAAGGCGAAATAGGCCTGCGTCAGTTCGGTGAAGCCTTGCCCGAAGCGGTCGGGATCGCCGCCGCCGCGCAGGAAGGCGAGATAGGCGTCGACCAGCGTCCGGTCGCGTGCGGCGAGTTCGGCGAGCCGTCCGCTGCGCGCCGCATAGGCGAGGAAGGCGTTGATGTCGGCAAGGCTCGCGCGTTCGAAGCGCGACGGCGCCGCGCCAGAGCGGATCAGGTCGAGATACTGGCCGAGGAAGCCGGCATAGGCGGTCAGGAAGTCGGCCCCGCCGCGCCCCGAGGCGAGCCAGCCCAGATAGGTGCGGATGATGTCGGCCTGCGCGGCGGGGAAGGGCGTGCCGCCATAGGCGCGCTCCAGCCCGCCCGCGGCGGCGACCAGCCGCGCGAGGTCGCCGCTCGGAAAGCGTTCGATCGCGGGGTTGGCGACCGCGGCGTCGACGCGTCGTGCCGCCGCCAATATGTCGCTCGACGCGCCCGCGGCGGCGAGCGCGTCGCCCAGCGTCACCGGCACGCCGTTCTGCGCCGCCGCCGCCGGGCCGTCCGCCGCCATGTCGGCGACCTGCGCCGCATCGTCGCTCGCGTCGGGGGTGGTCTGCGCCCCGTTCGACACGACCAGCTCGGGCTTCCTGCCCGGCGCGACCGCGAACATCTCGCCGGTGCCGAAGCGGCGCAGCGCGTCGGCGCGGCCGATGAACGCCTGTCCGGTCAGCACATGGCCGCGCGCGGCGCCGTCGGCGGCGACGCTGAAGCTCGCCGCCGATCCGCGCCCGCTCACGCGCCCCTCGACCCCATCGGGCATCCGCACGATCGTCGTGGCGTCGCCCCCGGCGACCGTCACGCTGCCGGCATAGAGGTCGACCGTTCCGTCGGCATTGATGCGATAGTCGGCGGTGTCGAGCACCGACACGACGGCGCCATTGTCCAGCCGGACCTGCTTCAGCCCCGCGGTCTGGTTGACCCGCTCGCCGATCTGCGGCTGCGTCTCGCCTTTCGACGAGAAGAGGATGTGCGCGGCGAACGCGGGGGTGGCGAGCGACAGGCTGGAGGCGGTGACCATCAGCGCGGCGCCGAGGCGAAGCTTCGGATTAGGGGTCATGGCGATATTCTCCCGCGGATCAGAATTCGAGGCGGAGGCCGGCCGACACGGTCCAGCGCTCGTAATCGTAAAGGGCGATGTTGCTCCAGTTGCGCGACCAGGTGGCGCGCGGCTGGAAGAAGAGGGCGTCGGTCAGCGCGACCTTGACCCCGGCGGTCAAATCGACCCGCTCGTCCTTGCGGCGGGTCAGGAACAGCGCGTCGGGCTGGTCGTAGCGGCGCAGGTCGAAGGCGGCGCCGGCGACCAGCGCCACCCTGGCCGCGACGGGAAATTCACCGCCGATGTTCGCGCCGGCGAACCAGTTCGATTCGGCGTCGCCCACCTGCCGGCGCGTCTCTTCCTTGCCGCCCGACACGCCCGCAGCGAGCGTGCGCGTCACATAGCCGACGCCGACGGCATAGCGGTCGGCGTCGCGCAGCGGCGCGCCGTCGTAATCGAACCGGTTCCACTGCGCCGACAGGGTCAGCGCGCGGCCGCCGGCGAGCGGCTTCGTATATTGGCCGATGACGCCGTAAGAGGTGCGGTAGCCGTCGTGGCCCAGCCAGAATTTCTGCACCTGCCCCGACAGCGAGACGACGTCGCGATTGGCGAAGCTGTGGGCATAGCCCGCGGTGCCGGTCAGCGCCGCCTGGTCGAAGGCGCGGCTGTCGACATTGTCGCGCCAGTTGCCGAGCGCGCTGGCGAACAGCCGGTCCTGCCGCCCGATCGCGGTGACGCCCGACACGCCGCCCTGGATTTCGTAATATTCGTCGCCGCGCGCCACCGCGCCCGGCCCGAGCGTGCCGGGGCCGAGGAAGCTGAACAACGGGATGACGATGGTGGTCAGGTCGGTCGCGGCGTTGATATTGTCGTCATAGCCGGCGCGGACGTCGAGGAACCCCGACACGTCGGACCCGCCGCCCCCGATCTGCCGGTCGAACTGGCGAACGAAGCCGGTGAAGCGCTGGCGCACCGGATCGGGCAGGCTGGGATCGTCGACCACGGTCGCGAATTCCTGCCGCGCGGTGTCGATGTCGCCCGCCATCGCATAGGCGCGCGCCAGTTCGGCGCGCGCCGGCGCATTGCCGGGCTGCACCGCAAGGACGCGCTGCAGCGCGATCACCGCCTCGCCATAATGGCCCGCGTCGAGCGCGGCGATGCCGAGCCGATAGTCGAAATCGGGATCGCCGGCACGCCGGTCGGCTTCGGCGGCAAGTTCGGCATAGACGCCGGCGGCCGGGTTGGCGGGGGCGGCGGTTGGGGGCGCTTGGGCCGCGAGCGCCGGCTGCGCGGCCAGCGGCGCGAGCAGCGCCAGCCCGATCGGCGCGGCAAGGGTCAGGAATCTGTTCGGCATAGGGTGAATCCGTCCGGTCGTTGGGTCCGGCACGATCTAGGATTCGGGCGGGGGTCCTGTCCGGTGACGATGTTCGTCGCAATGATGACAAAGGCTGACAGGAGATGGGAAAACGGGGCTTGCGGGTCGCGGTCCGAAGGCGCAGGGCGGTTTCCTCTTCCTCCCGATGGCTGCCATGTCCGACCTGTCCTGCCGCCTTGCGACCTTCGACGATCTTGCCGCGATGCGCGGGGTGATGACCCGCGCGATCGACGAGTTGCAGCAGGGTTTTCTCGATCCCGCGCAGGTCGCCGCGAGCCATGCGATCATGGGGCTCGATCGACAGCTCGTCGAGGACGGCACCTATTTCCTGGTCGAGATCGACGGATGCGTCGCCGGGTGCGGGGGCTGGAGCCGGCGCGCCACCCTCTATGGCAACGACGCAAGCGCGGGGCTGCGCGAACCGCGCCTGCTCGACCCGGCGCACGAGGCGGCGCGGGTACGCGCCATGTATACCCACCCCGATTTTACGCGGCGCGGGGTCGGACGCCATATCCTGGCGGCGGCGGAGACGGCGGCGGCCGCGGCGGGTTTCCGCGCGGCGGAGCTGATGGCGACGATGGCGGGCGAGCCGCTCTATCGTGCCTGCGGCTATCGGCCGAAGGAGGCGGTGCTCGACCGCGTCGGAAGCGTCGACATCCCGCTGCTGCGCATGGTCAAGCCGCTTACCCCTGCGGCGCCCTGACGCCTTTCGCTGCGGCCTCCGATGCGCGTCGGAGCGCGTGAATCAAAACCGGTATCTTATGATCTGTCCTGTCCAGGTTGAGGCGGCCTGATAAGCCCCTCCCCTTCAGGGGATGGGTTCGATTTCAAGCCAGACAGGACAGAGTCTGGCGGCGTCATCATGTCTGGATGAACCACGCCGTGTCCCCGCGAAGGTGGGGGCCCAGAGCGATGTGATGCCGGCCCCGGCTCTTCGAAGCTCTGGGCTCCCGCCTGCGCGGGAGCACGCGGCTCTGCAAGCCAGGACGATCCGTCCTAGCGCGCCGATTCGCAGATCGTCTCCATCGCGACGAAGGTCGATGTGCTCGCGACGTGCGGCAGGCTCGAAATCTTCTCGCCCAGCACGATGCGATAGCGGCGGATGTCGGGCGTGCGGACCTTGAGCAGATAGTCGAAGCCGCTCGCGATCATGTGGCATTCCTCGACCTCGGGAATCCGGCGTACCGCCGCGTTGAATTCGCGCAACGCCTCCTCGCGCGTGTCGGAAAGCTTGACCTCCGCGAAGGCGACATGGTCGAGGCCGACCTTGGCGGGATCGACGATCGCCCGGAAACCGATGATCAGCCCGCTGTCGACCAGGCGCTTGACCCGCTGCTGACAGGGCGTCTTCGACAGGCCGACGCGCTGCGCGAGCTCGGTATAGGTGATGCGTCCGTCGCGCCCCAGGATCGCGATGATCTTGCGGTCGAACTCATCCAATTCCACTATGATGCCGTCTTTCTTCATCCATTTTGCCTAACTTCTGTCCATATTTTGGTCAAACCGTAAAATAATTGCTTCATATCAGGGCAGATCGACCAATGGCTTTCTGTTATGACGAGCCATGACCATCGCCCCCGACCGCGCGGCTCTTCGCGCCCTCGCTCGCCGCCCCGAAACCGAAATCGTCTCCGATCTGCGGCGTGCGCTGGCGGATTCGCCCGCGACTGTCGAGGCGACGACGCGGCGTGGTCTCGCGCTGATTCGCAAGGCGAAGGCCGAGGGCGAGCGCGAAACGCTCGTCGCGCAGCTGATGAATCGCTACCGTCTTTCGACCGAGGAAGGCGTCGTGCTGATGTGCCTCGCCGAGGCGCTGCTGCGCGTTCCCGACAGCGCGACCGCCAATGCGCTGATTCGCGACAAGATCGCCGGACGCCGCTGGAAGGAGGGCGAGGACGAGGACAGCCCGCTGATCGTCGCGCTGTCGGCGCGCGGCCTGTCGCTCGGTTCGGCGACGCTGATGCTCGACGCGCTCGGCAGCAAGGCGAACCCGCTGACCCTGCTCAAGGCGATGGTCAGGCGCTCGGGCGAGCCGGTGATCCGGCAGGCGGCGCTCGCGGCGATGAAGCTGCTCGGCCAGCAGTTCGTGATGGGCCAGACGATCGATGCCGCGGTCAAGCGCGCCGACAAGGCGAAGACGGAGCTCGCGAGCTTCGACATGCTGGGCGAGGCGGCGCGCACCGCAGAGGACGCGCGGCGCTATTACGACAGCTATGCCGCGGCGATCGCGCGCATCGGCCGCGATGCCCGGCCGGGCGATCCCTTCGCCAACCATGGCATCTCGATCAAGCTGTCGGCGCTCCACCCGCGCTACGAATATCTGCAGGGCGACCGCGTCCGCGACGAGCTGATCCCCAATGTCGTCGAACTCGCGCGCGCCGCGCGCGCGGTCAACATCCCGCTGATGATCGACGCCGAGGAAAGCGACCGGCTCGAACCGCATATGGACGTCTATGCCGCGCTGATCGACGCGGGGCTGGCCGACGACTGGGCCGGGCTCGGCATCGTCATCCAGGCCTATCAGCCGCGCGCGCCCGAAGTGATCCGCTGGGTCGCCGCCAAGGCGCGGGCGCGCGGGGTCAAGCTGTCGATGCGGCTCGTCAAGGGGGCCTATTGGGATACCGAGATCAAGCGTGCGCAGACGCTGGGCCTCGACGATTTCCCGGTGTTCACCGCGAAGAATCACACCGATCTCAACTATATGGTCTGCGCGCAGATCCTGCGCGAATGCCAGGATTGCCTGTTCCCCGCCTTCGCCAGCCACAATGCGATGACGCTGGCCTTCGTCGCCGAACTGTTCGACGGCGCCGATTATGAATTGCAGCGCCTGCACGGCATGGGCGAGGGCGCCCACGACGCGATCCTCGCGCTGTCGCCGCCGCCGCGCCCGGTGCGCGTCTATGCGCCGGTGGGCACGCACCGCGACCTGCTCGCCTATCTCGTCCGCCGGCTGCTCGAAAACGGCGCCAACTCCAGCTTCGTGCACCAGTTCTCCGATCCCGAGGTGACCGCGGAAGACCTCGCGGTCGACCCGCGCAGCATCGCGAGCGTCCCGACGACCATCCCCTCCGGGCTGCACCTGTTCGACCCGGCGCGGCGCAATTCGCGCGGCTATGACCTCGGCGATCCGGGAGTGCCGGAGGCGCTGATGGCCGCGATCGCCGGGGCGCGGCGCGGCGATGTGGTCGCCGCGCCGATTGTTGGCGGCGCGGCGCGGGATGGCCGGCCCGAGCCGGTGCGCAATCCCGCGACCGGCGCGACCGTCGGCCAGGTGATCGAGGCCGATGCCGCGGCGGTCGACGCGGCGGTCGCGACGGCGCGCGCCGCGCAACGCGACTGGAGCCTCGCCGGCGGCGCCTTCCGCGCCGAACGGCTCGAA
>NZ_BCUA01000095.1 GCF_001591045.1 Sphingopyxis granuli NBRC 100800 | reverse complement strand
GGGGGGGGGGGGATGTCGAGGTCGCGCGCTGTGAAACAGGCCCTCCCCCGACCCCTCCCGCAAGCGGGAGGGGAGAAAGTTGGCCCGCTTCTCACGCCTTCCATCCGCTGTGGATCGCGACGAGGCCGCCGAGGATCGGTTCGACCTTCACCGCGGCAAAGCCCGCGTCGCGAATCATCTGCGCGAAGGCGGGCATCGGCGGAAAGCGGCGAATCGATTCGATCAGATAGCGATAGCTGTCTTCGTCGTCGGCGATCAGCTTGCCGAGCCGCGGCACCAGATGGTGCGAATAGGCGTCATAGGCCTGCGCGAAGCCCGGCCATTCGTTGGTCGAGAATTCGAGGCAAAAGAAGCGCCCGCCATAGCGCAGCACGCGGTGCGCCTCGGCGAGCGCGGCGGGAATGTCGGTGACGTTGCGGATGCCGAAGGCGATCGTATAGGCGTCGAAGAAGCGGTCGGGAAAGGACAGGCTTTCGGCGTTCTGCTCGCTCCATACGAGGCTGTCGATGCCGCGCGCCGCCGCGCGCTCCATGCCGACGGCCAGCATATCGGGATTGATGTCGGCGACGGTGATGCTGGCGCCCGACGGCTCCATGCGAAAGGCGATGTCGCCGGTCCCCCCCGCCATGTCGAGGATCGCCTCGCCGGCGCGCGGCTTGACGCGGCGCACGAAGCGGTCCTTCCACAACCGGTGGAGACCGCCCGACATCGCGTCGTTCATGATGTCGTATTTGCGCGCGACGCGGCTGAACACCTCGCCGACCATTGCGGTCTTCCGGCCCGCTGGAACCTGTTCGTAACCGAAGCTGACGGTGTCGGGCGTAGCCATGGAGTCGCGCCTTTGCGGGATGGGGGAGAGAAGTCTGACCGGCCTTTAGCCGGGCCTTGCCGCCCGCGCAAATGCCAGTTACCGCGCGGAGGAAATGCCCGAACTTCCCGAAGTCGAAACCACCGTCCGCGGTCTGGCGCCCTTCCTCGAAGGGCAGCGGCTGGCGACGGTGACGACCTTTCGTCCCGACCTGCGCCGCCCCTTCCCGGCCGACCTCGCGCAGCGGTTGACCGGCGCGACGGTGACGGGCCTGTCGCGGCGCGCCAAATACGGCATCGTGTCGACCGATCGCGACGACCACATGATCTTCCATCTCGGCATGTCCGGACGCTGGCGCACCGAGGGCGGCGAGGCGGGCAAGCACGACCATCTGCTCCTCGAAACCGGTGCGGGGCAGCGGTTGTTCCTTCACGATCCGCGCCGGTTCGGTTCGGTCGACCTGGTGGCGGGCGACCCGCTGACGCGCTTTCCGGCCTTCGTCACGCTGGGCCCGGAACCGCTGTCCGACGCGTTCGACGCCGCTTATCTCGCCAAGGCGCTCGCGGGGCGCCGGGCGCCGATCAAGGCGATGCTGCTCGACCAGACGGTCGTCGCCGGGCTCGGTAACATCTATGTCTGCGAGGCGCTCAACATGGCGCGGATCGCGCCGACGCGCGCCGCGGCCGACGTGCCCAAGGCGAAGCTCGCCGCGCTCGTGCCCGCGATCAAGGCGGTGCTTCTCGCCGCCATCGCGGCGGGCGGCTCGACGCTGCGCGATTTCCTGAGCCCCGAAGGCGATCTCGGCTATTTCGCGAAGGACTGGCGCGTCTATGGGCGCGAGGGCGAGCGATGCGAATGCGGCGGCACCATCGCGCGCATCGTGCAGAGCGGCCGGTCGACCTTTCATTGCCCGAAATGCCAGCGCTGATGCGGTCTTTTCCCGCGAAGAGCATTGACCGGGACGCCCTTCATGGCTATGGGCGCACCCTTCGAGCAGGGTCCGGTCTTCCGGAACCGGCCGCATCCGGACATTGATTCGCTGCACCCGCGCGATTCGGCTGCTCCGCTTTCGGCTGTGCTCCGACCGTTGAACCGATTGGAAGTTTGAGGAATTTATGGCCAATACGCCGCAGGCAAAGAAGCGCATCCGCCGGAACCAGGCGCGCGCCAGCGTCAACAAGAACCGCGTTTCGCGCATCCGCACGCTGGTGAAGAAGGTCGAAGCCGCCGTCGCTGCGGGCGACAAGGACGCGGCGCAGGCTGCGCTCAAGGTGGCGCAGCCCGAAATGGCGCGCGGCGTCGCCAAGGGCGTGCTGCACAAGAACACGGTCGCGCGCAAATATTCGCGCCTGACCAAGAGCGTGAACGCGATCGCCTGATCCGTCGTCCCGAAAGGGGACAAGAGGGCCCGCCGGATATCCTCCGGCGGGCTCTTTTTTGTGCCCGCGATCATGACGCGTCGATGACCATGCTGTTGCATCGCGGTAAGTCGCGGATTTGCCGCGATTCGTTGCCGACGCCCCGTTGGATACTGTCTATGATACTGAAAAATAGGAAAAAAATAGGCATTTGACGATTTTCCGAGGGGTCCGGTGAGTCAAGGTTTTTATTTCAGTATTTTTACAGGCCGCGCCCTTGATCGACTCGCCCGAGCCTGACTAGACAAGGGCGTCGCTGGCCATCGCCGACGGCCGTCACTCGACATGATTCGATTCCCCTTCGGGCCGCGCGCCCGGGGTCGGATGCATGCGCCCGGCTGGAAACGCCGGGTCGGGACGGACAGGCGCGGCGGCGGACGGGGACGACCGGAACTCAAAGGGGGCGGGACGGCGTGACAGGGAGTGGCGATCGGCATGACGGCAATGCGGACCTTGGAGCGATGAGCGGCGATGCCGCGGCGCTCTGGCCGCGCGTTGCCGAAGGGCTGCGCCGCGATCTGGGCGCCCGCACCTTCGATCATTGGCTGAAGCCCGTGCGCTTCGCCGATTACTGCACCCTGTCGGCGGTCGTCACGCTCGAAACCGCGAGCCGCTTTTCGGCCAACTGGATTAACGACCGCTTCGGCGAGCGGCTGCTGCTGGCATGGCGCCAGTATCTGCCGGCGGTGCGCAGCGTCACCGTGCGCGGCGGCGCGGCGGCGAGCGATCGCGCCGCGACGCTGGCGACCGCCCCGCTTCCCGCCTTCGACGCGGCGCCGGTCCCGGCCGCGCAGGCCGTGCCGTCGCCGTTCGACGCGCGGCTGTGCTTCGATCGCTTCGTGGTGGCGCGCAGCAATATCCTCGCCGCCAACGCCGCGCGGCGTATGGCGATGGCCGAGGCGCCGCAGTTCAACCCGCTCTATCTCTGCTCTGGCACCGGGCAGGGCAAGACGCACCTGCTGCACGCTATCGCACAGGCCTATGCGGCGATCCGGCCGACCGCGAACATCATTCTGATGTCGGCGGAGAAGTTCATGCTCGAATTCGTCGGCGCGATGCGCGGCGGCGACATGATGGCGTTCAAGGCGCGGCTGCGCGCCGCCGACCTGCTGCTGCTCGACGACCTGCAGTTCGTGATCGGCAAGAATTCGACGCAGGAAGAGCTGCTGCACACGATCGACGACCTGATGTGCTCGGGCAAGCGGCTCGTCGTCACCGCCGACCGCCCGCCGGCGATGCTCGACGGGGTCGAGGCGCGCCTGCTGTCGCGCCTGTCGGGCGGGCTGGTCGCCGACATCGAGGCGCCCGAGGACGACCTGCGCGAGCGGATCATCCGCCAGCGGCTCGCCGCGATGCCGATGGTCGCGGTGCCCGACGACGTCGTCGCCTATCTGGTCCGCCATTTCACGCGCAACATCCGCGAGCTGGAAGGCGCGCTCAACAAGCTGCTCGCCTATGCCGCGCTGACCGGCGTCGATATCGATCTCGCGCTTGCCGAGGACCGGCTGGCGGAGAATGTGCGCAGCGCCCGCCCGCGAATCACGATCGACGAAATCCAGCGCGCGGTCTGTGCGCACTACCGGCTCGACAAGGCGGAGATGGCGTCGAAGCGTCGGGTGCGCGCGATCGCGCGGCCGCGCCAGGTCGCCATGTATTTGGCGAAGGAACTGACGCCGCGCTCCTATCCCGAGATCGGGCGCCGCTTCGGCGGGCGCGACCACAGCACGGTGATCCACGCGGTGCGCACGGTCGAGGCGCTGCGCGTCACCGACAGCGAACTCGACGCCGAAATCGCGGCGATCCGGCGCAGCCTCAACAATTAGGCTCTTTCCCTTCCGGCGCGGGGCGCGCCGGAAGGACGAGGGTCGCGTGCGCTTACCGCTTTTCGGGCGGGGCCACCGTGATGCGGACCCGCTCGCCCGAATTGCCGGGGAAGCCGGTGAACATCGCCTCGACGAGGTTCGGCACCAGCTGCTGAAGATCGTTGCTGCGCGACTGCGCCTGCGCGTGACCCTCGAACAGGCGATGGCCGTCGGCCGCGCGGTCGATCTGCAGGTCGAGGCCGCTGGTGTAGACGGTATAGCTCTGAACGTCGTTATAGCCCCAGCCGGGCCCGAAACCGCCCCAATACCAAGGGTCGTACCAGCCGTGGACATAGCGCCGGCCGTTGGGGCCGCGGATCACCATCGGGCGATAGAAGCCGCGGTTGAACCCGTAGCCGCCATACCAGGGATCGCCGAAACCGGGGCTCGACACGACGCGTTCGCGACCCTTGTCGATGCCGTAATCCATGCGGACTAGGAGGTCGGCCTTCTCGCCCGGCGCGGCGGGGCGATAGCCATAGCGGGTCAGCTCGCCGGCGACGAGGCCGGCGTATTGGCTGAACTCGATGCCGCCCTGCAGGGCCGGATTGGCCGCCTCGATGGCGAAGCTCTGTCCCTGCGGTGCCGGAAGCTGCGTCTGGAAGCGCGCGACGTCGGCGCGGAACGGGGTCGCGCAGCCGGCGAGCGCCAGTGCCGCCCCTGTCATGGCAGCGAGACCCAGCCGCCGGAGATTCGTCTTGCTCATTGTCATGCTCCGTATTCGGTGCGCGGATGACTCCACGCTTTACCCCATGACTATGCCGATGCGACTTAACCTTGGTTGAACCCAGCTCGCCGCGATTTCGTTCCGACAAATCCCCGGAATTTACCGGCAAAGCCCCAACACATGATATGTGGCGTCGAGCGTCGGCTTTGCAAGGGCGCGCGCCTTTGCCGCGCCGCGCTCGAGAATCGCGTCGAGCGCCGCGACATCGTCCCTGAGCGCGACGAAGCGCGCGTTGATCGGCGCGAGCTTTTCGACCAGCAGCTCGCCGAGCGCGGGCTTGAAGGCGCCGAAGCCCCGGCCGCCGAAATCGCGCAGCACGGCGTCGACGCCGACATCGGCCAGCGTCGCATAGATGCCGACGAGGTTGCGGGCCTCCGCCCGCCCTTCCAGCCCCGCCGCCTCGGACGGCAGCGGCTCGGGATCGGTCTTCGCCTTCTTCACCTTCTGCATCATCGCGTCGGCATCGTCGGTCAGGTTGATCCGGCTCATGTCCGACGGGTCGGATTTCGACATCTTCGCGCTGCCGTCGCGCAGGCTCATGATCCGCGCGGCATCGGCGGGGATGATCGGTTCGGGCAGGGTGAAGACCGGCGCCTCCTCGCTGGCATAGTCGTTGTTGAACTTCTGCGCGATGTCGCGCGCCAGTTCGAGATGCTGCTTCTGGTCCTCGCCGACCGGGACGTGCGTCGCCTGATAGAGCAGCACGTCGGCCGCCTGGAGCACCGGATAGGTGTAGAGCGCCGCCGAGGCGCTTTCGCGATTCTTGCCCGACTTGTCCTTGAACTGCGTCATCCGGTTGAGCCAGCCGAGCCGCGCGGTCCCGTTGAGCAGCCATTGGAGTTCGGCATGCGCGGGGACGCGCGCCTGGTTGAACAGGGTCGACCGGTCGGGGTCGATCCCGCAGGCGACGAGCGCCGCAGTCATCGCGCGCGTGTTCGCGGTGAGTTCGGCGGGCACATGCGGCATCGAGATCGCATGGAGGTCGGCGAGGAAGAAGAGGCAATCGCCGCCTTGCGCCGCCGCGTCGTCCTGCATCCGCACCCAGTTGCGGATCGCGCCCAGATAGTTGCCGAGGTGCAAATTTCCGGTGGGCTGGATGCCCGAAACGATCCGCATGTCCTATTCCTTCGTGGTCGCCGCTCCAGTGCGGCGGCGCCGCGTCAACATGGCGAGCAGCTCCTTGTCAAGCGCGCCGACCAGGAAAGCGGCGGCGAAGAAGACCGCTCCGCCGGCGACGACGAGCGCGCTCAGCGACCAGACGCGCTCGAACGCGCTGCCCGCATAATGGGGCGCGAGGCGCGGCATCATCCACCACAGCAGCGCCGCCATCGCCGCGACCGCGACGATCTGGCGCGCGATCCGGCTTGCAAGCCGCGCGGTGAAATGGAACCAGCCGCGCCGGTGGAGGACGATGTAGAGGAGCAGGCAGTTGAGGCTGGCCGAGGCCGCGGTCGCACCCGCCAGCCCGACGATGCCGAAACGGCGCACGACATAGAGGTTGATCGCGATGTTGACGATCAGCGAGGCGAGTGCGGTCCATACCGGCGTCCGCGTATCCTCGCGCGCGAAGAAGCCGGGGTTCAATATCTTGACGATGACATAGGCGGGCAGGCCGGCGACGAGCGCGACGACGATGTTCGCCATGATCGCCCCGTCGGCATCGGTGAACTTGCCGCCGACGAAGAAGGCGGCGGTGAAGGCCGGCGCGCAGATGGCGAGCGCTGCGGCGGCGGGCAGGGTGAGCAGCGTCGCCATCTCGAAGGCGTTGCTTTGCAGGCGCTGCGCCTCGGCCGCGTCGCCCGCGTGGATGTGGCGTGCGAGCATCGGCAGGATCGCGGTGCCGAGCGCGATGCCGACGATGCCGAGCGGCATCTGGTTGAGCCGATCGGCGAGCTTGAGCAGGGTGAGCGAACCCTGCGGGAGCGAGGTGGCGAAGAATGTGTCGACGAACTGGCTGATCTGATAGATGCCGGCGCCGAAGGTCGCGGGCAGGATCAGCATGCCGAGCCGCCGCACCTCCGGCGTCAGCCTCGGCAGTCGCAGGTGCAGGCGCAGGCCGGCGCGGCGCACCGCCCACCACAGATAGGCGAATTGCGCGAGCCCCGCGACGCTGACCGATATGGCGAGCGCGAGCGCGACGATGCGGTCGTCGCCGCTGTCGCCGCGCAGTTTCCAGCCGATAATGATCCCGGCGATCAGCACGATGTTGAGCAGCACCGGCGCGAAGGCCCCCGGCGCAAAGCGCGCGCGCGCGTTGAGCACCCCCGACAGCATCGCGACGAGGCTGATGAAACCGAGATAGGGGAAGGTGATGCGGCTCAGCAGCACCGCGAGCTCGAATTTTCCGGGCACGTCCTGATAGTCGCGCGCCAGAATCCAGACGATGGCTGGCATCGCGATCATCGCGACCGCCGAAAAGACCAGCAGCACCCACAGGAACACCGCGAGCACGTCGTCGGCGAAGCGCGCCGCCGCACCCTCTCCGCCGCCCTCGCTCTCGCTGCCGTGCAGCGCGCGGCTGTACATCGGCACGAAGGCGACCGAGAAGGCGCCCTCGGCGAACAGGCGGCGGAAGGTGTTGGGCAGGGTGAAGGCGAGCTGATAGGCGTCGGCCGCGAGCCCGGCGCCGAGCACGCGCGCGAGCAGCATGTCGCGCACGAAGCCGAAGATGCGGCTGACCAGCGTCAGCCCGCCGATCGTCCCGACGCTGCGGACGAGGCTGCTCATCCTGAAACCCCCTTCCCGTCAGGGAAGAGGTCGAGGCGATTGACCGCGTCGCGCAAGGTCGAGGGTCGCACCCCGCCGCGCCCCGTTGGTCGGGTCAGGCCTGACCGACCGGCGTGGGGATGTCGCCCTGGCCCTCGGCCTGCGCCTGGGCCTGTTGCAGGAACAGGCCGTGGAAATCGATCGGTTCGAGCAGCAGCGGCGGGAAACCGCCGTCGCGCACCGCATCGGCGACCACGCGGCGCGCGAAGGGGAAGAGGATGCGCGGCGCTTCGGCGAGGAAGAAGGGCTGGAGCTGGTCCTCGGGGACGTTGCGGACCCCGAACAGGCCGGCATATTTGAGCTCGATGACGAAGGCGGTTCCCTCGTCGGCCTTCGAGGTGACGTCGATCTTCAGCGTCACTTCGAACAGATTCTCGCCGACGCCGTCGGCGCCGATGTTGAACTGGACGTCGATCTGCGGCGCGGCCTGCCACTGATAGACGGCGGGCGCGTTCGGATTCTCGAACGACAGATCCTTCACATATTGCGAGATCAGACCGATCGCCGGGCTGTTGTCCTCGCCGTTGGGCAGGGTTTCGGGGGTGAAGTCGCTGCTGGTCTCGTCGGCCATGTCCAAAATGCCTTCATTCTCTGGTCGGGAAGGGTCCGGTCCCCTGTCCCGGGGGGCAGGCGGCGGACGGTTGCCGGGCGCTTAGCAGCGGCGGGCGGCGAGCACAATGGGCGCCGGACCGGCTTTTGCGGCGGGCGAATCGTTGACCTGCCGCGCGGCTGCGGCCATGGAGATTTGAAACATGGCGGCGTATCGCCTATGTTGGAATCGAGACTTTCCCCACCGTCCGCATCGGATATCTGCCTGTGACCGCTTTTTCGATCGTCCTGCTCGCCATGATCGCCGCCTTTCTGGGCATGCGGCTCTATTCGGTCCTCGGCAAGCGCACGGGGCATGAACAGGAGCCGGTGCTGCCGCGCCGCGACGAGCGCACGGCGCGTGCACCCGTGCGCCTCGACGAAAGCGACGCGCAGTCCGCACCGCAGCCGGGCGCGCCGGCGACGTCGGGCCTCGTCTACGAACCCGCGGCCGAAGCGGGGCTGCGCGCGCTGCTCGCCGCCGATCGGAATTTTGACGCCGGGCGCTTCATGGAGGGCGCCGAGGCGGCGTATCGCATGATCCTCGAGGCCTATTGGGCGGGCGACCGCGACACGCTGCGCGACCTGTGCGACGATGACAGCTACGAGGCCTTCGTCGCGGCGATCGATGCGCGCGCGGCGCGCGGCGAAACGCTGGAGAACCGCCTGATCGGCATCGATTCGGCGAAGATCACCGCGGTCGAGATGAACCGCAGCGAGGCGCGCATCACGGTGCGCTATCAGGCCGACATCAGCGCCATCACGCGCGACGCCGACGGGCGGATGATCGCCGGATCGATGAGCGACGCGGCGCAGACGAACGATCTGTGGACCTTCCGCCGCGCGATCGGTGCCAGCGATCCCAACTGGCTGCTCGACGAAGCCGAGGCGGCCTGATCCGCATGCCGCGTGGCGGGCGGGGGGCAGGCGACGGGGCGGCTGCCGTCCGGACCGCCGTGCGTGCGAAGCGTGGGAAAAGCCATCGACCGAGGGTGTCGCCTATCGGCCGCTATGCGTTGTTCGCCGCGCTGCCGCTGCTGTCGGCCTGCGCGTCGGTGATCCCCGAGGCCGGCGGCGCACGCCCCGGCACCGCGCCGCCATCCGCTCCGCCGACAGCGCAACAGCCGCCGCCCGCGCCGAGCGGGCCGACGCGCCCCTATCAGCCGCGCCCCTCGACGCCCCCCGGCGCCGCCGCGAAGCCGATCCCCGCGACGCCGCGTGCGCCGCTCGCCGCGCCGGCGGTGCCGGCGACCGCGACAACCGCCGCCGAGGCGGGCGTCGTGCTGGGCCCCGAATATACCGAACTGGGCATCGCGCCCGACCAGGCGACCGCCGCGCTCAAGGCCTTCCGCCTGAGCTGCCCCTCGGTGCAGCGCCGTGCCGACGCGAGCGGCCTCACGCAGAATGGCGAATGGACCGAAAGCTGCCAGGCCGCCGCGGGCTGGCCCGACCGCGACGCCGGCAATTTCTTCAGCCGCTATTTCGGCACCGTGCAGGTCGGCGCGGGCACCGCCTTCGTCACCGGCTATTTCGAGCCCGAGATCGCGGCATCGCGCGACCGGCGTCCGGGCTATGACGTGCCGATCTATCGCCGCCCGCCCGATCTGGTCGATGTCGATCTCGGCCTCTTTTCCGACGCGCTGCAGGGCAGGAAGATCCGCGGCCGCGTCGACGGCAACGCCTTCGTTCCCTATTACGACCGCACGGCGATCGAGCGCGGCGCGCTGGGCGGACGCGGGCTCGAAATCGCCTGGGCGGCCGACGCCGCCGAATTCTTCTTCCTGCAGGTGCAGGGATCGGGGCGGCTGCGCCTGCCCGACGGGTCGATCATGCGCATCGGTTACGACAGCCAGAACGGGCGCGACTATGTCGGCATCGGCAAGCTGCTGCTCGACCGCGGCGAGCTTCAGCCGGGGCAGGCGTCGATGCAGGGCATCCTCGATTATCTGCGCGCCGATCCGGTACGCGGCGCTGCGGTGATGAACGAGAATCCGAGCTGGGTCTTCTTTCGCGAACTGACCGGCCCCGGCCCGCTGGGCGCGCTCGGCGTGCCGGTGACGGGACGCAGCAGCGTTGCCGCCGATCCCAAATATGTGCCGCTCGGCGCCCCCGTCATCCTGTCGCTCGATCGGGCCGAGCCCAATGGGCTGTGGATCGCGCAGGACACTGGCGGCGCGATCAAGGGCGCCAACCGCTTCGACAGCTTCTGGGGCGCGGGCGATCAGGCGCGCGCGATCGCGGGCGGCATGGCGGCGCGCGGATCGGCGCTGATCCTGCTGCCGCGCGCCGCCGTGGCGCGGCTGACCGCGCAGCGCTGACCGCGATGCCGCGGCGGCTCGCCCCGGAGGAAAGCGCGCTTTGGAAAAAGGTCGCCGCGACGGTCGAACCGCTCCGCAAGCCGGTCGCTTCGCTCGAACCCAAGGCCCCGCCCACCGTCCGGCCACCGAAGCCGGCGCCGCGGAGCATCGCGCCGCCGGCCGCGCGGACTCCCTCGCCGTCTCCGCTGCCGCCGCCGCGCCGCACCCACGCCGCGGCGACGCTCGACAGCCATTGGGACCGGCGGCTGCGCAAGGGGCAGGTCCGCCCCGACAGCAGCATCGACCTCCACGGCCATAGCCTCGCCTCGGCGCAGACGCTGCTCGACACGGCGATCGGCCACGCCTTGCAGCGCGGCGCGCGGGTGCTGCTCGTCGTCGCGGGGCGGATGCGGCCGGGCGCCGACCGCCTGCCGCAGATGCATGGCGGACCGCGCCCGCGCGGCGCGATCCGCGCCTCGCTCGCCGACTGGCTCGCCGCCTCCCCGTACGCCGACCGGATCGTCGCGCTGCGCGCCGCGCATGTCAGCCACGGCGGGGCGGGCGCGGTCTATGTGATCCTGCGCCGGGCGCGCGAGGGATAGAGTCAGGCGCCGAACGCGCGCGTCAATATGCCGCGATAGATGGCGGCGAGCGTTTGCAGGTCCGCGACCGCGACCGCTTCGTCGAGCTTGTGCATCGTCGCGTTGATGAGGCCGAATTCGACCACCGGGCAGAGCGTGTGGAGGAAGCGCGCGTCGGAGGTGCCGCCGGTGGTCGACAGTTCGGGCGTCAGGCCCGTTTCGGCGTGGATCGCGTCGGAAACCAGCGCCGACAGCGCGCCCGGCGGGGTCAGGAAGGCCTCGCCCGAGATCTTGCCGACGACCTTGGCATTCGGTTCGACATCCTGCGCGATGCGCTCGACCATCTGGATCAGTTCGGCGCCGCGCTGCTGGTCGTTGAAGCGGATCGACAGCCTCGCCCGAGCCGAGGCGGGAATGACGTTGGTCGCGCCGTTGCCGACCTCGATATCGGTGAATTCGATGTTCGAGTGCTGGAACCAGCGCGTGCCCTCGTCGAGCGTCACCGTGTCGATGGCGGCGAGGATGCGCACCAGCTTCGGGATCGGATTGTCGGCGAGGTGCGGATAGGCGACGTGCCCCTGCGTCCCCGGCACGTCGATCCAGATGTTGACCGAGCCGCGCCGCCCGATCTTCACCATGTCGCCGAGCCGCTGCATCGAGGTCGGCTCGCCGACGACGATCAGGTCGGGTTTCAGCGCGCGCGCGTCCATATGCTCGATCAGCGCACGGGTGCCGAAGACCGCCGGGCCTTCCTCGTCGCCGGTGACGATCAGGCTGATCGTGCCCGCTTCGGGCGGGGTCGCCGCCGCCGCGGCGACGAAGGCGGCGATCGCGCCCTTCATGTCGACCGCGCCGCGGCCGTAGAGCAGGTCGCCGCGGACCTGCGGGTCGAAGGCGTCGCCGGTCCAGCCGACGCCGGGCGGCACGACGTCGAGATGCCCGGCAAAGCCGAAATGCCGCGGCCCCGCGCCCTTGCGGACGGCGAGCAGATTCTCGACCGGCCCGTCGGGCTCGATCCCGTCGATGAAGCGCTCGACCGTGAAGCCGAGCGGCATGAGCGCCGCTTCGAGCACGTCGAACACGGCGCCGGTGGCGGGGGTCACGCTGGGCGCGGCGATCAGCGCCTTGGCGAGGTCGACGGGGTCGATGGTCATCATCGCCGGCTTTTAACCGTTCGGGCGGAGCGAAGTCGAGACACCAATCGTCGGGGGCACCTTGCCGGGGAGCATCTCGACTTCGCGCGGCGCGGGCGGCAAGAAGGGGGCAGGAGGACCGCCATGCCCAAGCTCGACCTCGACGCGATCCCGCAGACCAACGCGACCGGCTATCCCACGCCCTACGATGCGCCCGTCCAGGGCCGCTGGTATCGCCGCCTCGCGCCGCCCACGGGGCTCACCGATTTCGCCGCGAGCCACGTCGTGCTGAAACCCGGCGCCTGGTCGTCGCAGCGCCACTGGCACGACGGCGAGGACGAGATGCTGGTGATGATCGCCGGCGAGGCGGTGCTCGTCGAGGATGACGGCCGCTGGCCGATGCGGCCGGGCGATATCGCCGTGTGGCCCAAGGGCAGCACCAACGGCCACCACCTGATCAACGAATCGGACGCCGACTGCGTGTTCGTCGCGCTCGGCGGCGGCAAGCGGTGCGACACCGGCGGCGGCTATTCGGACATCGACATGCTGTTCACGCCCGACGGCTATTTCCACAAGGACGGGACGCCCTATCCGACGAAGCGCATCCCCTGATTCGCCGGAGGATCGCGACGGGCGTCAGCCTTCCGCCGGCCCCTCGAACTGTTCGATCACCCAATCCTCGGCCTGCGCGCCGCCGATCCATTCCTGCATGTGCGGGTGGCTGACCACTGCCTGGCAATAGGGAACGGCGAAGCGCGGCAGCGGGATCGAATAGGTGATGAGCCGCGTCACCACCGGCGCGAACATCATGTCGGCCGCCGACCATTCGCCGAACAGATAATCGCCCTCGCCGCCGAAGCGCGCGCGGGCCTCGGCCCAGATCTGCATGATGCGCACGACGTCGGCCTGCACCTCGGGCAGCAGGTCGGCGGAAGGGTAGATGCGGCGGATGTTCATGCTGTGATGGCGGCGCAGCGCCGCGAAGCCCGAGTGCATTTCGGCCGCCATCGACCGCGCCATCGCGCGCGCCGCCCAATCCTCGGGCCAATAGCCGCGCGTGCCGCCGGTCTTTTCATTGAGATAGTCGATGATCGCCAGACTGTCCCAGACGACGATGTCCGCGCCGTCCCACAGGATCGGCACTTTGCCGCCCGACGGCGCAAACTCGTCGCCCTCGCGGCGGTTCGACCAGTCCTCGTCATAGAGCGGGACGTTGACCTCCTCGAACGCGAGGCCGCTCTGCCGCACCGCCAGCCAGCCGCGCAGGCTCCAGCTCGAATAGGCTTTGTTGCCGATGACCAGTTTCATGCGTCACTCTCATTCCCCTCCCGCTTGCGGGAGGGGTTAGGGATGGGGCTAGCCGCAGGCGAGCGGCGGCGGTTGCAGCCTTCATGCCCACCCCCGACCCCTCCCGCAAGCGGGAGG
>NZ_BCUA01000094.1 GCF_001591045.1 Sphingopyxis granuli NBRC 100800 | reverse complement strand
ATAAGGGGCGTTGCAGGTTTATTGTACGCCGCTCTAGTATGGTGGAATCAAAGTTTTTGTCCTCATCGTCACCCCGGGCTTGACCCGGGGTCCCGCTTTTCCTCCGTCCGCGCGCGAAAGGAAGCGGGATTCCGGGCCAAGCCCGGGGTGACGGAATCGATGTGGCGAACTTCAGATTCAGGTAACTAGAACGACGGGCGGGAGGCCGGTTGGATATGGCGAGGGGGCAGGCGAAGCAGGGCGAGCACCGCTGGAGCCGCGAGGAGCGGCTGGAGATGCTGCGGTCCTGTCAGCTTTTCGCCGCCTGGCCCGCGGCGCGGCTCGCCGATCTCGCGGCGATCGCGCGGGCCGGACATTATCCGCGCGGCACCGAAATCTATCCGCGCGATCCCCGGCGGCGCGAGGCTTTCGTCATCGTCTCGGGCGGAATCGAGATCAGTCGCGTGTCGGCGGCGGGCAAAAAATTCGTGCTCGGCCTCGCCGGTCCGCGCGACGTGGTCGGCCTCGTGCGCCTGCTCGACCGCCAGCCCATCCATTTCGCCTATCGCGCGCATGCCGACAGCATCCTGCTCCACCTGCCCGCCGACGCGTTGATCGCGATCCTCGATGCGGAACCGGCGCTGTGGCGCGACATCGCGCTGTTCATGTGCGCGCGCCAGGGCGACAGCCTGCGGTTGCTCAACGACCAGCAGCTCGGCTCGCTCGAGCAGCGGATGGCGGCGACGCTCGTCGGGCTCGCGCGCATCCATGGCATCGCGGGCGAGGATGGCACCGAACTCGGCCTCCGCCTGCCGCAGGAACAGCTCGGCGCGATGCTGGGCGTGACGCGCCAGAGCGTCAACCGGCTGCTGCGTGGCTTCGAGGAGGCGGGGCTGATCGCGACCGATTACAATCGCATCACGATCCGCGATCCGCTGGCGCTCGACGGGATCGCCGCGGCGGGGGATTGATCCACCCGGGCTGCCTCGCGGACCGCGCGTTTTACCGCGCCCGTGGAACATGGGCCCGGTCGGTGCGTTGATCGGGCATGAGGCGATGCGGCCTCGATCAACAAGGAGATTCCCCCGTGGGTGAAATGAAAGACAAGGCCAAGGGCCTCGCGAACGAAGCGATCGGCAATGCGAAGCAGGCGGTCGGCAAGGCGACCGACAACGAGCGCCTGCGCGCCGAGGGCGAGCTTCAGGAACGCAAGGGCGAAGCGCAGAATCTCAGCGGCAAGGTGAAGGGCGCGCTCGGCGACAAGGTCTGACGATAGCCTTCACCGCACATGGAAAATGCCCCGGAGCTCCCCTCTCTCCGGGGCATTTTCATTTCTTGCCTGACAATCGCGCTCCATGGCCTGTGGAGATGCGGATCGAAAGAGGAGCCCCGCCTGCGGAAGGCCGGACCCCACCGGTCTTGATACCGAAATTCGCCCGCTATTTTCCGCCCGACGCCACCAGGTCGACGTCGGTCACCCCGCCGTCGCGGCGCGCGAAGACGACATAGGCGAGGTCGCCGCGTGTGCCGCCCAGCATATGCTCGTTGCCGTTGATCCGATGGTCGCTGGTATAGCCGGCACGGATCGCCATCGTGTGATAATAGTCGAGAACGCCCTGCAGCGAGGCGGCGGTCTGGAAATTGACGACGCGGATGTTGCACTGGCCGCCGGCGACTCCGGCCGCCTCGCGCAGCGTCGCGCGCGGATAGACGGGGAAGGCGGCGGGCAGGCGGTCGGCCCACTGGTTGCCATAGGTCAGCTTCGCATCGCAGCTTCCCTTCGCCTGCTCGCGGGCGAGCGCGCCGATGGTGACGGGCCGCTTCGCCTCGCACCCGTCGCAATTCGCCTCGAACGGCAGCGCCTTGGGCGCGGCGAGCAATTTGCCCGCCTTCATCGCCGCCGCGGCTTCGGCCGCGGTCGCCGCCTTGCCGGCGCCGATGCCGGGAACGCCGCCGTCGACCGGCCGGTTGCCCGGCCCGACCGCGTTGCGGTTCGCTTGGCCGGTCAGCTTCGGATCGACCATGATCTTGTCTTCGAGCGCGCCCTTCACCTTTGGGTCGGTGTTGGTCAGCCCGTCGTCGAGCGGCTTCAACTCCGCCTTGGCGGCGGGATTGTCCCGGCAGCCGGCGAGCCCCGCCGTCGCCACCAGCAAGCCGGCAACCAGCCATTTTCCCCGCACGATCATTGCTAACACTCCCTTAATCTCTTGGCCTTGGGCTTGCCGGAAGCTGGTTAAGAAGATGTGAGGAAAAAGCGTTAACAGGCAAGGATTTGTTAGCCGAAAACTGTGCCGGAGCGAGACGCTATTCCGTCGGCCGCACCGCGCGCCCTATGCGAAACCCTTCGTTTCCGCCGTTCCCGGCGCGCAGCGGATCAGCCGCGAGGTCTCGACCGCCGCCTGCCGGTGAACCACCGCCTCGCGATAGACGGGGTCGGTCACCATCGCCATGAAGGCGCCGCTGTCCGGATATTGCGCGACGAACACCGCATCCCATCTTTCATCCGCCGGGCCGATCACCATCGCCTCCATCGTGCCGCGCCAGACGACCCGGCCGCCGAGCCGTTCGAACACCGGGCCGCTGTCCCGCCCGTAATGGGCATAGGCCTCCGCGCCGCTCAGCCCCTTGCCCGCGAGCGGGTGTTCGGCCGGGTAGGCGGCCTCGGCCCGGAAGCGCACGAGGTTCAGCATATGGATCGGCGTATCGCGCGGCAGCGCCTTGAAGGCGTCGAACTGCGCGCGTTCGGGGTCGACATGGCGATCGGTCATGGACGGAATTCCTTGCGTTTGGCCCGCCATGCCTCCGCGCTTTGCGTCCAGGCGTCGACGGGGGCGTGCTCAAAGGGCGGGGGCAGGCGGGTCGGGCCCGCATTGGTGGCGCCCAGCCGCCGCGCCAGTGCCTGCGAGCGGCCGTTCGCGGGGTCGATGCTGTGCATCAGTTCGGGCCATTTCAGAAATTCGACCGCGAAATCGCATGCCGCGACCGCGCCCTCGAAGGCATAGCCCTTGCCGGCGAAGCGGGCGCGCACGCCATAGCCGATCTCGGGCGCCGGCCATCCGTCGGGCTCCCAGGGCCCCAGCCGCCCGACCCATTCGCCCGTTGCGCGCTCGATCACCGAGAACATCGAAAAACCCCGGATATGCCACGCGCCCGCGAGCGTGCACCAATGCCGCCATGCGGACGAACGCGGACAGGTGCCGCCGATGAAGCGCATCGTCTCCTCTTCGGCGCACATGGCGGCGAAAGCGTCGAAATCCTCGGTGGCCGGCGGGCGCAGGATCAGCCGTTCGGTGACGAGGAGCGGGCCGTTGAGCATGGCGATCCTTTCCGAAGGGCGTTTCGGCAAGCGCCGGGGCGACCGGTTGTGCGACAAGGCGGGGCGAGGGGCAAGCCCGCTGATGCCCTTCCTTCCTTTCTTCTTTCCCTCCTTATGCTGAACGCGTTTCAGCATCCATGGCCCCACCGTCTTCTTCGACGCCGCACCATGAACAGCGCAGACCATGGATCCCGAAACAAGTTGGCAACCCTCTCTTTTTCAACAGCTAACCGTTCCCCGGCGAAAGCCGGGGTCCAGATGGCATGAGCTGCCGCCCCGCGTGGACCCCGGCTTTCGCCGGGGAACAGGGCCTCGCTTGCCCGAACGACAATGGCCCCAATGAACGAGGGCGCCGACCGCCAGGCCGACGCCCTCTTCCATGCGGGGAGCGGATGGAGGGGTCTCGGACCCGCCCCCCGCATTGGAATCCGCTGGATCAGCGGCAGCGATACTTGTCGCGGTCGATCTCGCGACCGAGCAGCGCGCCGCCCGCCGCGCCGAGCACCGTGCCCAGCAGCTTGTCGCCGCCGCCGGCAATCTCATGCCCGGCGAGGCCGCCGACCGCACCGCCGATCAACAGGCCGGTCGTGCCATTGTCCTTCTTGCAGCGATAGCGCCCGTCACTGTCGCGCCAGATGCGGGTGTTCGAATTGATCCGCTCGTCGCGCGAGGCATAATTGCGGCGGTGCTTGCGCTTCTTGTAATAATCGGCCGAAGCCTCCGCCTTGTGATAGCCCGGAGCGGCAACCGCGCTCGACAGGCCGGCGTAGGCCGGGGCGCTGCCGACGACGCTTGCCGCGACGAAAGCGCCAATCAGGCCTTTGGTAAAATTCTGCATCATGAATCCTTTCCTGGTCTGGCGCCCTGACCGCCGCACGGACGGCGAACGCTTCGATGGGGAGAACGAGCCTTGTCTGGACTGCGTTGCATGAACCCTGCGCAACAAGACGAAGCGAGTATTTCGATAGATGAACCGAGACAATTCTCGCATCGCGGCTATCGCCGTGCGACCGCCGAAGAGGCTTGAAGGGCGCAGGCGACCGTGCGACATAGAGCCATGCTCAACCTCCTTTCGCTTGTCATCGGCGTTTTCGCGCTGGTCCTGGCCATCCCGGCTTTCATCCCGCTGCTCGGCTGGGCGAACTGGGTGATCGTGCCGATCGCCATCGTCGGGCTGGCGCTGGGCGCGATGTCGGGACGGACGAGCGGCCGCAACCTCAATATCGTCGTGATCGTCGTAGGCGTGGTACGCCTGATGCTCGGCGGCGGCATCCTCTGACCAGCCGGCCGGGCGAACCCGTGCGATGAACCGAGCCACTGCCGCGCAGGGGAGCGATCAGGGCGGGCTGCCCTACGCACTCGCCGCCTATGGCATCTGGGGCTTCGTCCCGATCTTCTTCAAGCTGCTGGTCAGCGTGCCGCCGGTCGAGGTGCTGGCGCAGCGCATCCTCTGGTCGCTGCCGCTCTGCTTCGCGATCATGGTCTTCCGCCGTCAGATCGGCGCCTATCTGGCGGCGCTCAGGGATTGGCGGACGCTGCGCATCCTGCTCGTGAGTTCGATCCTGATCGCGCTCAACTGGCTCGTCTACATCTATGCGATCGTGACGGACCATGTGCTGGCGACCAGCCTCGGCTATTATCTCAACCCGCTGGTCAATGTGATGCTGGGAATGATCTTCCTCGGCGAGCGGCTCTCGCGGCTCCAGATGGTGGCGGTCGCGATCGCCGCGCTCGGGGTTGCGCTACTGCTCGGCGGTGCGCTCGAAACGCTGTGGATCAGCCTGACGCTCGCCTTCAGCTTCGGCTTCTATGGCCTGTTGCGCAAGGTGGCGCCGGTCGGATCGCTGCCGGGTCTGGCGATCGAGACGACGCTGCTGTTCGTGCCCGCGCTCGTCGTCGCCGTCTATTATGTCGCGGCCGGCGACGGGGTGGGATTCGGCTCCGACCGCGAGATCACGCTGTTGCTGGTGTCGGCAGGCGCGATCACCGCGATCCCGCTGCTGTTCTTCGCGACCGCGGCGCGGCGAATGAGCTTCGCCGTGCTCGGCTTCTGCCAGTATCTCGCGCCGAGCATCGTCTTCCTGCTCGGCCTCTTCCTATTCGACGAACCGCTGAAACCGGCGCAGCTTGTCTGCTTCCTGCTGATCTGGATCAGCATCGCGCTGTTCAGCTTCGATATCTGGGCGAAATCGCGCGGGGCGCGGGTCGCGCCGACGCCCTGACTGGCGGGAACGGACCCTACGCCAGCCGCCAGCCCAATGTTTCGCCGGCGTGGAAGGGCACGACCTCGCCGATGCGGTCGGGGACCGTCACCGCGCCGCGTTCGAGCGTCACCGTGCCTTCGTTGAGCGGCAGGCCATAGAAGCGCGGCCCGTGCTCGCTCGCGAAGCCTTCGAGCTTGTCGAGCGCCCCGTCCTCGTCGAACGCGGTCGCATAGCTTTCGAGCGCGAAGGGCGCGTTGAAGATGCCCGCGCAGCCGCAGGCGGCTTCCTTGGTATGCATCGCGTGCGGCGCACTGTCGGTGCCCAGGAAGAATTTGGGGGAACCCGAGGTTGCCGCCGCGCGCACCGCCAGACGGTGATGCTCGCGCTTGGCGACCGGCAGGCAATAGGCGTGCGGGCGGATGCCGCCGACGAGCATCGCGTTGCGGTTGATGTGGAGATGCTGCGGGGTGATCGTCGCGGCGACGGTAGCGGGGGCGTCGGCGACGAACTGCGCGGCCTCGGCCGTCGTGATATGCTCGAAGACGATCCTGAGCGCCGGAAAACGCGTGACCAGCGGCGCGAGCGTGCGGTCGATGAACACCGCCTCGCGGTCGAAGATGTCGACGTCCGCGTCGGTGACCTCGCCGTGGATCAGCAGCGGCATGCCGATCGCCTGCATCGTCTCGAGCACCGGCATGATGTTGGCGATGTCGGTGACGCCGTGCGCACTGCCGGTGGTCGCGTGCGCCGGATAGAGCTTTGCGGCAGTGAACACGCCCTCGGCATGGCCGCGCGCCATTTCGCCGGGATCGGTGCGGTCGGTGAGATAGGCGACGATCAGCGGCGTGAAATCGAGCCCGGCGGGCACCGCGGCGCGGATGCGCTCGCGATAGGCGACGCCTTCGGCGACTGTCGTCACCGGCGGCGACAGGTTGGGCATGACGATCGCGCGCGCGAACTGGCGCGCGGTCCACGGCGCGACATGCGCCAGCATCGCGCCGTCGCGCAGATGAACGTGCCAGTCGTCGGGTCGGCGAAGAATCAGGCGGTCGGTCATGCTGGACTCCCCCCTCCCGGTCAGGGGAAGGGCTTTAAGTTCGTTCCCGGGCTCCCTATTGTCCCTCCATGGCCAACACAACCCTCGACGATCGTGCCCTCGTCCGCCTGTTGGGCGAGGATGTCCGCGGCTTCCTGCAGGGACTCGTCACCAATGACGTGTCGGGCAACCTGCCGGTCTGGGCGGCGCTGCTGACGCCGCAGGGCAAGGTGCTGTTCGATTTCCTGATCTGGGGCGACCGCGACGACATCCTCATCGACTGCGAGCGCGCAGCAAGCGAGGCGCTGGTCAAGCGGCTGACCCTCTACCGCCTGCGCCGCGCGATCACCATCGCGCCCGAGCCCGGCCTGTCCGTGCACTGGGCGCCTTACGGCGACCTCGGCGAGCCCGATCCGCGCCTTCCCGACCTCGGCCAGCGCTGGCTCGGCCCGGCCGATGAAGGCGAAGGGGAGGGCGCCGACGCGGCGTGGCACGCGCACCGCCTGTCGCTCGGCGTCACCGAGGGGCGGACCGAGCTGGGCGACGGCACGACGCTGTGGCTCGAATGCAATGCCGCGGAACTGCACGGCGTCAGCTTCACCAAGGGCTGCTATGTCGGGCAGGAGAATACCGCGCGGATGAACTGGCGGCAGAAGGTCAACCGGCGGCTGGTCGTCGCGCCGATCGCCGACGCCGATGCCAGGCGGCAGGTGGTCGCCTATCCCGAACTCGGCTGGTCGGTCGAGCATCGCCGCGTCGAGGCGATCGACGCTGCAAAGGCGCCCGCATGGATGCGCGAGGCGCTGACGTCGGACGGTTCATGACGCGTGCAGCCCGTGGCGCTATGATGGCGGCATGCGCGCGATCCTGACTCTTTGCCTGTTGGCGGCCGCGACGCCCGCCGCGGCGCAGAGCCGCTGCGCGCCGCCTGTCCCGGCCGCCGAGCCGCGCGCGGCGGCGCCGCTCGTCCCCGGCTATGAGGACGACGCGCCGCGGACTCCGACGCCGCTTTCGGACCTTGCCGGCGATTCGCCGTGGCTGCCGCGTTTCGAGGCGGCGGCCGACGCGTTGCTGGCGGCGTTGCGCTCGGGCGATGTCGCGCGCTGGCAACCCCTGCTCGGCGGGCCATGGCTGGGCGCGGCTGATGCCCGCGCGGTGGAAGCGCTGCTGGCCGACCCATGCGGCGCCTTCGCGCCGCTGTTCGCGGGCGAGACACCGCCGACGCGCCGCATTCTGGGATGGAGCGTCCCTGCCTCCTATTCCGCCACCGAGCGCGCCGAGATCGCGGCGCGGCCCGAGGCCGAGGCGCTCGTCTGCTGGAGCGCCCGCGCCCCGGCCGAAGCCGTCTGGCCGCGCACCGCGGCCGAAGCCGACAATGCGCCCGGCCGCCCCTATGGCTGCGTGCGCATCGCTTATTCGCTGCGCGAGGGATCGCCGCAATGGCGCGCCTTCATCGAAACGCCGCCCACCGGATTCTGACCGCGGCTTAACGATTCCCCAACCCCGACCTGCGACAATCGCTGCCATGTTGGGGCGTATGCTGGGTCTGGTCGCGGTGGTCGCGGCGGTGTCGGTCGGGATGGCGGGAATCGCCAGCCGGACGGCGTCGATCGGCAATGCCGGAGTCGCCGCCGATGCGGACAATGACGACGCGAACGGCAACTGGACCACCGCGAAGCGTCGTCATGGCTGGTCGTCGGCACCCGCCGCTGCCGCGCGCGGCGGGTCGGGGGAGGTGCGGATCGGCCGCGCGGGCGATTCGCATTTCTATGCCGACGCCGATGTCGACGGCGCGAATATCCGCATGATGGTTGACAGCGGCGCCTCGATCGTCGCGCTGACGCGCCGCGATGCGGAGGCGATCGGGATCGACGTCGATCGCCTGCCGGTCGCGGGCATGGCGAACACCGCGGGCGGCGCGGTGCCGATGCGCCCGGTGATGCTCGACAGCGTCGAGGTGGACGGGATCGAGGTTCGCGGTGTCCAGGCGGCGGTGGTCGATGCCGACATGGGCGTGTCGCTGCTCGGCCAGAGCTTCCTGTCGCGGCTCGACGCGGTGAATATCGAAGGCGACACGATGACGCTGCGCTGATTCCGGTACCATCGGAAAGTGCGCCTGTCCCTCCCGCAAGCGGGAGGGGAGGAGGGCGCGACTACAGGTCCCTCCGCCCTTGCCAACCCCGCCGCATTTCCCCACATCGAAGCGCATGAACGCTCCCAATCCCCCGCTCAAGGCCGCGATTGTCCCGGTCACCGCCTTTCAGCAGAACTGCACCCTGCTCTGGTGCACCGAAACCAACAAGGCGGCGCTGGTCGATCCCGGCGGCGATCTGCCGAAGCTGCGCGAGGCGATCCGCCAGACGGGGGTGGAGGTCGAGAAGATCCTCGTCACCCACGGCCACATGGACCATTGCGGTCAGGCGGGCGTGCTGGCGAAGGAACTCGGCGTCCCGGTCGAAGGGCCGCACGAGGACGACCGCTTCTGGATCGAGCGGCTGGGCGAGGACGGCGCGCGCTACGGCATGGCGGGCGAGGTGTTCGAGCCCGACCGCTGGCTGAAGGACGGGGACACGGTGACGGTGGGTAACCTCGTCATCGACGTCATCCATTGTCCCGGCCACACCCCGGGCCACGTCGTCTTCCATCATCGCCCGTCGAAGCTCGCGATCGTCGGCGACGTGCTGTTCCAGGGATCGATCGGCCGCACCGATTTCCCGCGCGGCGATCACCAGCAACTGCTCGATTCGATCACGCAGAAGCTGTGGCCGCTCGGCGATGACACCATCTTCCTGCCCGGCCACGGACCGCACAGCAGCTTTGCGCAGGAACGGCGCACCAATCCCTATGTCGGCGACATGGCGATGGGCGCGCACCAGGGGGCCTAGAGCATCAAGCCTTAAATCTGACCCATCGTCCCGTTCGTGTCGAGCGAAGTCGAGACACGCATCGGCCTTGCGCCGCGCTGATGGGTGTCTCGACTTCGCTCGACACGAACGGATAAGGGGCGTTGCGGGTTCATGGCACGCCGCTCCAGGTCGCCCGACTCATCGGTCCGCTCCCGTCATTGCGAGCGGAGCGAAGCAATCGAGGGCGGGCTACGCCCACTCTGGATTGCCGCGCGGCTTCGCCGCTCGCAATGACGAGTCCTTCCTGGTCCCGCCGGGCCCGGTTCAACCGCTATTCCGATTCCACCGCCACCGTCTCGGTCAGGGTCGAGCTGATGCTGGTCGGGGTCAGATAGACGGTGAGCAGCGCCGCGACCGCGAGGCCGAGCTGGATCAGCATGGTGACGGTGATGCCGGCGCCGCGCGCCCAGCCCAGCCCGTCCATGCCGATCGCGTGCAGGATGCGCGCGACCAGATAGAGGGCGCCGACCGCCCACAGCCAGATCGACGAGCCGGCGCCCAGCTCGACGAGCGCGAGCAGGATCAGCACGAAAGGCGTGTTCTCGACATAGTTGCTGTGCGCGCGCATGCGGCGGATCAGCCGTTCGTCGCCGCCGTCGCCGATCGAGACCTTCGCCTCGCCGCGCACGCGGCCGACGCGCATCGCGATCCAGATGTTGAGCAGTGCGGCGCCCGCCGCGATCGTCAGGCTGATCGGCAATATGATCATGTCGCTTCCCCCGTCTGTGGCCCGGCTCTTTCCTGCTGTCCGGCGCCGCAAGGGTGTGGCATCGTCGCGGACAATCGGCAAGCGTCGTCCCGTTCGCGCTCGGGGCTTGCCTTTGCGGGCAAAAACGCTATAGCCGCGCCCGATCCGGCACCCGACACCATCAGGCGTTGAGGCACCTTCCGGCGGAAGATTTTCCCGCGATTCATGGCGGGGCAGCCTTCGGCACGGCGGGCGGGCCAGTCGTTTTCCATCCTTGGCGGTGGGCGACAAGTCCGGGTTCGCCGATTCGGTTAAACAGTTAAGAATGCAGGATATATCATGGCCGTCCCCAAGCGAAAAACCTCGCCCTCGAAGCGCGGCATGCGTCGCAGCCACGACAGCCTGAAGGTCGAAGCCTATCAGGAATGCCCGAACTGCGGCGAGCTCAAGCGCCCGCATAACCTGTGCAACGCCTGCGGCCACTACAATGGCCGTGAAGTGGTGTCGGTCGGCGCCTGATCATTAATCGGAGGCCGCTTCCATGAGCCTGACACCGCGAATCGCAATCGATGCGATGGGCGGTGATGTCGGCGTGCGCGTGATGTGCGCCGGCGCGGCCATGGCGCGTCATCAGCACGACGGCCTCCGCTTTCTGCTCGTCGGCGACGAGACGCGGATCAAGACCGCGCTCGAAAACCATCCGAACCTGCGCGCGGCGTCGGAGATCGTCCACACCGACAAGGTGGTGTCGGGCGAGGATCGGCCGAGCCAGGCGCTGCGCAACGGCCGCGGCAGCTCGATGGGGCTCGCGATCGACGCGGTGAAGCGCGGCGACGCCGGCGGCGCCGTGTCGGCGGGCAATACCGGCGCGCTGATGGCGATGGCGAAGCTCGCGCTGCGCACCATGCCGGGAATCGACCGGCCGGCACTCGCCGCGCTGCTGCCGACGCTCGGCGACAACGACGTGGTGATGCTCGACCTCGGCGCCAATACCGAGTGCGACGCGACCAACCTCGTCCAGTTCGCGGTGATGGGCGCCGCCTATGCGCGCACCGCGATGGGGCTCGAACGCCCGCGCGTTGCGCTGCTGAACATCGGCACCGAAGAACTCAAGGGCACCGACGAGATTCGCGACGCCGCCGCGATCCTGCGCGAAACGCAGGGCCTGCCGATGGAATTCGCCGGCTTCATCGAGGGCGACAAGCTGTCGCGCGGCCGGGTCGACGTGATCGTCCACGACGGCTTTTCGGGCAATATCGCGCTCAAGACGATCGAAGGGACGGCGCGCTTCGTCACCGACCTGCTGCGCCGTGCCTTCACCAGTTCGCTGCGCTCGAAGATCGGCTTCCTCATCTCGCGCCCCGCGACCGAACTGCTGCGCCACCATCTCGATCCCAACAACCACAATGGGGCGGTGTTCCTCGGCCTCAACGGCGTCGTGCTGAAAAGCCACGGCAGCGCCGATGCCAAGGGCGTCGCCAATGCGGTGCACCTGTGCGCCGAACTCATCGAAAAGGACATCACGCGTCAGGTGACGGACGATCTCGCCAATTTCCGCCGCGAGGACGCGGCGTGACGCGCCGTTCGATCCTGGTCGGCACCGGTTCGGCGCTGCCGCGCACGCGCGTCTCGAACGACGAACTCGCGAAGCGCGTCGATACCAGCGACGAATGGATCGTCGAGCGCACCGGCATCCGCTTTCGCCACATCGCCGAGGCCGACGAGACGACGGGAACGCTGGCGGCCGACGCGGCGCGGCACGCGCTCGCGGCGGCGGGACTGGTGCCCGCCGATATCGGCCTGATCATCGTCGCGACCGCGACACCCGACAATACCTTCCCGGCGACCGCGACCAAGGTGCAGGCGCTGATCGGCGCGCCCGACTGCATCGCCTTCGACGTCGCGGCGGTGTGTTCGGGCTTCCTCTACGCGCTCTCTGTCGCCGATTCGATGCTGCGTACCGGCGCCGCGAAGCATGCGCTCGTCATCGGCAGCGAGACCTTCAGCCGCATCCTCGACTGGGAAGATCGTGGAACCTGCGTCCTGTTCGGCGACGGCGCGGGCGCGGTGGTGCTGTCGGCGGAGGAGGTCGCGGACGATCGCGGCATCCTGGCGACCCGCCTGCATGCCGAGGGGCAATATGGCGACATGCTCTATGTCGACGGCGGCCCGTCGACGACGGGAACGGTCGGCCACGTCCGCATGCAGGGGCGCGAGGTGTTCCGCCATGCCGTCACCAACCTCGCTGCCGTGCTGGGCGAGGTGCTGGCGGACGTCGGCCTCTCGGCCGCCGACATCGACTGGGTTGTGCCGCATCAGGCGAACAAGCGTATCATCGACGCGACCGCGAAGAAGCTGGGGCTGCCTGCGGAGCGCGTCGTGCTCACCGTCGACCAGCACGCCAACACCTCGGCGGCGTCGGTGCCGCTGGCGCTCGACCTCGCGGTGCGCGACGGGCGCATCCGGCGCGGCGACCTCGTCGTGCTCGAGGCGATGGGCGGCGGCTTCACCTGGGGCGCGGCCGTCCTGCGGGTATGATCGCCGCGCATTGAGTCGGCCCCGCATGGCTCACCGCATCAACTCCTCGCTCCATCCTTTTCAGTTTGGCGGATTTCTTCGCTTTTGTTACACATGCGTGTGGGACTCGTGACGGTGGGGGCCTTCCCGAGCACCAGCTTTCAGGAGGGGAAGGGAAGAAGATGGTAGCAGGGACGCTCACGCGCGCGGACATCGCGGCGCGGATCAACCAGCAGATCGGCCTGTCGCGCAACGAATCGGCGGCGATCGTCGAATCGATTCTCGCGCATATGTCGGACGCGCTCGCCGCCGGCCAGAATGTGAAGATTTCGGGCTTCGGCACCTTCGTGCTGCGCGACAAGGCGCAGCGCATCGGCCGCAATCCCAAGACCGGCATCGAAGTGCCGATCCTGCCGCGCCGCGTGATGACCTTCCGCGCCAGCCAGGCGATGCGTGCCCGCGTCGCCGATAGCTGAACGGGGCGTCGGCCGTGGCGGAATCTGACGAGGCGGCGGGCGGCAAGGTGGCGGGCGCGATGCTCGCGATCGGCGAACTCGCCGACCGGATCGGGGTGCCGACCCATGTGCTGCGCTATTGGGAAACCCGCTTTCCGCAGTTGAAGCCGCTCCAGCGGTCGGGGCGCCGCCGCTATTATCGCCCGGCCGACATCGCGCTCGCCGAGCGCATCCACCATCTGCTGCACGTGCAGGGCTTCACGGTCGAAGGCGCGCGCAAGGCGTTGTCCGAATCCGATGGCGCCGCGCCGCCGGACGGGGACGCCGCCGAGCCGACGGCTGCGACGCCCGCGACGGGCCGGGTTCCAGTCGAAGCGCTGGTGGCGCTGCGCCAGCGCCTCGCGGCGGCGTTGCGCTAGAAACCGTCTTCGCCCCGCGAAGACTATTCGGTCGCGCAGCCTGTCTTTCCTTGTCACCCCGGACTCGATCGGCCCATATGTCCTTCAGGCAAGTAAGCGGCTGTTCCCCGGCGAAAGCCGGGGT
>NZ_BCUA01000093.1 GCF_001591045.1 Sphingopyxis granuli NBRC 100800 | reverse complement strand
CGAAACAAGTTCAGGGTGACGAATGGGAAAAGCCGCGCCGGAACCGAATCCCACAGGCCTTAGACGCCCCCCTACCCGATTCCCCTTGCCCGCCATGGGCCGATGGTTTCATAGGGACGCAAGATTGTTTCCCGACACGATGAGGATCGCCTTGCCATGCACCGCAAAAGCCTGTCCGCGCCGCTGGCGCTGGTTGCCCTGCTCATGACGCCGGGAGCGGCCGGGGCGACCGACGCGGCGGCGCCTGCAAGCGGGCTCGCCTATCCGGCGACCGAACGCGACGGCACCGCCGACACGCAGTTCGGCGTGACCGTCGCCGATCCCTATCGCTGGCTGGAAGACGACGTCCGCGTCGCGCCGAAGGTCGCCGACTGGGTCGCGGCGCAGAACAAGGTCACCGACGCCTATCTCGACACGCTGCCCGGCCGCGACATTTTCGCGAAGCGGATGACCGAGCTCTACAATTACGAGCGCTTCGGCCTGCCGCGCAAGGCGGGTGCCCGCTATTTCTACACGCGCAACGACGGGCTCCAGCCGCAGGCGGTGCTCCATGTCCGCGACGGTCTGGCGGGCGAAGGCCGCGTCCTGATCGACCCCAACGGCTGGGCGAAGGACGGCGCGACCGCACTGGCCGAATGGGAACCGTCGGAGGACGGCCGGTATCTGCTCTATGCGGTGCAGGACGGCGGCACCGACTGGCGCATCGTGCGCGTCATGGACGTCGCGACCGGCGCCGACACGCCCGACGAGATTCGCTGGGTCAAATTCTCGTCGCTCGACTGGGCGAAGGACGGCAGCGGATTCTATTATTCACGCTTCCCCGAACCGCAGGCGGGCGAGGCGTTCCAGTCGCTCAACGAAAATCACGCCGTCTATTTCCACAAGCTCGGCACGCCGCAAAGCGCCGATGTGCTGATCCACGCGAGCCCCGATCAGCCGAAGCTGAACCACAGCACGCGCGTCACCGACGACGGCAAATATGTGCTCGTCGTCTCGTCGGAGGGGACCGACGAACGCTATGCGCTGACACTCCACCCGGTGAAGGGCGGCAAGGCGATCGCGCTGGTCGACGACTTCGCGAACAATTGGGAATATGTGACCAACCAGGGCCCGCGGTTCACCTTCGTCACCAACAGGGACGCGCCGCGCCAGCGCATCGTCTCGCTCGACATCCGCAAGCCCGGCGTCCTGACCGAGATCGTCCCGCAGCAGGAGGCGACGCTGGTCGGCGCCTCGCGCGTCGGCGACCGCCTGATCCTCTCCTACCTCGGCGACGCGAAGTCCGAGGCGCGGATGGTCGCGCTCGACGGCAAGCCGGTCGCGACCATCAATCTGGCCGCGATCGGATCGGCGGCGGGCTTCGGCGGCAAGCCGGGCGACCCAGAGACCTTCTACGCCTTTTCCAGCTTCGCCCAGCCGACGACCATCTACCGGCTCGACACGGTGAGCGGAAAGACCGACGTCTTCGCGGCGCCGAAGCTCACCTTCGACCCGAAGCAGTTCGCGGTCGAGCAGCGCTTCTACAAGTCGAAGGACGGCACCGAGGTGCCGATGTTCGTCATCCAGAAGAAGGGCATCGACCGGTCGCAGGGCTCGCCGACCCTGCTGTACGGCTATGGCGGCTTCAACGTGTCGCTGACCCCCGCCTTTTCGCCGACGCGGCTCGCCTGGGTCGACAAGGGCGGCGTGCTCGCGATCGCCAACCTGCGCGGCGGCGGCGAATATGGGAAGGCGTGGCACGACGCCGGCCGGCTCGCCAACAAGCAGAATGTCTTCGACGATTTTATCGCCGCGGGCGAATATCTGATCGCTGAAGGGATCGCCGGCCAGGGCAAGCTGGCGATCGAGGGCGGGTCGAACGGCGGCCTGCTCGTCGGCGCCGTCACCAACCAGCGCCCCGACCTGTTCGCCGCCGCGCTGCCCGCGGTCGGCGTGATGGACATGCTGCGCTTCGACCGCTTCACCGCCGGGCGCTATTGGGTCGACGACTATGGCTATCCGTCCCGGGAAAGCGATTTCCGGAACCTGCTCGGCTATTCGCCCTATCACAACATCCGGGGCGGCACCGCCTATCCGGCGATCCTCGTCACCACCGCCGACACCGACGACCGCGTCGTGCCGGGACACAGTTTCAAATATACCGCCCAGTTGCAGCACGCCGATATCGGACCGAAGCCGCACCTGATCCGCATCGAAACGCGCGCCGGCCACGGATCGGGCAAGCCGACCGACAAGATCATCGCAGAGGCGGCCGACAAATATGCCTTCGCCGCCAAATGGACCGGGCTAGCCGTCGAATAACGCTGCCTCACTCCGAAAGAACGCACATGTCGCACGCCTTCTCCTTTTCCGCGACCGATCCCGCGATGCTGTGGGCCGAAGTGGCCGACGCCGCCGCGGCGCTGGTGGCGGGCGAAACCGACGGCATCGCCAACATGGCGAATGTCGCGGCGCTGGTCTGGCAGGCGATCCCCGACCTCAACTGGGCGGGCTTCTATCGCTTCGACGGTCGCGAGCTGGTGCTGGGGCCGTTCCAGGGCAAGGCGGCGTGCATCCGCATCCCGCTCGACAAGGGGGTGTGCGGTGCCGCCGCGCGGCTGCGCGCGACGCAGCGCGTCGCCGACGTGCAGGCCTTTGCCGGCCACATCGCCTGCGACGCGGCGAGCCGCAGCGAACTGGTCGTGCCGATCGTCGTCGCGGACCGGCTGATCGGCGTCCTCGATCTCGACAGCCCCCATCCGGACCGCTTCACGCCCGAGGATCAGGCGGGTGCCGAGGCGCTGATCGCCCGCGTCGCGCCGGCGCTCGCGGGCTGACATTGGCCCAAAATGGGACGCGCGGATCAGGGTAAACGGATTCGCGGACAAGCCTCGATTTTGCTAACATCCTGTTAACCAATGGCGGATTGCCGCCGGAAAAGGGGATTTGGCATGCGCACCATCTTGTTGCTCGGGGTCGCCGCGGGGTCGCTGCTGCTGGCAGGGCGCGCCAACAGCACGGAGGCGCCCGCTCCAGCGCCATCGCTCGAATATGGCGTGCCCACCGCGACCGACACGCGCGTCTACACCGGCTATCCCGATCGCGTGCCGAGCGAGGTCGAGTATCGCGGCGGCGATTATCCGCCGCCGCCGCCCGGCGCGGTCTTTCGCGGCAGCTATGACGCCGAAGGGCGCTGGACCGGCACCTGGGACGGCACCTATGAAGCGCCTGACGGGCGGCGCTATCACGGCAGCTACGAAGGTTCGGTCGAGGGCCGGCCGGGCGCGGGCGTCGATTATCCGCCCCCGCCGCCCGGCTATGCGCCCTATTATGGCGGATACGACCATGCCTATGAGGAAGAGATGCAACGGCGCTGCGGCCAGGGGGGCACAGTGGGCGGTGCGGTTGTCGGCGGCGTCGTGGGTGGCATCGCAGGCAATCGCATCGCCGGCCGCGGCAATCGCACCGCGGGAACGCTGATCGGCGGCGGGCTCGGCGCGATCGCGGGCGCCGCGATCGGCGATGCCGCGGATCGCCAGCGGTGCGAGGCATGGCGGGCGAGCCGCGGGGGCTATTACCAGGGCGGCGCCTATCAGCACGGTTACGGCTATGGCTATGGATATGGCTATTACACGCCGGGCGTGGTGGTGACGACGATCATCAACGGCCCGCCGGTGGTGACCGAACGCGTCGAAACGAGCACGCGCACCTATTATGAAACGGTCCCGGTGAAGAAGCGCGTCGTCGCCAAGAAGCGCTGGAAACCGAAACCCAAGCCGCGCTGCGTCTGCTGAGAAAGAGCGTTCGCGCGCAATCGGGTCGCCGCGTATCGAGGGCAGTTCAGCGACGCGAAAGCATCGGCCGCCTAAGGCGGGCGGTGATCGCGGGCGCCATCCCCCTGTCCGCCAAGGAGCGTAGCCGATGCGTAAGCTGACCAGCCTTGCGACCGCCACCGCCATCGTCCTGACCTCGGTCGGCCTGTCCGCCACGCCCGCCGAGGCGCGCAGCCGCCATGGCGGCTGGGGCGGCGGAGGCTGGGGCTATCGCCACCACGACCGGATCGACGCCGGCGACGTGATCGGCGGCCTGTTCGTCATCGGCGCGATCGCCGCCATCGCCAGTGCCGCGAGCCGGGACGGCCGCGATCGGCGTAACCGCGACGATCGCTACGAACCGCCGTATCGTGACGATCCGCGCGACATGCCGCGCTATGAATCGCGCCGCGACGACGCGCCGCGCGCCTATGGCAGCGGCGAAGCCGAAGCGCGCGCCGCCGATGCCTGCAGCTGGGCGGTCGAGGGCGAGATGGGCGACGACGCCCGCGTCGACAGCATCACCGACACCTGGCCGGCCAACGGCGGCGACGGCTGGTATGTCACGGGCACCGCGTCGCGCCTGGGTGGCGAGGTGCGCAGTTTCGGCTGCAGCTACCGGAACGGCCGCGTCATCGACGTCAGCTTCGGCTGAGCCGATATCGGCGCCCTTTTGCGTCGGGCTTTCGGCGCATATCTCCTTCACACGAACAAAGGCCCGTTCCCCGGCGCGCCGCTTTTCGAACGGCACCGCAGCTCGCGGCGGGCGCCGGGCGCGGTCCAAGACTGAACCCCAGATAAGCGGAGAGTTCAGGGCCGCGTCACCGCAGCGGCTCTACAAGGGCTCCAACAGGCAGCGACCGCTGCCTCGTGTGAAGGAGACCGAATATGACCCGGACACCCCTCCCCCGGACCGTCCCGGCCTGGACCAAGGCCGTGATCGGGACAGTCGCCGCGGGCGCCATGCTGAGCGCCACGCCCGTGGTCGCGCGCGACCGCCACGATGACGGCATCGGCGCGGGCGAAATCATCGCCGGTGCGGTGGTGCTCGGCGGGCTGGCCGCGATCCTCGCGTCCGGCAACGACCGCTACGATCGATACGACAGCCGGTATCGCGGCCGCTACGACGACCCTCGTTATGGGCACGGCTATGACTATCGCCGCTATGGCGACAGCCGCGGTGCGGTGAACCAGTGCGTCAACGCCGTGCAGCGCCGCGCGAGCCGCTATGGCCGCGCCGACGTGACCGAGGTGACGCGGATCGATCGCAAGCGCGACGGCTACAAGATCAAGGGTCGGCTGGTGGTGCGCGACGGCTATGGCCGTTGGGGCCGCGGCGAATCCTATGACAAGGGCAAGTTCAGTTGCGACGTGCGCTATGGCCGCGTCCATGACCTCGACGTCTCGGGCCTGCGCCGCTGACGCTTCGTCGCGCTCGGCCCACCGGCGCTTTTCGGCGCGCGGTGGGCCGTTGTCGCCTTGCGGCGGCCCGGCCGCCGACGCCCGCGTCGCTATATGAAAATTTACCTTCTTCCTTTAGAGCCTGAAACGGGACCATAATTACCGCCGGACGTGGGGGTCGGGCGGCAGTATCGGGTCGCACCATGCCGCATCCAGAGGCCCCCGCCTCGACGGCTCCAGCCGAAAAGCGCCAACCGCGCCAGTCGCGGCTGGTGAAGGCTGCGCTCGGGTGCCAGCGGCTCGGCCGTTTCGACGTCACGATCCGCAACGTGTCCGAACATGGTATCGGGGGGCAAGGTCCCTATCCGCTCGAAATCGGCGAACGAATGACGATCTTCATGCCGGGGCACGATCCGATGCTCGGCACCGTGCGCTGGGTCGCGGACCGGAAATTCGGCATCCAGACCGACCAGCCGATCGAAACCGTCCGGCTGCGCGCGGCGCACGGCGATCAGCTCGTCACCGCGGACGCCAAGGCCGATTTCCAGATCGTCCCCGCGCCGCGGCTGTCGACATGGCGGCCCGGCCTGGGGCTGACGACCAAGCTTCCCGGCCACTACGGGCGCGGCCGCTAAGTCTCTGAGCACAAAAAAACCGGCGCGGATCGCTCCGCGCCGGGTCCCCCTTTGCCCTGTAGCGATGCGGCGTCAGGCGACGCGGCGCACTTCGTTGCCTTCCTCGTCGATGTCGCGCAGCACATAGCCGCGGCCCCAGACCGTCTCGATATAGTTTTCGCCGCCGCAGGCCAGCGCCAGCTTCTTGCGCAGCTTGCAGATGAAGACGTCGATGATCTTGAGTTCGGGCTCGTCCATGCCGCCGTAGAGATGATTCAGGAACATCTCCTTGGTCAGCGTCGTGCCCTTGCGGAGCGAAAGCAGCTCCAGCATCTGATATTCCTTGCCGGTCAGATGGACGCGGACGCCGTCGACCTCGACCGTCTTGGTGTCGAGATTGACCGCGAGCTTGCCGGTCTTGATAACGCTCTGGCTGTGCCCCTTCGAGCGGCGGACGACCGCATGGATGCGGGCGACCAACTCGTCGCGGTGGAAGGGCTTGGTGACATAATCGTCGGCGCCGAAGCCGAACGAGCGCACCTTCGAATCCATTTCCGAAATGCCCGACAGGATCAGCACCGGTGTCTGCACCTTCGCGGTGCGCAATTTCTTGAGCACGTCATAGCCGTGCATGTCGGGCAGGTTCAGGTCGAGCAGGATGATGTCGTAATCATAGAGCTTGCCCAGATCGAGGCCTTCCTCGCCCAGATCGGTCGTGTAGACGTTGAAGCCCTCGGTCGTCAGCATCGTATCGATCGCCTTGGCGGTCGTCGGCTCGTCCTCGATCAGCAGTACGCGCATTGGGCACCCCTTAACCTGTTTCCCACGATCATCCCGCGACCTGTCCGCCGGCTATCGTGACGCCCCCGGCCGACCCCTGTTTGCAGGACTGCCGGAACATTAACCATGAAAGCAATGAAGGGAAAAGGTTAATTTTGATTTAATCGCCGGATTCCCGCGAGTCGCGCCCCGCGCACGACAGCTTCAGCGCCTCGACGAGATAGTCCGACAACGCCCGCACGCGCGCGGGGCGGAGGCGCGAGGGCGGCGAAAGCAGGTGGAGATAGGCTTGCGGAAGCGACCAGTCGGTCAGGATCTTCACCAGCGCGCCCGACGCCAGCGCCTCCTCCACGATGAAGTCGGGCAGCACCGCGATGCCGCCACCCGCGACGAGCAGCGGGACCATGACATCGCCGTTGTTCGCGAACAGCGGCCCCGTCGGCAGGACCGTCGCTTCTTCGCGCGCCCGATAGAACCGAAGCGGCGCGGCGCGCTCGCGGTGGCCGTAGCCGATCAGCCGGTGCGCGCCGAGATCGAGCGGATGCCGCGGCGTGCCGTGGCTCGCGAGATAGGCGGGGCTTGCCAGCACCGACGCCGCGACCGGCGCGATCGTGCGCACGAGCAGACTGGAATCGGCGAGCGGCGCGATCCGCAGCGCAAGATCGATGCCTTCGGCGATGAGGTCCTGGCGCGCGTCGCTCAGCGCCACCTCGATCTCGACCGCGGGATGGCGTTCGAGGAAAGCGGCGAGCGGCGGGCCGAGCACCTTGATGCCGAAGCTCATCGGCGCCGCGAGCCTGACCGGCCCCGCAAGGTCGAGCCGGTCGCCGCGCGCCGCCTCGGTCGCCGCCGTCGCCGCCGCGACCATCGCGCGCGCTTCGCCGAGCAGCCCCTCCCCCGCCGTCGACACCGTCACAGAGCGCGAGCTGCGGTGCAGCAGGGTGATGCCGAGCGACGCCTCGAGCCGGCTCACCGCCTTCGACACGCTCGCCTTCGACAGACCGAGCGCCCCCGCCGCGGCGGTGAAGCTGCCGCTGTCGGCCACCGCGGCGAAACAGGCCCAGCCCTCATAATCGGGAAGCGCCATCAATACCCCCAATTCGGAAACGATCGTTTTCCATCTACGCTATTCCAGAAACGATCGCCATCGCTATCTTGGCTGCAACACGAAAGGCCGCCGGGGCATATGGCCCGTGGCGGCGATGAAAGGACGATGAAAGGACAAGGCCATGATCGATATCCGCAAGTTCGATACGCTGGGCCACGCCGACCACGGCTGGCTCGATGCCCGCCACCACTTCTCCTTCGCCAACTATCATGACGAGGACCGGATGGGCTGGGGCGCGCTGCGCGTCTGGAACGACGACGCCATCGCGGCGCAGTCGGGCTTTCCCCCGCACCCGCACCGCGACATGGAGATCATCACCTATGTCCGCACCGGCGCGATCAGCCACCGCGACAGCATGGGCAACAGCGGCCGCACCGCGGCGGGCGACGTCCAGGTGATGAGCGCAGGCACCGGGGTCACGCACAGCGAGTTCAACCTCGAGGACGAGGAAACGACGCTGTTCCAGATCTGGATCATCCCCGATCGTCCGGGCGGCGCGCCCGGCTGGGGTCAGCGCGAATTTCCCAAGGCCGACCGTTCGGGCCGGTTCGTGACCGTGGCGAGCGGGATCGAGGGCGACGGCGAAAGTTTCGGGGCCCTGCCAATCCGTGCCGACGCCCGCGTCGCGGCGGCGACGGTGAGCGCGGGCGACCGCGTCGCCTATGATCTCGGCGCCGGACGCCACGCCTATCTGGTCGCCGCCAAGGGCCGCATCCGCGTCAACGGCACGGACGCCGATCCGCGCGACGGCATCGCGATCCGCGACGTCGCCCGGATCGAGGTCGAGGCGATCGACGACGCCGAACTGGTGCTCGTCGACAGCCTCTAGCTCCCCCCGCTCCCCTCCCGCCTTCGGGAGGGGAGCTTCGGGCCGCCGCCAATCCCCCTCCCCGGCGGCGGCCCACTCTCTCTTTTTTCAAGGCCGACTGAAAGGACAAGGAAGATGGCAAAGGTTCTGGTGCTTTATTATTCGAGCTATGGGCATATCGAGACGATGGCCGACGCAGTGGCCGAAGGCGCGCGCGCCGCGGGCGCCGAGGTCGATATCCGCCGTGTCGCGGAAACCGCGCCCGAAGCGGTCGTCCAGGCCGCCGGCTTCAAGACCGACACCGCGCACCCGCTGCTCAGCGACCCCAAGGAACTGGCGAACTATGACGCGATCGTCGTCGGCACGCCGACGCGCTTCGGCCGCATGTCGAGCCAGATGGCGAGTTTTTGGGACACCGCCGGCGGCGTCTGGGCGCAGGGCCTGCTGACCGGCAAGGTCGGCGCCGCCTTCACCTCGTCGGCGACGCAGCATGGCGGACAGGAAACGACGCTGTTCAACATCATCACCAACCTGCTGCACTTCGGCCTGACGATCGTCGGGCTCGATTATGGCTATGCGGGCCAGATGGGTGTCGAAGAGGTCAAGGGCGGCGCGCCCTATGGCGCGACGACGATCGCCAACGGCGACGGGTCGCGCCAGCCGAGCGAAGCCGACCTCGGCGGCGCGCGCTATCTGGGCGAACGCGTGGCGCGCACCGCCGCGAAGCTGGCGGCCTGACCCGATGCGCCGTCTGCCGAGCCTGTTCCTTTCGCACGGCTCGCCGATGATGGCGCTTGAGCCCAGTCCGGCGCGGGATTTCCTCGCCGGACTGGGCATCCGTCTGCCGCGCCCCCGCGCGATCCTCGCCGTGTCGGCGCATCACGACGCCGCGCAGGAAGGCGGTAGCGCGACCGTCACCGCATCGCCCCGGCCGCCGACGATCCACGACTTCGGCGGCTTTCCCGATGCGCTTTTCGCGATGCGCTATCCCGCGCCGGGCGATCCCGCGCTGGCACGGCGCATCGCCGAGCGTCTCGCCGCTCACGGCCTCGCCGTCACGGTCGATGCGGAGCGCGGGCTCGATCATGGCGCCTGGGTGCCGCTTTCGCTGCTCTACCCCGACGCCGACATTCCCGTCGTCCAGCTTTCGATCGCCTCCCACGCGCCGCCCGAATGGCATTATGCGCTGGGGCAGGCGCTCGCTCCGCTGCGCGATGACGGGGTGCTGATCGTCGGATCGGGCAGCATCACCCACAATCTCCGCGCCTATTTTTCCGCACGCCCGCCGATCGACGCCCCGGCGGCGCCCTGGGTGACGGCGTTCACCGACTGGATCGCCGACCGCATGGCCGCCAACGCCGTCGACGACCTGCTGCACGCGGTCGAACGCGCGCCGCACGGTCGCGACAATCACCCGACGCCCGATCACATCCTGCCGCTGTTCGTCGCGATGGGCGCGGGCACGGACGCGGACGGCCTTCACGCCAGGCGGTTGCACGACAGCGTCACCTATGCGGTGCTCGCGATGGACGCCTATGCTTTCGGTGCGGAGCAATAGATTTCAGCGACCTTGGCGCGCCTGGACGCTTCGCCTATAGCGCGGCGATGCTGCTGTCCGACCATGTCCTGTTCCTCGATGGCGAGGCCCTCGTCATCGACAAGCCCGAAGGCCTGCCGGTCGATCCGCCGCGCGACGGCAGCCTCAGCCTCGAGAATCATCTCGACAGCCTGCGCTTCGGCTTTCGGCGCTGGCCGCTGCCCGTCCATCGGCTCGACCGCGACACCTCGGGCTGCCTGCTGCTCGCGCGCAATCCCAAGGCGCACGGCCGCTTCACCCGGGCTTTCGAGGCGCGCGCGGTCGAGAAACGCTATCTGGCGATCCTCGACGGCGTGCCCGCTGGCGATAGCGGAACGATCGACCTGCCGCTCGCCAAGACGTCGAGCGCGGAGACGGGCTGGCGGATGATCGGCGACCCGAAGGGCAAGCCGTCGGTGTCGCACTGGGAAAAGCTCGCCGTCGCGGACGGCCGTGCGCTGCTTCGCTTTCGCCCCGAAACGGGCCGCACCCACCAGCTTCGCGTTCATGCGCTCGAAGGGCTCGGCTTCGCGATCCTCGGCGATCCCGTCTATGGCCGCGGCCGGAAGAGCGATCGCACCCTGCTCCACGCCGAGCGGCTGGTCGTCGACCGTGACGTCAAGCCGCCCATCGTCGCCGAGGCGCCCTTCCCCGACCGCTTCGCCGCGCTGGGCTTCGCGGCGCCCGAAGGCGCGGCGCCGACCCGTGGCTGACATCCCCGAAAGCGCGATCTCCGAACGCTTTCTCGCCGGCTCCGGCCCCGGCGGACAGAATGTCAACAAGGTCGCCACCGCGTGCCAGCTTCGCGTCGACGTTTTCGCGCTCGGCCTGCCGCCCGATGCGTACCGCCGGCTCAGGACGCTCGCCGGGAGCCGGCTGACCGCCGACGGCGAACTGGTCATCCTCGCGCGCCGCTTCCGCACCCAGGAGGCGAACCGCGCCGACGCGCGCGAACGCCTCGGCGAGTTGATCGACGCCGCGCTGGTCCGTCCCGAACGGCGGATCAAGACGAAGCCCAGCAAGGCCGCCAGGGCGCGGCGCGTCGACAGCAAGAAGGCGCGCAGCGCGGTGAAGGCGGGCCGCGGCCGCGTGCGCGGCACCGACTAGGCCCCCCTCATGCACCTCTACCGCCTCGACGCCCCGGCGAGCCGCATTGCCGCGGCCTTTGGGGCGGAAGCCGGCGACGATCCATGGGCCGGCGACTATGTCGCGCCCGGCCGCCCGGCCCCGGTGGTCGTCGGTGACGGGCGCGGCGGGACGCGGTGGCGGCTGCGCCCGCGATTGTGGGGCGTTCCGCCGCCCGCGTCGGGCACGCGCCCCGTCACCAGCGTCCGCAACCTGTCGAGCCCGTTCTGGATCGGCACGCTGCGGCATCCCGAACTTCGCTGCCTCGTCCCCGCGACCAGCTTCGCGCTGTGGTCGGGCCCCGCCGGCGCGCGACGCCAGCACTGGATATCGCTCCGCGCCCGGCCGCTCTTCGCCTTCGCCGGCATAGTGCGCGACGCGGCGGACTGGCCCTGCTTCGCGGTGCTCGCCACCGATCCCAACAGCTTCGTCGAGCGCCTCGCCGGGCAGGCGATGCCGGTGATCCTGAATCCGGAGGATCACGCCCGCTGGCTGACCGCCGACTGGCGCGATGCGGCCGGACTGGTCGCCGCCTGTCCGGGGCATTGGATGGAAATGGGACCAACGCCGCCTTAACCAGCCCGTTTCACCACGCCCGTTGACCTTGCGATAACCATCGGATCGCTAGACCGGAGACGTTCGAATCATTCGAAAGGTCGATCCGCCGTGCCGAACCGCAACGCCTTTGCCGTTCCCACCGACACACGCCGCGCCGAGCGCGCCTCGATCGACGGGCGCGTGCGCTTTCGCGAAGCGGGGCAGAATCCGTTCGACGCCGAACTGTTCGACCTGTCGTCGACCGGGTTCCGCATGTTCACCTTTTCGCGGCAGGCGGTCGGCAAGCGCATCTGGGTCAGCCTGCCGGGGCTCGAACCGCGCGAGGCGGTGGTGCGCCGCGTCGCCGGCGACAATTACGGCTGCGAGTTCGTCGAGCCGCTGCACCCGTCGGTCGCGAGCCACCTCCAGACCAAGCTCGGCCGGTAAGCGCCGACGTCGGGATCAGCCCTCAGGCTGCTCCGACTTCCTGAGGATATGCGCCCATTCATCGGGCGTGACGCGCCCGACCGACAGGCGCGACAGGCGGACGAGGTCCATGTCGGCGAGCTTCGGGTCGGCCTTGATCGCCGCAAGCGTCACCGGATGCGCCAACGCGCGCACCGGCTCGACGCGCACCACGACCCAGGGCGAGCCCGCCTCCGCGGTCGGATCGGGGAAACTCTCCTCGGTGATCCGCATGATTCCGACGCACGCCTTGCCGATGTTGCTGTGATAGAAGAGCGCCTCGTCGCCGACCTTCATCGCCTTCATGTTCAGCTTGGCGCTGTGATTGCGCACGCCGTCCCAGATTCCCGTTCCATCCTTGACCAGATCGTCCCAGCCATAGACGTCGGGTTCGGATTTCATCAGCCAATATTGCTTGCCCATGGCGGGGGCTTAGCCGAGCGGCGCGCACGGTGGAACCGCCTTTTTCCCTTTCCCGGCGCCGGCCGACCGCCTAGATCGCAAGGGGGCGCGAACATGCCGACCGGCATCGCGTCAACGCATCGAACAATGGATACAACAGCATGACCGCCGCCGTCCCCGTCATCTCCCTTTCGCTGCCTGCGGACCGCTTCGCGCAGGATTTCGGCGCTTCGTTCGAGCGGTTCGGCTTCGCGATGATCACCGACCACGGCATCGACCCCGCGCTGATCGACGCCGCCTGGACAAAGGCCAGGGCGTTCTTCGCGCTGTCCGAAGAGGCGAAGCGCGCCTATCATCTCGCCGGGCTGGGCGGCGCGCGCGGCTACACGCCGTTCGGGGTCGAAATCGCCAAGGGCGCGAAGGAGGTCGACCTCAAGGAATTCTGGCACGTCGGCCGCGACCTGCCCGAAGGCCATCCGCTCGCCGCGCAGCAGCCGAACAATGTGTGGCCGGACGAGGTTCCCAGCTTTCGCACCACCTTCGAAACGCTGTTCGCCGAATTCGATCGCGTCGGCGGCCGGCTGCTCTCCGGCATCGCGCGCTATCTGGGCCTCGCGCCCGATTTCTTCGACGCGACGGTGCAGGACGGCAACAGCGTGATGCGCCTGCTTCACTATCCGCCGGTCGAAGGGCCCGCGAAGGGCATCCGCGCCGAGGCGCATGAGGACATCAACACGATCACGCTGCTGCTCGGTGCGGAAGAGGCGGGGCTCGAAATCCTCGACAAGGACGGAAGCTGGCTGCCCGTCGCGCCGCCGCCGGGCGCGATGGCGGTCAATGTTGGCGACATGCTGCAGCGACTGACCAACAACCGCCTGCCCTCGACCACGCACCGCGTCCGCAACCCCGACGCCGGCCGCGCCGGCGTCGCGCGCTATTCGATGCCCTTCTTCCTGCATTTCCGTTCGGATTATCCAATTCGGACGCTGGAGAATTGCATCGATGCCGCGCACCCGAACCTCTATCCGACACCGATCACCGCCGACGCCTATCTGCAGGAGCGGCTGCGCGAGATCGGGTTGAAGAAATAGGGCGCAGTCAGCAGAGGTCCATGTCGGAGTGCGTCCTCTGAACTTCGTCATGCTGAACTTGTTTCAGCATCCATGGCCGGGACTCGAAATCGGCGCCGCGCCGAAGGAAAAGGCAGACCATGG
>NZ_BCUA01000092.1 GCF_001591045.1 Sphingopyxis granuli NBRC 100800 | reverse complement strand
GCTCGACACGAACGGATATGGGAGTGTTGCGGGTTTATGGCACGCCGCTCTAATCCCCCCGTGTGTCCCCGCGAAGGCGGGGACCCAGGGCGCCGACACTCGACCTTGCGGGTTCACGCTCTGGCCCCGCACCGTCGCGGGGCCGCGCCACCCTGACGGGCAGCGCGGCTTCACCCTCGTCGAAATGCTCGTCGCGCTGTCGCTTTTTGCCGCGATCGCGGCGATCGGGGTCGGCCTGCTCCGCAGCAGCGTCGATACGCAGGACGCGGTGCAGGCGCGGCTCCAGGCGATGAGCGGGACCAACCGGCTGCGCGCGGTGATGGCGAACGACCTTGCGCAGGCGGTGCAGCGCTCGACGCGCGGCCCGGCGGGGGAGGCGGTGCCCGCCTTCCTCGGATCGGCGACCGGCTTCGCCTTCGTCCACGCCGGGGCGGCCGCCCACGACGGCGCGCCGCGACCTTCGGTCGAGCGCGTCGGCTATGCGCTGGTCGGCGGCGAGTGGCGCCGGGCCGTCCAGCCGATGCTCGACGGCACGGCGCTTTCCGAAGGCGACCGGCTGGTTGGCGACGTGACCGATGTCGCGGTCCGCTATCGCGGCGACGACGGAGCCTGGTCGGAAAGCTGGACGTCGGAGCTCGGTGACCGCCTGCCGCGCGCGGTCGAGGTGCGGTTGACACGCACCGGCCGCGCCCCGCTGACCATGGCCTTTCTGGTTGCGCCGACCATGCCGCATTCGCCGGTTTCGGCGGAGATCGCGCCATGAAGCGGCGCCGGGACGAACGCGGCGCTGCGCTGCTCAGCGTGCTGCTGCTCGTCGCGGTGATGGCGGTGATCGCCGCGACCGCGCTCGACCGGCTGACGCTGGCGACGCGCATCGCGGGCAGCGCCGCCACGGTCGATCAGGGGCGCGCCTATGCCTTCGCCGCCGAACAGATCGCGCTGCGCCGCGTCGCCGACCTCGTGGCGCGTGACCCGGCGAAGCTGACGCTTGCGGGTGGCTGGCTCGGCCGTGATTTCGATCTGCCGCTGCCCGGCGGCGCGGGAACGGCGCGGCTCACCGACGCCGCCAATTGTTTCAACCTCAACAGCCTTGCGGCTGAGACGATGCCGGGCCGGCTCAGCCAGCGGCCCGGCGCTGTCGCGCAGTTCGCGGAGCTGATGGCGCTGCTCGGCATCGACCGCGGCGAAGCGCAGGCGGTCGCCGCCGCGACCGCCGACTGGATCGACAGCGACGCCAACGAAGCGCCGCTCGGCGCCGAGGACGGCGCCTATCGCGCGATGCCGACGCCCTACCTCGCCGCCAACCGCAAGATGGCGGACAGCAGCGAGTTGCGCGCGGTGCGCGGGGTCACGCCAAAGCTCTATGCACGGCTGCGGCCGTGGATATGCGCGCTACCGGTCGCCGAGCCGGTGAAGATCAACGTCAACACGCTGCGGCCCGAACAGGCGCCGCTGGTCGCGATGCTGGTCCCCGGCCAGATCGGGGTCGCGGACGTGCGGGCGGCGCTGGCGGCACGCCCCGCCGACGGCTATGGCAGCAGCGAGCGATTCTGGAATGCGCCGTCGCTCGCGCGGATCGACCCGCCGCAGGATGCCGCCGCGCAGGTGGGCGTCGGCAGCCGCTGGCTGATGCTGCGGACGCAGGTGACGATGGGGGATGGGGTGCTGACGGCCAATGCGCTTATCGATGCCCACGGCGGCGCACCCGTGGCGGGGGCGGTCCCGCCGGCGATCGTGCGCCGCGACTGGGGCGAGAGCGACTGAGATGGCGCGCACGCTGCTCCTCTGGCTGCCGCGCATCGCGGCGCTTGGCGACCGATCGGCGCCGCCTCCGGCCTGGCTGCGGGTCGACGACGGCGTGATCGTCGATTCGGGGCAGGACGAAGGCTGGGTCGACGCGTGGGAACGGAGCGGGGAGCATAGGGGAGAGGCGGGCGAAGACGACCGGCTGATCGCGCTCGCGCCCGCCGCCGATGCGCCGCTTCGCTGGCTCTCCTATTCCGACGCGGCGCCGGCGCAGGCCGCCGCGGCCGCCCGGATCGACGCGCTGCGCGACAGTCTGGGCGATGCAGCGGCGCTGCACATTGTCGCCGGCGAACCGGTCGAGGCGGGGCAGGTGGTGCCGGTGGCGACCACCACCCAGGCCGCGATGCAGGTGTGGACTGAATGGCTCGCAGCGCAGGGGCTGGCGCCCGCCGCGATCCTGCCCGTCGCGGCGCTGGTTCCGCCGCCCGAGCCCGACGCGCTCTGGCTCGCCGAAGTCGGCGGCGAACGGATCATCCGCACACCCGACCGCGCCTATGCGTCCGATCCGGAGATCGACCCGCTGATCGCCGCCGGGCGAACGATCGCGCCGCTCGATGCGGGGCGGATGCAACAGGCGCTGCTGCTGTCGCTCGCCGCGCCCGCGCTCGACCTGCTCAGCGGGGCGTGGAAGCCGAAGCGCCGCTGGGCGGTCGATCCGGGGCTCCTGCGTCTCGCCGGGCGAGGGCTGCTCGCGCTGCTTCTCGTCAGCGTGGCGATTCCGGTCGTACACGCCGTCCGGCTGGCGTCCGACACAAGGCGCGCCGATGCTGCGGCCGTCGCGGCGGCGAAGCAGGCGGGGATCGCCGCGCCCGACGCCTCGGCCGCGGAGGCGGAGATCGACCGGCGCCTCGCCGCGGCGGGGGGCGGCCCGCTGGCCTTTTCGGTGCCCGCCTCCGCGCTCTACGACGCGATGCGCGATGTTCCGGGGGTGACGCTGCGCACGCTGGCCCACCGCACCGACGGTACGCTGACGACGACGCTCGCCGCGCCGCGTATCGACGACGTCAACCAGGTCCTCCTTGCGCTCCAGGCTCGCGGCTATCGCATCACGGCGCAGCCGATGGCGGGCACCGACGGGCAGCAGATGGCCAATGTGACGATCCGGGCGGTGCCATGAGAGAAAGCGTGCAAAACTGGTGGGCGGGGTTGACGCAGCGCGAGCGCTGGCTGGTCGGCGTCGCCGCCGTGCTGGCGCTTGCGGTGCTGCTGTGGGCGCTCGCGCGGCCCGCCTATGCCGCGTTCGTCGATCTGGAAACCGCGCATCGCGCCGCGGTCGAGCGCGAGGGGCGCGTCGCGGCCAAGGTACGGCTGCTTTCGCGGCGCCCGGCCTCTTCGGTCGCGGCGGCGGTCGATGCGGCATCGATCGACCAGTATCTGGCGCAGTCGGCGGGCGAGATCGGCCTGACGCTCGATCGCAACGAGGCGCGTGGGGCGCGGCAGGCGACGATCGCGATCGCCACGGCGAAGGCCCCCGTGCTGATCGACTGGCTCGCCGCGCTCGAGGCGCAGGGGTTCGTGATCGATCAACTCAGCATCACGCCCGCCGCCGACGGCACCGTCGGCATGACGGCGGACCTCAGAAAGGGCGACCGGTGACCGGCGGGCGCGGGCGCTGGATCGCGGCGGCGGGGCTGTTCGCGCTGCTGCTGATCGGTGCGACCTTTCCGCTGCGGCTCGCGCTGGGACTGGCGGGGGCGGATGATGCTGGCGTCGCGGCGCGCGAGGTGCGCGGGTCGATCTGGTCGGGGACGCTGATCGACGCGCGGCTCGGCGTCCTGCCGCTCGGCACGGTGCGCGCCAGCCTGTCGCCGCTCGCGCTGTCGACAGGGCGGATCGAACTCGCCTTTTCGCGCAGCGACGAACGGCTCGGCGCGCTGGCAGGGCGGCTCCACGGCAGCGATCCGCGCGGGCTGTCGGAGGTCGACGGCGTGACGAGCGTATCGGGCGGACTGGGCGCGATTCCCGTCGACACGCTGCGCTTCGAGGGCGCCACCGTCCGCTTCGGAGCCGACGGCCGCTGCGTCGAAGCGGGGGGCCGACTGCAACTGTCGGTCGCGGCTCCCATCGCCGGCCTCGACCTGTCGCGCGGCCTGTCGGGCCCGCTCACCTGCGCGGACGGCCGCGCGCAGGCGGCGCTGTCGAGTCAGTCGGGGATGGAACGGCTGACGCTTTCGTTCGACGGCAGCGGCGCGTATCGCGCGGCGTTCGCGATCAATGTCGATCGCGACCCGGCGATGGCGGCGGCGCTCGGCGCGCTGGGATTCAAGCCCGGACCGGACGGGTTCCGGCTCGCCACCAGCGGCCGGTTCTGAGGATCGGTGGTCGACGTCATCCTTGCCGCAGCGATCGGGCTGATCTGGGGCAGCTTCATCGCGACGCTGGTGCTGCGCTGGCCCGCCGGGCGATCGGTGCGCGGGCGATCTTGCTGCGATGCGTGCGGGCAGACGCTCGGCGTGCGCGATCTGGTGCCTTTGCTGTCGGCGTTGGCGCGGCGCGGGCGATGTCGGCATTGCGGCGCGGCGATCGATCCCTTTCACGCGCGCGTCGAACTCGGCGCCGCGATGATCGGTGTTGTTGCGTTGGCGATAGTGCCCGGGCCGGCAGGATGGCTCTGGGCGGCGTTCGGCTGGCTGCTACTGCCGCTCGCGCTGCTCGATGCGCGGCATCTCTGGCTTCCCGACCGGCTGAACGCCTTGCTCGCCGCGGTCGGCCTGCTGTTCGCCGGGCCGATGCTGGGGACGAGCCTGCTCGACCGCTGGATCGGCGCGCTGGCCGGCGGGCTCGCGCTGGCGTTGCTTGGCTGGAGCTATCGCCGCCTGCGCGGCGGCGAAGGGATGGGCGGCGGCGATCCCAAGCTGGTCGCGGCGATCGGCTGCTGGATCGGCTGGCAGGCGCTGCCGCTGATGCTGCTTCTCGCCAGCCTGTCCGGGCTGGTCTGGGCGCTGGCGACGCAAGGAAAAGGGGACCGGCCGCTGGCGTCGCGGCGGGTCCCCTTCGGTCTGTTCGCGTGCATCGCGGCTTTTGCCGCGGTGCCGCTGTGGCTCTGGCTCAGCGGCCGATGACCACCGTCACCGCGCGGCGGTTCTGCGCCCAGGCTTCCTCGTTCGACCCGAGCGCCGCCGGGCGCTCCTTGCCATAGCTGATGACCTGGATGCGCGACGGATCGATGCCTAGCGAGGCGAGATAATTCTTCGCGGCATTGGCGCGGCGCTCGCCCAGCGCGATGTTGTAGTCGCGGGTGCCGCGCTCGTCGGCATGGCCTTCCAGCGTCACGCGCACCGCCGGGTTGCGCTGGAGCCACTGCGCCTGGCTCTGCAGCGTCGCCTGATCCTCGGCATCGACATTATACTGGTCGAAGCCGAAGAAGATGCGGTCGGAGGTGACGCTGGCGACGAAATCTTCCTGCGATCCGGGGACGACGCCGGTGCCGGTATTGGTGCCGGTGTCGGTTCCGGTGCCTTCGGGCGCGGGGGGGAGTTCCTTCGGCGGCTTCGGCGAGCAGGCGCCGACAGCAAGCATGGTGATCGCCGCGATTATCGCGGTGCTTTTGCGTATCGTCATGTCTTCTGTCCTCTTGTTGTTGTGGTCCGTCGTCGTTTCGCGAGGGATTAACCCATGTTGCACGCGATAATGCAACCCCAGCCCCCCGCTTTGGTTCCGATTGGATCAGGGCAGGATCGGCCCCCAGCTCGGGTCCGATCCGTCCTGCGGCGTCGGCAGGCGGCGCAGGTTCACGCCGGTCAGGTCGACCTGCCACAGCGTCGACTTGCCTTCGCGGCCCGCCGTGGTGCGGAAGAACTGGATGACGCGCCCGTTCGGCGACCAGGTCGGCGCCTCGTCCTGCCAGCTGTTGGTCAACATGCGGACGCCGCCGCCGGTCGGGGTCATCACGCCGATGCGGAATTCGCCGCCGCCCATGCGGGTGAAGGCGATCAGGTCGCCGCGCGGCGACCATTCGGGGGTGGCGTAGCGCCCGCCGCCGAAGCTGATCCGCTGCTGGTTCGATCCGTCGATGTTCATCGTGTAGAGCTGCTGGCTGCCCGACCGGTCGCTTTCGAACACGATCTTCTTGCCGTCGGGCGAAAAGCTGCCGCCGACGTCGATGCCCGGCGTCGTGGTCAGCCGCACCGGCGTGCCGCCCTCGGCCGAGACGCGATAGATGTCGGTATTGCCGCCGACCGCCATCGAATAGAGGATCTGCCTGCCGTCGGGCGACCAGCGCGGGGCGAAGGTCGCGTTACCGCTTTCGGTCACCAGCTTCTGCGTCCCCGCCGCGACATCGTAGATGAAGACGCGGACGCGGTTGTTCAGATAGCTGACATAGACGATCTTCTTGTAATCGGGCGAGAAGCGCGGGCTGATCGCGAGCGCCTGGCCGTTGGTGATGAAGCGGTGGTTGCCGCCGTCCGAATCCATGATCGCGAGCCGCTTGATGCGGTTCCCCTTCGGACCGCTCTCGGCGATGTAGGCGACGCGGCTGTCGAAGAAGGGCGATTCGCCCGACAGGCGCGAATAGATGGCGTCGGCGCATTTATGCGCGGCGCGGCGCCAGTCGGCGGGCTGGATCTCGAACCCCTGCCGCACCAGCTCGCTGCCGAGTTCGGTGTCGTAGAGATAACAGCCGACGACGAAGCCGCCGGTGCCGGTCGCGCGCACGAAGCCGTGCACGACATTCTCGGCATTGCGCGCCTTCCAGTCGGCGAAGCGCGGTGCGGTGACCTCTGCCATGCCGATCGCGCGGACGCTGCCGGGGCCGAGCGGCGCATAAAGGCCGCTACGCTCGAGGTCGTCGGCGATCACCTTCGCGATGTCGCGGCCCAGATTGTCGGTGCGCAGCCCGGCGACCGTCGTCACCGCGGGCGTCGCGAAGGCGGGCACCGCGATCACCGTGCGCTCCTGCGAAAGCTGGCCCTCGATCGTCTCGCGCGGCTCGGTCTGGGTAACGGCGGGCGCGGTCGGGGCGCTCGCATCCTGCGCCTGCGCGGCGATCGGCGCGGCGGTGAGCAGCAGGGCGAACGAAAGCGTGGTGCGAAAGGACATCTCTCTCTACCTTTTGATGAAATCGAGCGTGTAATTCTGCCAGAAGCTGTAATTTTCGGTCGGCAGGTCGAAGGGGGCGGCAAGTTCGACGGCGCGTTTCGCGCATTCCTGGTGCCGCTGGACCTGGAACTTGTTGCTGTCGTTCTCGCCGGTCGTGGTGACGCTGGTGAAGCCCGCGAGCGCGCCCGATTCGGTCAGCCGGAACTTGACCACCGTCTTGAGCTGGTCGACGTCGACCCCCGACACGCGGCAGCCGTTCCAGCGCGGCGCGACCGCCGACTTGATACTGACGTCGATCGACCGGCGTACCTCGGCCGCGGTCGCCGCGGCGGGCGCGCCCTTGCTCGCCGGCGCCTTGGGCTGCGACTTGGCAAGCCCGTCGACGATGCCGTCGAGACGCCCGGTCGGGCCGCTGGTCTGCTTCTTCGGCGGTGCCTTGGGCGCGGGCTTGGGTTTCGGCTTCTCGGCGGCGGGGGGCGCCTTTTTCGGTGGCGCTGGAACGGGCTTCGCCACCTGCTTGGGCGTCGGTGCGGGCGTCGGGCGAACGATCGGTTCGGGTTCCGGCGGCGCGGGCACCGGCTCGGGCGGGGCGGCGATGTCGGTCGCATCCTCTTCGCCCAGCCGCGCGGCGGGCGGGGTTTCGGCGATCACCGGCGCGGTCGATTGCGGCGCCGTCTCCGCGATCAGATCGACCTCCATGGGCGGATTGTCGAAGCGCCGTTCGCCCGCGGTCCACTGGATCGACAGCAGGCCGATGACGAGCAGATGCAGCGCCACCGCGATGGCGATGCCGTGCCTTTCCATGCCCCTTGGTGCCTGTGCCGCAGCCATGCCCCGTGCCTATTGCCCGCTGTCTGAACCGTCGGTGACCGTCGCGGCGGGTGCGGCGTCCGACGATCCGGTCGTGACCAGCGCGATGCGCGACAGGCCGGCGCGGTTGAGCTCGCCCATCACGCGCATCACCCGGCCATAATCGAGCCCCTTGTCGGCGCGCAGCATGATCTGGCGGGGGCGTTCCTTGCCGCGATCCTCGCGTGCGATCACCTCCAGCCGCGCGGGCAGGTCGGCCTCGGCCACCGCCTGGTCGCCGATATAGATGGTGTCGTCGGCGCCGATCGACAGCTGCACCGGCTCCTGCTCCTCGGTCTCGACCGGCTTCGCCCGGCTTTCGGGCAGGTCGATCGGCACCGCGGAGGCGAGCAGCGGCGCGGTGATCATGAAGATGATCAGCAGCACCAGCATCACGTCGACGAGCGGGGTGACGTTGATCTCCGACATCGGCGCGCGGCGTCCGCCGCGTCCGCGCCGCCGGCCGCCGGCGCCGCCCGAAGGGCCGCTCATCGCCATCAGCCCTCGACCTCCAGTTCGCGACTGAAGGTCGCGTGCAGCCCGTCGGCGAAGCGGCCGAGTCGCGATTCGAGCCGGTTCAGCCGCTGCGAGAAGGCGTTGTAGGCGATCACCGCCGGAATCGCCGCGAACAGGCCGATCGCGGTCGCGAACAGCGCCTCGGCGATGCCGGGCGCGACGACGGCGAGGCTGCTGTTGTTCTCGGCCGCGATCGCCGTGAAGCTGCGCATGATGCCCCACACGGTGCCGAACAGCCCGACGAACGGCGCGACCGCCCCGATGGTGGCGAGCGGGCCGATCTTCTCGGCCAGCCGGTCGACCTCGCCCTCGACCGACGCGTTCATCGCGACGCCCAGCCGTTCGCGCGTGCCTTCGCGGTCGACGGTCTTGCCCGCGGTCGAGCGACGCCACTCGCTGATCCCAGCCGACAGCACCTTGGCGCTCGGCAGTTCCTCGCGGCCGTTTTCGTCATAGAATTTGTCGATGTTGCCCGCGCGCCAGAAATCGCGCTCGAAGCGTTCGGACGCGCGCATCATCTTCCCGACGCTGCGGCCATGGCCGATGATCACCGCCCAGACATAGACGGATGCGGCGAGCAGGCCGATCATTACCGCCTTGACCACGATGTCGGCCTGCAGGAACAGCGCCACGGGGGACAATGTCGCCGCGTCGGCGGCCAGCTTGATATTGTCTAGCAAGGGATGGTCTCTCCATTCATGATGGCGGTGAAGCGATCGGCCCAGCCCGCGGGCTGGCGGCGCGGCCGGCCCTCGGGCGACAGGAAGGCGGCGGTGACGTGTCCGTTCGTTAACTCGTCCGGACCGCGAAGGATGCGCTGCGCGATGACGACGCTGGCGCCGCGCACCGCCTCGACCGTGCTGACGACGAGCAGGTCGTCGTCGAGCTTCGCGGGGCGGCGATATCGGATGGCAAGGTCGGTGACCGCCCATGTGCCTTCGCCGCCCTCCATCGCCGCGCGCTGGTCGATGCCGGCGATGCGCAGCATGTCCGATCGCGCGCGCTCCATATAGCGCAGGTAATTGGCGTGATAGACGATGCCGCTGAGGTCGGTGTCCTCGAAATAGACGCGCACGCGATAATGATGCGCGGCCCCCACGAAAGCGCCGGGGATGAAGGGTGGCGGAACATCGACCATCGACAGACCGATAGCGGGTGCTCGACTCGTCGCAAACCCCCGTTTCGCAATTCGTCGCAGGTCCGCGGCATTTGATGGGGAAAGCGGCGGTTCGGCCCCTATTTTCCCTGGTCGAACAGCCCGTCCTGCGTCCCGGCGGGCGGGTTGAGCCCCAGATGCTTCCACGCGCTGGCGTTGAGCATGCGTCCGCGCGCGGTGCGGGCGATCAACCCGATCTGGAGCAGATAGGGCTCGATGACGTCCTCGATCGTGTCGCGCGGCTCGGACAGGCCCGCCGCGAGCGTGTCTGCCCCCACCGGCCCGCCGCGATAGATGTCGGCGATCATCGTCAGATAGCGGCGGTCCATCGCGTCGAGCCCCAGCGCATCGACCTCCAGCCGGTTGAGCGCGGCGTCCGCCACCTTCGCGTCGACCGTCGGCGCACCGGCGACGGTGGCGAAATCGCGCACCCGGCGCAGCAGCCGCCCGGCGATGCGCGGCGTCCCGCGCGATCGCTTCGCGATCTCGAGCGCGCCGTCGGACGCGATGCCGAGACCCAGCAGCCGCGCGGCGCGGCCGATCACCTGTTCGAGTTCGGCATGCGTGTAGAAATTGAGCCGTACCGGGATGCCGAAGCGGTCGCGCAGCGGCGTCGTCAGCAGGCCCTGCCGCGTCGTCGCGCCGACCAGCGTGAATTTCGGCAGGTCGATCCGCACGCTGCGTGCCGACGGCCCTTCGCCGATCATGATGTCGAGCGCGCGGTCCTCCATCGCCGGATAGAGGATTTCCTCGACCGCGGGCGCGAGCCGGTGGATCTCGTCGATGAACAGGACGTCGCCGTCCTCCAGATTGGTGAGCAGTGCCGCGAGGTCGCCCGCCTTCGCGATCACCGGGCCGGAGGTGGAGCGGAAGCCGACCCCCAGTTCGCGCGCGACGATCTGCGCCAGCGTCGTCTTGCCCAGCCCCGGCGGCCCGAAGAAGAGCACATGGTCGAGCGCGTCCGACCGCGCCTTCGCCGCCTCGATGAAGATGCGCAGATTCTCCCGCGCCGCCGCCTGCCCGACGAACTCGGCGAGCGATTTGGGCCGCAGCGCGGCGTCGGCGTCTTCGGGGGTGCGGGAGGGGGTGGTGAGGGCCGGCTCAGTCATAACGCTCTATTGTCTCGCCGACGATCGAAACCCAAGGCTCCATCCGCTCTTCGTAAACCGAATATTGCAATTCGAACCCGTGGCCCGGCTCGAAATTGCCGAGGGGCACCGCATATTCGCGCTGTGGGCCGTTGCGATACCACAGCGTCGCGCCGCATTCGCCGCAGAAGAAGAAGTCGGCGACTTTGCCGCTGTCGCCCGCCTGCTGCCACATCTTCGCCTCGCCCTCGGTCCGGACGCGGTCGGCGGGGAAGCGGGCCTGCGCGGCAAAGGCGCTGCCGCTGCGCGCCTTGCAGTTGCGGCAATGGCATACCGACACGCGCACCGGCTCACCGGTGCAGGCGATGCGGAGCTGGCCGCAGCGGCAGGCGGCGTGGCGGACGGCTTCGGTCATTTCGCCGCCTTCTTCAGCGCCACCCGCACCAGCGCATCGAGCGAGGCGCCTGCTCCCAGTTCCTCGCTGGCCGCCGCGACCGCGGTGCTCGCCTCGCCCGGCTTGAAGCCGAGGCCAGTGAGCGCGGCGACGGCGTCGCCGAGCGGGCCGGATGTGGCGGACAGGGTGGGATTCGAACCCCCGGCGATCCCGCCGAGCGCCCCCGCCTTGTCCTTCAGTTCATGCGTGATGCGCTGCGCGAGCTTCGGCCCGACGCCGTTGGCGCGCGCGACCATCGCGCTGTCGCCGGTGGCGAGCGCGCGCTGCAGGTCGCCGATCTCCAGCGCCGAGAGGATCGCCAGCGCGACCTTGGCGCCGACGCCCTGGACGCTGGTGAGCAGGCGGAACCAGTCGCGTTCCTCGGCGCGCGCGAAGCCCAGGAGGCGCAGGAAATCCTCGCCGACCAGCATTTCGGTGTGGACGGTCACGTCGCCGCCGACCGGGCCGAGCGCGTCCAATGTGCGTGCCGACGCCTCGACCAGCCAGCCGACGCCGCCGACGTCGATCACCGCATGGCCCGCGCCGCTGCTGTCCAGTTTTCCGGTGAGTTTCGCGATCATGTCCCGTGCCTAGCGCGACGGGAATGAAAAGGGAACATCTATGCTGTGGGCGTGAAACCATCAAACGCGCGGCCGGTGGTTGGCATGGCAGATCGCCACCGCCAGCGCATCGGCCGCGTCGGCGCCCGCGACCTTCGCGCCGGGGAGCAGCACGCGCAGCATCGCCTGCACCTGTTCCTTCGCCGCGCCGCCGGTGCCGACGATCGCCTTCTTGACGAGCCGCGGCGCATATTCCGCCACCGGCAGGCCGCCGCGCGCGCAGGCGAGCAGCGCGACGCCGCGCGCGTGCGCGAGCTTCAGCGTCGACTGCGGGTTGTCGTTGACGAACACCTCCTCGACCGCGGCCTGGGCAGGGGCGTGATCGGCGATCACCGCCGCGAGCACGGTGTCGAGATGTGCGAGGCGGTCGGGCAGGGCGGCCCTGGCGTCGGTCTTGACCTGCCCGTTGGCGACATGGCTGATCCGGCTGCCTTCGACGCGGATGACGCCCCAGCCGGTGCAACTGAGCGACGGATCGAGGCCGAGGATGATCACCGACATTCCTCTCCCCTTGGGGGAGAGGATAGGGAGGCTTGCCAGCTTGTCTGGCTAGCCGGACTTGGTGAGGGAGTGCGGCGGAGGCATGCCCTCACCCAGCTGCGACTAGCGGGCAAAGCCCGCAAGTCTCCGCATCCCTCTCCCCCAAGGGGAGAGGGAACGATCACCCCAGTTTCTCCAGCACCGCGTCGGGAATCTCGTAATTGCCCCAGACGGTCTGCACGTCGTCGTCGTCGTCGAGCGTATCGATCAGCCTGAACAGCGTCTGCGCGGTCGCCTCGTCGGCGATCTCGCTCCTGATCGTCGGGCGCCACGCGAGCTTCACGCTCTCGGCCTCGCCCAGCTTCGCCTCGATCGCCTTGGCGACTTCGTGCAGGGCGTCGACGCTGGTCCAGATTTCGTGGCCGTCCTCGGACGACTCGACATCGTCGGCGCCGGCGTCGAGTGCGGCTTCGAACACCGTGTCGGCGTCGCCCGCGCTTGCCGGATAGGTGATCTGGCCGAGCCGGTCGAAACCGTGGCTGACGCTGCCGCTGGTGCCGAGGTTGCCGCCGTTCTTGCTGAAGGCGGTGCGGACGTTGGTCGCGGTGCGGTTGCGGTTGTCGGTCAGCGCCTCGACGATCAGCGAGACGCCGCCGGGGCCATAGCCTTCGTAGCGGATTTCCTCGTAATTCTCGCCGTCGCCGCCCGATGCCTTGTCGATCGCGCGCTGGATATTGTCCTTGGGCATCGACTGCGCCTTGGCTGCGTTGACCGCGGCGCGCAGGCGGGCGTTGGCGTCGGGGTCGGGCAGGCCCATCTTCGCCGCGACGGTGATTTCGCGCGCGAGCTTGGAGAAGAGGGCGCTGCGCTTCTTGTCCTGCGCGCCCTTGCGATACATGATGTTCTTGAATTTGCTATGGCCGGCCACAGCCTACCTCCATCGATATGGAAAATGTGGCGTCGCCCCTAGCGTGAACGGCTTTTCGAGACAACCGCCGCGTCAGAGGACGACCGCGGTCCCGCTCGCCGACACCATCAGCATCGACCCGTTCTGGCCGAGCACTTCATAGTCGATGTCGACGCCGACCACCGCATTGCCGCCGAGCTTCGCCGCTTCGGCCTCCATCTCGCCCAGCGCTTCCTTGCGCGCGCGGGCGAGGACGTCCTCATATTTGCCCGAGCGGCCGCCGACGATGTCGGTGATGCTGGCGAACAGGTCGCGGAAGATGTTGGCGCCGACGATCACCTCGCCGGTGACGATGCCCAGATATTCGCGGACCGGACGGCCCTCGACGGTGTTGGTGGTGGTGCTGAACATAACCATGAACCCTTCATCAAATCCGTTCGGGCTGAGCTTGTCGAAGCCCCGTCCTTGTTTTCCATGTTTAAAGAAAAGAACGGCCCCCTTCGACTGCCTTGCAGGCGCTCAGGACAGGCTTCGACAAGCTCAGGGCGAACGGGAGAGAGTGGTATGGGCCGTCCTCAGTCGATCCCGAGCGCCGATTTATAGACGTCGAGGATGGCTTCCATCTCCTTGCGGTCGTGCACCGGCATTTTGCGCAGGCGGACGATTTGGCGCATGATCTTGGGGTCGTAACCCTGCGATTTCGCTTCGAGATAGACGTCGCGGATATCGTCGGCGATGCCTTTCTTCTCTTCCTCCAGCCGCTCGACGCGCTCGATGAAAAGGCGCAGTTGTTGGTCGGCAGTGGTGGCTTCGCTCATTTCATGCTCCGCTGGATGGGTTGGATGGGGCGGCGAGAATCGCCTCGGCGGCTCCCCTAGAGCATTTTCCAGCCAGGTGGAATTACCTGACGATTCAGAAAATGCGGAAGAACAGGAATCTGGAGCGGCCGATCCGATGTAATCGGATCCGCCGCTCTATGGTCTGCGGGGATTCGGATTTAGGCACGCTGCCTCATCCGTTCGTCATGCTGAACTCGTTTCAGCATCCATGACCGGACCTTCCCTTCTGTGCCGCCTTTCATTCGAGCGCAGACCATGGACCCCCGGATCGGGTCCGGGGCAGGCTCTGAAACAAGTTCGCAATCATCCCCTTCCGACAGGTGAGCGTTCCCCGGCGAAAGCC
>NZ_BCUA01000091.1 GCF_001591045.1 Sphingopyxis granuli NBRC 100800 | reverse complement strand
TTCCTTGTCGAAAAGGGATAATTGCCCAATATTTTAAGGGCTCGCCGCTCCAGGGGGAGGTCGGATGGGCGCACGACCCCGCCGACACGGGGGGGTACGCAGTGTGACTTTCCTATGCTTTGAAATAATATTGCGCGACCGCTTATCGCAACTGCCGCCAGGCGGAGCTGATCGTCAGGATTCCGTCGAGCAGTTCGACGAGGTCGGACTCGCTGTTCGCGGCGACCGCGGTATCGAGCTTGCGGCGCATGCTGCGATAGACGCGCGACAGCGACGCGGCGACGTCGCCCCCCGCCTCGTGGTCGAGCCCGGCGTCGAGCGCGATCAGGATCGCGCGCGCGCGGTGCGCGGGTTCGGTGGCCGAGATGCGCTGGCCCTGCCGCACCATCGCGGCGAGCACGCCCACCGCCGTCTCCAGCTCGTCATAGAGCATGGTGACGAGTTCGACCGGGTCGGCCGACTCGGCGCGGCTTTCGTTCTGCAATCTGCGATATTGTCCGGCCGCCCGGACGGTCGATGCGGTCGCTGCCACGGCGGACGTCCCTAATTCTTATACTGGTTGTTCCACATCTCGATCTGCTGTTCGAGATAGGATTGCGTCGCCTTGAACGCGGCCAGCTTGGCATCGAGCGCGCCATACTGTTTCTCGAGCCGCTGGCGGTAGATGGTCTCGCGCTCCTCGACCTTCTCGAGCTGTTCGGCGAGCGACGCCCGGCGGGCGTCGAGCATCGACGTGGCGCGGCCGAGTACGCCGTCGCTGGCGACCGCCTTGTCACGGATCGCGTCGAGCACGAAGGCGATGCCCGGATCGGTGGCCTCGGTATGGGTGGCGTCGCGGCGCGGGTTGAACAGCGCCTCGACCGCGCCCGCATCGGTAGCGAGCGCCTTCTCGAGCTTGGCGCTGTCGAGCGCGAGCAGGCCGTCCTTGGTCAGGCTGATCCCGATGTCGCTCAGCTTGTTGATGCTGCCGTGGCTGGTCAGGGTCTTGCTGACCAGGCTGCCGAGCTCGCTTTCGAGCTGGCGCAGCGACGTCGTTCCCCCCGCCAGGCTCGCCGCCGAGGTCAGGCTTTTCCTGAGCTGGTTGAAGACGTCGACGAAATCGCCCGCGGTCTGGCGGATCATGTCGAGCGGCCGGCTGGCGCCGATGTCGACCGGCTGGCCGGGCGCCGCCTTCTTGAGCGTCAGCGACAGGCCGGGCAGGACGTCGTCGATCGTGTTGCTCGGGCGGCTGAACGCGACGCCGTCGATGGTGAATTGCGCGTCGGCGGCGCTCTGGCCAAGCGTCATGGCGCCGCCGCTGCCATAGCCGAACGCGGCGAGCGCCGGGTCGGCGCCCGCGTCGGCGGACAGGGTGAAACCGTTCGCGGCGCCGCTCGCGCCCTTCAGGATCAGGCGATAGCCGCCCTCGTCGGCGACGATCGACGCGGTGACGCCGCTGCCGCTCGCGTTGATCGCGGTGGCGAGGCCTTCGAGGCTGTCGTTTGCGGCGTCGATGGTGATGTTGTGGCTCGTGCCGCCGACGCTCAGCGTCATCGTCCCCTGGCCGATCGCGGCGGTCCGGTCGGCGACGACCCCCGAATAGGCGGTCTGCGCGCGCGCGAGCTGCGACACGGTGACGGTGGCGGCGAAGCTGTCGGCCTGAAGCCCGGCGCGCGCGCTGAGGCCGAGCATGCTGTCGTCGGAGACCGTCGGGCTGCTGCGCAGCGCGCCGTCGGCGATCATCTGACTCAACGAATCGGCAAAGCCCTCGAGGTCGGACTTCGCCTGCGCGACGGCGCTGATCCGCGCCTGGTTCTGTTGCGTCATCGTCGCGATGCGCGCGATCTTGGGCTCGCGCGAGGCGTTCGACAGGTCGGTGACGAGCTGCTTGATGTCGAGGCCCGAGCCGAAGCCGAGGCTGTTGGCGATTGAACTGACCATGGTGCGTTTCCTTCGCTCTGCTTAACGGCGGCGCGCGCGATTCCTTAAGCGCGCCGGCGGCGGTCAGGCGGCGCGGCGGCCGTCGGGGTCGAAGCGGTGCGACGACGGCACGTCGACCGCGGGCTGCGACCGCCCTTCGGCGACCGCGCGTTCGAGCTGGAAGACGAAGGCGAGCACCGTCGCCACCGCGACGAACAGTTCCTCGGGAATCACGCGGCCGGCGCGTGCGGTGAAATAGATGGCGCGGGTGAGCTGCGGATATTCGAGGATCGGCACCGCGGCCTCGCGCGCCAGCGTGCGGATCGACAGCGCGACGTCGCCGCGCCCGCGCGCGACCACGACCGGCGCGGCATCGACGCCGGGACGATAGCGCAGCGCGACCGAGAAATGGGTGGGGTTGGTGAGGACGACGGTCGCCTCGGTCACCGCCTTGCGCGCCGACCCGCTCAAAATGTCGTGGGCGCGCTGGCGCTGCGCCTGCTTCAGTTCGGGGGCGCCCTCGGTCTGGCGCATCTCCTCCTTCACCTCCTGCTTGCTCATCATCAGCTTGCGGTTGCGCTGATACCATTGCGCGGGAACGTCGATCAGCGCGATGACGACCAGCCCGCCCGCCATCGCGAGCATCGCCCGCGCGACCGCGCTCCCCGCCAGCCCCAGCGCGGCGTTGAGGTCGGTCGACGCCATCGTCATGATCGCCGGCAGGTTCACCGCGATCAGCTGATAGCCGATGGTGCCGAGCAGCAGCACCTTGGCGATCGACTTGGCGAGCTCGATCAGCCCCTGCATGCCGAAGATGCGCTTGATGCCGCTCAGCGGATTGATCCGGTTGCCCTTGAAGCCCAGCGCCTTGCCGCGCCAGCCGAGCGAGCCGAGCATCGCGGGGGCCGCGATGCTCGCGACCAGCGCGAGCGCGAACAGGCTGGCGAGCGGCAGCAGCACCTCGACTCCGTTGCGCAGCACCGCCTCGCCGGGCGCGAAATGCGCGACGTCGTCGGCGTCGAGCGTCAGCCCGCGCCGCACCAGCTCGCCCGCCGACCGGACGAGCCAGCCGCCCGCCGCGAACAGCCACCCCGCGCCGGCGAGCATCATCAGCGCCGTCGCCAGCTCGCGCGACATCAGCACATCGCCTTCGCGCGCCGCGTCGGCGCGTTTCTTCGGCGTCGGCTGTTCGGTCTTCTGGTCCTTTTCGGTGGTGCCCGACATCGCGTCAGCCCGCCGCGATCTGCCGCGCCATGTCGAGCGCGTCGGACAGGAAGCGCGCGATCGCCTCCGCCATCACCGGGGTCGCCATGGCGAGCAGCACGACGCCGGCGAGCAGCGTCGCGGGCAGGCCGACCGCGAACAGGTTCATCGCCGGCGCCGAACGTCCGATCACGCCCATGATCATCTGGACGAGGATCAGCACGAAGCCGACCGGCAGCGCGATCGTCAGCCCGGCGGCGAACATCAGGCTCGCAAAGCGCAGGATGCCGCCGATCGCGGCGAAGGAGGGAAAGGCGCCCCCCGGCGGCAGCGCGGTATAGCTGTCGACGATGATGCCGACGAGCAGCAGGTGGCCGTCGGCGGCGAGGAAGAGCGCGGTCGCCAGCATCGAGAGGAACTGGCCGATCGCCGAACTGGCGGTGCCGCTCAGCGGATCGATCATCGACGCGAAGCCGAGGCCCATCGCGTTGCTGATCGTCTCGCCGCCGAGCAGCGCGGCGGCGAGCCCCATCTGGAGCACGAAGCCGATGCCGAGCCCGATCACCACCTCGCCGACGATCAGCAGGAAGCCGGGCAGCGAGACGATTCCCTCGGCGGGAAGCGCAAGGCCCGAGGCGCCGACCGCGGGCACCCCGACCGCGAGCGCGACGATCAGCCGCAGCTGCACCGGCACATTGGCCGCGCCGAACACCGGCGCCGCCAGAAAGGCCGCGCCGGGGCGGATCATCCCCAGCATCCAGAGCTGGAGCATCGCCTCCACGTTCGGGATGTCGGCGGGGTCCATCGCGGCGCTAGCGGACGAGATTGGGTATCTGGGCGAACAGATCGCGGGTGAAGTCGGTGAGCAGCACGAGGATGCTGCTGCCGAAGATGGCGAGGCAGACCGCGGTGATGATCAGCTTCGGCACGAAGCTGAGCGTCTGTTCGTTGATCGAGGTCGCCGCCTGCACCATGCCGAGCAGCACGCCGACGACGAGCACCGGAATCAGGATCGGTGCGGCGGCGAGCGCCAGCACCCACAGCGACTGCTGCGCGACCCCGATGAAATAGTCCGCTTCCATGGTCAGCCCCTCAGGTTCCGAAGGAGGAGGCGAGCGAGCCCATCGTCAGCGCCCAGCCGTCGACGAGGACGAACAGCAGCAGCTTGAAGGGCATCGATATGACCGTCGGCGACAGCATCATCATGCCCAGCGACATCAGCGACGAGGCGACGATCAGGTCGATGACCAGGAAGGGCAGGAAGATCAGGAAGCCGATCTGAAACGCGGTCTTGAGTTCGCTGGTGACGAAGGCGGGGAGCAGGATCGAGAAGGGCACGTCCTTCGGGCTCGCGTAGGTCGGCGCCTTGGCGATCTTCGCGAACATCATCAGGTCGGTCTTGCGCGTCTGCTGCATCATGAAGCCGTGCAGCGAATCGCCCGAACGGACCAGCGCTTCGCCGATATCGATCTGTTCCTGGCCGTAGGGGGTGATCGCGACGCGGTTCACTTCGCTGATCACCGGCTGCATCACGAACAGCGACAGGAACAGGCTGAGCCCGACGAGCACCTGGTTCGGCGGCGTCTGCTGGAGCCCGAGCGCGTGGCGCAGGATCGACAGCACGATGATGATGCGCGTGAAGCTGGTCATCATCAGCAGCAGCGACGGCAGCACCGTCAGCAGGCTCATCAGGATCAGGATCTGGAGCGACAGCGTCAGCGGCCGCCCGTTGCCGCCGATCTCGCCGACCGCGCGGGTCAGCCCGTCGGCGGCCTGTGCGTGCGCGGCGGGCGCCGCGGCGAGCAGCGCGACGCCGCCGGCGATCGCGGCGGCACGCAGCCAGCGGATGCGGCGGCGGGTCGTCCCGGCCGGATCAGCCGACATGAAAATCGCCCTGGCTGTTGTCGGCGAGGCGCGTGACCTGGCCGCGCGAGACCGAGAGCAGGATCCGCTGCCCGGCGAATTCGACCACGGCGAGCTTGGTACCGGGGCCGAGCGGCAGCACGCCGACCATCTCGATCGGCCGCTCCTGCCTCGCTCCGGCCAGCGGGCCGCCCATCTGGACGCGCTTCCACAGCCACAGGCTGCCCCACGCCATGCCACCGACCAGCGGCAGCAGGATCAGCAGACGCAGGAGATATTCGAGCATCAGGCCCTCCGCTCGAAACCGCCGAGGCGATTGTCGGGGGCGACGACGTCGGCGATCTGGATGCCGTAGCGGCCGTCGACGCTGACGATCTCGCCCTTCGCGATCAGCGTGCCGTTGGCATAGATGTCGAGCAGGTCGTTCGCGGCGCGGTCGAGCTCGACGACGCTGCCCTCGGTCATCGCGAGCAGTTCGGCGAGCGTCATCGAGGTCGATCCGACCTCGACCGAAACGCGCAGCGAAACGCCCGCGAGCAGATCGAAATTGGGCGCCGCGCCGATACCGGCATCGCGGCGGTCGCGGCGCGCGGCGGGCGGGGCTTCTTCCAGGTCACTCATGGTCCGATCCTCTTTCGATTCGGTCGATCAATATGGCGGCGTTGCCATTGGCCTCGCCGATGCTGCCGACCGCGAAGTTCCGGCCAGCTATGGTTATCGGGACATGACGCGATATGGTTAACGGAATGATATCACCGACCTGCAGCGACAATAATTTCGTCAGGCTGATCTCGGGCCGCGCGAGGACCGAGCGCACCGGCAGGCGCACCCCGCGCAGCGTGCCGTCGAGCTTCGCCGCCCACACGGGGTCGGTCGCGGGATGGTCGTCGATCTCGGGAACCGGCTCGGCGCCCGCGATTCCGCGCAGCGCGGCGAGCGGATAGGCGCAGACGATCGTCTGGCCGTCGAACGGCGCGCCGCGCAGCGTGAAGCGCTGGACGAGCAGTTCGTCGTCGGCGCGCACCGCCGCGAGCTTCGCCGGATCGCAGGTCACGCAATCGAGTTCGGGTTCGATCCCCATCGTACCGCGCCACGCGATCGCGAGTTGCCGCCCCATGTCGCGGCCGATCCGCGCGGCGAATCGTTCCTCGGCGTCGGTCAGGTCCTCGCGGTCGCCTGCGAGCTGGCCCTTGCCGCCATAGAAGATGTCGACGAGCTGGAGGACGAGCCCGCGTCCGGCGCCGAGCAGCACCGGTCCCTTGAGCGGCGGCGCGTGATAGCGCCAGTGGATGCCGGGCGCGATCGACCCGCACCAGTCGGCGAAGCTCATGTGGCTGGCCGCCGCGCGCTCGACCTGCACCAGCGGCGCGCCGAGCGCGCGGATCAGGTCGCGCAGGCTGCGCGCGAACTGGTTGGCGATGCCGTCGAGCGCGGGAAAGGCGTAGCTGCCCTCCGCCTTGCGCAGCAGCAGCGACGCCCTGGCTTCGGGCGCGGCGGTGGTGTGGGCGGCCTGCGTCACTGGATCACCAGGCTGGTGAAATAGACATTGTCGATGCCGCCGAAGCCTTCCTTCTCGCGCAACACCTGATTGATCGCGCCGGTGAGCTGGCGCTGAAGCTGCTGCTTGCCGCCCGATGTCGACAGCAGCGCCGGGTCCTGCTCGGCGAGCACCATCAGCACCGCCGAGCGGATCGGCACTTCCTGGCGCTTGATGTTGGTGATGACCTTGCCGTCGTAGAAGGTCGACAGGCTGATTCCGACCTGCAGGAAGCCCGACCCGTCGGCCAGGTTGGTCGTGAAGCTGTCGGGCATCGGATAATAGGTGATCTCATATTTGCGCGGATCGATCTGGAAGCGGTCGTTGGGAACCGAAACGGTCCCGACCTTCAGCGGCGCGTTCTTGCCGCCTTCGCCTTCGCCCTCGGCCGCGGCTTCGCTGCCGGCGCTGCGCAGCACCAGCTTGGGATAATGATCCTCAGGCTTCGCGGCCTCGCTCGCGAGTCCGCCGCCCAGATAGATGCCGGCGCCGGTGCCGGCGCCGATCAGTACGACGGCGCCGATGCCCAGCATCAGCATCTTCTTCATCTTGCCGCCCTTTTTGGGCGTTTCGGTCTGTTCCTTGGACATGACCCTTTGTCCTTTCCTGATCAGGCGAACCGGCCGCGGCGATCGGCGGCTCGGTCGGTGTCGCGCGGCTCGGCGCGCTCGGTGGCGGTTTCGATGAGATGGGCGGTCTGGCCGGCGGGTTGATCGCCGCGGCCCTGGCCCTGCTGCGACTGGCGTCCGGTCTCGCCGGGGGTGCAGGTGACTTCGGCGCCGGCGACGCGCACGCCCTGCTGGCGCAGATCCTCGACCAGCCGGCCCTGCGCGGCGTGGACGATCGTCGCGGTCGCCTCATGCTGCGTGTCGAGCTTCAGCGTCACGCCCTCGTCGCCCTGGCGCATCGCGACGTCGAGCCGGCCGAGATGACGCGGCATCAGGCGAAAGGCGATGTCGCCATCGGATGATTTGGTCGCGGCGATGTCGGCGGCGAGCTGCGCGATCCAGCGATCGTCGCTGCCCATGTCGAGCGTGCGCTCGGCGACCGGGACGGGCTGCGCTGTCGGCGCGACACCCGTCGCGGCGGGGGCCGCCGGCTGGGTGAACAGCACCGTCATCGAAGCACCGCCATCGGTCGCGGCGGGCTTCGGCGCCTGCGGATCGGCCGTTGGCATCGCGTCCGGGCGGACGACGGCCGGCGTAACCGGGGTCGTGGGTGCCGCGTAGCGCGGTCCCGCAAAGTCCGGCGTCGGCGCGGCTGCGGCAGCGCCGGGCACCGGTGCCGCAGGCGCCGCAGTGGCGGGCGCAGGCGCGGATGCGTCAGCCTGTGCGGCCGTGAAGGGCAGCGTCGTCGTCGCGGCGGTCGGCGTTTCGCCATCGGGGGGCGTCGGGACGGGTCCGTCCGTTTCGCCCTCGGCCGCGGCGGCATGGGTGCGAATCGGTGCCGCGTCGCGGCCGTCCTTGCCGGCAAAGACGGCGATCAGGCTGGCGGCCGCCTCGGCAGCGCGCCGGTCGGCGGCAACGGGGTTGTCCTCGGCCTCGACGGGCCGGCGGTGCGGCGGCGTCGTGCGGGTCGGCGCGGTTTCGACCTCGCCCCCGGCGACCTGCGCTGCGGGCGCCGGAGCGGGCTTTCCGGCGAGATCGGGTCGCGGACCTTCGGTCGACACGGGCTGGTCGTCTGCCGGCACCGCGGGAACGGTTTCGACCGGGGCGGCGTCCGCTTCGCCCGGCACGACGGGCGCCGGGACCGGCAAGGTGGTTTCGGCGTCCGCAATCGGCGCCGCTGCCGCGTCGGCGACGGGCGTGGTGGACGGCACAGCAGGCGATGCCGTGACGGCAGCGCCCGGCATGGCGGCGATCAACTCGTCGAACCCGCTCTCGCCGTCGCCCGCCGGAGTCTGGCCAATCGCCGCGAGGATCGCGGCGAGGCCCGGCTGCGTCGGTGTCTGGAGCAGGGTGGTGCTCATCATGCGGCGCCCCCCTCGATCAGGCGCAGGCTCATCGCGCGGCGGCGGAAGGGGCGGTTGGCGTCGCTACGGCGTTCCATGTCGGCCTCGTCGGAGCGGCGGCTGCGCTCGTAGAGGCGCACCGCCGATTCCTCCTTGATCATCGCATGCTGCGCGCGCACGCCCATCTCGTCGCGGCGGGCGCTGGCGTGGCTGAGCGGCGCGGCGAGATTCTCCTTCGCCATGTCGAGCCGCATGCCGAGTTCGCCGACCGAATTGAGCGCGCGTCCCGCGACTGCGCCCTTCGCCATCGCGAGGTCGACGCGCAGCCTCTCGAGCCGCTGCGCCAGTTCGACGAGGCTCGCCAGCTCGCCCTTGGCGCGCGCCAGATTGGCCTCCGCCATCTGATGTTCGACGGAGCGCACGCGGATGATGCGTTTGCGGCGTGCGGTACGGGCGTTCATGCGGAATATCCTTCGACAAGGGACTGACGCGAGGTCTGGAAATCGACCTGCGCGGCGGCGGGTTGGGAAACGAATGCGAGTTGGTCGGCGCGGCGCGCGATGGCGGTATCGAGCACCGGGTCGCTGCCGGCGACGTAGGCGCCCATCAGCATCAGGTCGCGATTCTCCTCATAGGCGGACCAGAGCTGGCGAAAGCGCGCGGCGGCCGCGGCATGGTCGGGATCGACCGAATCGGCCATGGTGCGCGACAGCGAGCGCGCGACGTCGATCGCGGGATAGACGCCCTGTTCGGCGAGCTGGCGCGACAGGATGATATGGCCGTCGACGATCGCGCGGGCGCTGTCGACGACCGGATCATCGATGTCGCCGCCGTCGGCGAGCACGGTGTAGAGCGCGGTGATCGAGCCGCCGGTCTGGCTGTCGTTGCCGGCGCGCTCGACGAGCGAGGGGATGAGCGCGAAGACCGACGGCGGATAACCCTTCATCGTCGGCGGTTCGCCCAGCGTCAGCCCGATCTCGCGCTGCGCGTGCGCGACGCGGGTCAGGCTGTCGATCAGCAGCAGCACCTTCTTGCCTTCCTGGCGGAACGCCTCGGCGATCGCGGTCGCGCGCATCGCGGCGCGCAGGCGGAGCAGCGGCGGATGGTCGGCGGGAACCGCGACAACGACCGATTTCTTGCGCACCGCGGGGGGCAGCTTGGTCTCGACGAAGTCGCTGACCTCGCGGCTGCGCTCGCCGATCAGGCCGACGACGATCACGTCGCATTCTGTGCCGGCGATCATCTGGCCCATCAGCACCGACTTGCCGACGCCCGATCCGGCGATGATCGCGACGCGCTGGCCCTCGCCGACGGTGAGCAGCCCGTTGATCGCGCGCACGCCCATGTTGAGCGGCTTCGTCACCCGGCCGCGGCGCAGCGGATTGACCTTGCGGCCGGCGAGCGGCCACTGGAATTGCGACTGCACCGGCGGGCGCCCGTCGAGCGGATGGCCCTGTGCGTCGATGATGCGGCCGAGCAGCGCCTTGCCGACCGCGACCATGCTGCTCGCGCCGTGCGGCTCGACCGGCGCGCCGGTGACGAGCGGCATGTTGGCGTCGAACGGCAGGACGAGGCTGCTCTGGCCGCGAAAGCCGACGACCTCGCCGTGGATCGGATCGCCCGTCGCCGACCTGATGCGGACATTGCTGCCGAGCGGCATCGGGAAACCCGATACTTCGAGCATGATCCCTTCGTGCGCGACGAGCGTGCCAATGCGCCGCGGCGAGGCGTGCGTCAGGTCGATCGGCCCGAGGAGCTGATGCGCGGTCATGGCGAGCCGGCGCGTCATGCGGCGGCGTCCTGGCTACCCAGCGCGGCGCGCAGTTCGTCGAGATAGACGGCGCGGCCGTGCTCGATCCAGCCGGTCGAGGTTTCGATGCGCACGGTGCCGCGCATCATCGCGGCGTCGGCCTCGATCGGCAGCGCGATGCCGCTGTCCGACAGCAGCACGGCGTCGGCGGGGTTGACCCACAGCGTGCGCGCCTTGTCGGCCTCGGCGACCATCGCGGCGGCGATGTCGGCCTGCGTCTGCAGCCATTCGGCGTCGATCGGCGCGCTTTCGACGATCTGGCGGACCAGCCGTTCGACCGTCTCGGCGATGAGCTGCGCCAGTTCCTCGCTCGGTTCGTCCTGCAGCGCCTCGGCCGCGGCAACGAGCGCGAGGAGCTGATGGCGCTCGACCGCGAAGCCGGCCTCGGCCAGACGCTGGCCTTCGGCCAGGCCGCGCGCGAACGGATCGTCGGCGGGCTCGGCCTCGGCAGGTTCGGGCGCGGGCGGCGGGGCCTCGGCGGCGCGCGGCGCGGGGCCGAGGTGCAGCGGGCGAAAGCCGCCGCTGCGCGCCTGGGCGGCCGCGAGCAGGACGGGGGTGAAGCCGGTTTCGACGGAGCGATCAGACATAATCGTCGGCTCCGCCCGCGATCACGATATCGCCGTTCGCGGCCATCTGGCGGACGATCTGCATGATCGCCTTCTGCGCCTCGTCGACGTCGGTGCGCTTGACCATCGTCATTTCGGTCATCTCGTCGCGGATCGTTTCCGCCGCACGCTTCGACATCGTCGACAGGCAGAGGTCGGCCATCGCCTCGTCCGAGCCCTTGAGCGCGAGCGCGAGCTGGGCGGCGTCGACCGCGCGCAGGATGGTGCCGAGGCTGCGCATGTCGAGGTCGCGCAGATTCTCGAAGATGAACATCTCTTCCTCGATCGTCTGGGCCAGCTGCTTGTCGTGCTTCTTGAGCGCCCGGATGGTGCGCTCGGACAGGTGACGGGGCATCACCTTCATGATCTTGGCGACGTCGCTCGGCCCGCCGATCGGCTGCTTCGCGACGCGCTGCCCGCCGACATTGGCGGCGGAGAGCACCGCTTCGAGATCCTCGATCGCGGCGACCGGGACGGCGGTGAGCTGCGCCGCGCGCAGCACGAGGTCGGCCTGGAGCAGTTCGTCGAGCGATTCGATCGCGCGCGCCGCCACGTCGGGAACGAGCACCGACAGGATCAGCGCGCCGACCTGCGGATGTTCGCTCGCGAGCAGCGCGCTGATCGCCTCGACGTCCATCCAGCGCAGCATCTCGAGCGATGCGGCGCTCGACTGCGGCGCGACGGCGGAAAGGATATTGTCGGCGCGGACGTTGCCGACCGCCTGGTTGATCACCGCGCGGATTCGGGTGTCGGCACCGACCGCGAGCGCGCTGACGTTGCGGCTGCGCGTCACGAAGCGGTCGAGCGCCTGCTCGATCTGCACTTCCGACGCGTTCGCGGTGTCGAACATCGACTTGGCGAGCTGGCGCACCTCGTCGGGATCGAGATGCTTGAGGATCGTCGCCGCCTCGCTTTCGTCGAGCAGCATCAGCAGGATCGCCGCGGCCGACGACCCGTCGATCGCGGGACGGACCTCCACCGGCGGGGCGATCTCGGCGTCGAGGACATCAGCCACGGGCCGCCTCCTGCATCAGCTGGCGGACGACGAGCGCGGCGCGCTGCGAATCCTGGCGGACGAAGGCACGCACCAGATTGGCGCGCGCTTCATAGCTCGGCGCCGCCTCGATCATCTCCAGCGTGATCTCGCGGTTCGCGCGCTGCGCATCGGGCGCGGCGAGCGCGGGACCGCCCTCGGTGGCGGCGAGCAGGCTTTCCTCGATCGCCGCGTCGCGCTCGGCACGCGCGGCGGTGCGCGCCTTCGCCGCCTTGATCAGCGGCCGACCGACGAACAGGAAGGCGAGCAGGGCAGCGAGGATCGCGCCGGCCTGCTTGACCAGCGGCAGGAACCAGGCCTGATCGTAGAAGGCGGGGGCGCTGTCCTCGACCTTGGCGAAGGGGCGCTGGCTGATCGCGACCATGTCGCCCCGCGTCTGATCATATCCGATCGCGCCCTTCACCAGCCCGTCGATCTTGGCGATGTCGCCCTGGCTCAGCGCCTTCTGCCCCTGGTTGAGCGCGACCGCGACCGAGACGCGGCGCAGGCGGCCCTGCGGGCTGTGCGTCACCGAAATCTCGCGGCCGACCTCATAGGCGCGGGCGGCATTCTCGTTGCTCTGCGTCGAGGCGGCGGGCGCCCCGGCCGGCGCCGCCTCGGGCGCCTGCGACAGGGTGGTGGCGGGCGGCGGCTGGTTCGACAGCGCGCCGGGGATGCCGACCGCGGGCGGGGTGCCCTGGCCGCTCACGGTGCGCGTCACCTGCTCGCTGCGCAGCGCGCGATCATTCTCGGGAAAGCTTTCGCGCGTCGCCTGGCTTTCGGACATGTCGATGTCGGCGTGGACCTCGACGCTGTAGTTGCCGGCGCCGAGCATCGGCCCGAGCAGCGTTTCGAGCGCGCGGCGGAAGCGGTCCTCGATCTGCGTCTGGAGCTGAAAAGCCTTCATGTCGCCGCTCGTCGCGCCGTCGGACAGCAGCGCACCGCGCTGGTCGATCACCTGCACCTGGTCGGCGTTCATGCCGGGCACCGACGAGGCGACGAGGAAGCGGATCGCCTGCACCTGCCCCTCGGACAGCGAGCGGCCGTTCTGCAGCGTCAGCATCACCGACGCGGTCGCGGGCTTGTCCTCGCGGACGAACAGGCTAGGCTCGGCGGCGGCGATATGGACGCGTGCGCTGCGGACCGCGTCGATCGTCTCGATCGTCCGCGACAGGTCGGCCTCGCGCGCCGAGCGCAGCGTTTCGCCCTCGATCGCGCGGCTCGATCCCATCGGCAGCGCGGCGATCAGGCTGTCGCCGCTCGGCTGCGCCCGGGGCAGACCCTGGCCGGCGAGCGCGATGCGCGCCTGATAGAGCTTGTCGGCATCGACGGTCAGCGCGCCGGTGGCGGGGTCGATGCTGTGGGCGATGCCCTGCGTCTGCAGCGCGTCGGCGACCGCCGCCTTGTCGGCGTCGTCGAGCCCGGCGAAGAGCTGGGTCTGCGGCGCGGCCGAGGTCATGAACCAGGCGAGCGCGGCGATGCCGATCGCGGTGCTGGTGGCGATCGCGGGCAGCGCGCGCTGGACCGCGGGCTGGCGGATGAATTGCTGGACGGGCGCGAACCGGCCGCCCGTCGTGGGGACGGGCAGGCGGTTGGCGGTTTCGACGGGGGTCAGGACTTGGGCTTCGGCCATGGGTTACACCGGCATGTTCATGATGTCGCGATAAGCGGAGAGCAGCTTGTTGCGGACCTGCAGGGTCGTCTCGAAGCCGAGCGAGGCCTTCTGCCGCTCGATCATCACGCTGACGATGTCGTGCGTGTCGCCGCGTTCATAGGCTTCGCTGACGTCGCTCGCCCGATGCTGCTGGGCGTTGACCTGTTCGAGCGCGGCCGAGATCGCCGACCCGAAATCGGGCGTCCCTTCCGCGGCGCCGCCCGCGTCGATGCCGCCGCGGCCCGCGGCGCGCTGCAGCGCCTGGTTCTGATTGAGGATCGAACTGCGCATCTGCAGCAGTCGGCTCTGATCGATGGTGCTCATTCGCTCTCATCCGGTTCCGTCGTGGCGCGGCGCGCCGCACGCCAAAGAACAATGCAAGGCGCGTGCCAGAATATTTATCGGCTGATTTTCAGTGATTTGATCGGATGCCGACAGGCTTGACGCCGCGTCCGACATTTTTTTGACACCGCGGCTTAATCCGACCCGCGCTCCGCCGTTACTGGCTTCGTGACCGCTCGCTGAGCCCTCACACCACGGGAACGGCCTCTCGGCCTGAAAGGATTAACATGACTGTCATCAACACCAATGTGAGCGCGCTGCGGGCCCA
>NZ_BCUA01000090.1 GCF_001591045.1 Sphingopyxis granuli NBRC 100800 | reverse complement strand
ATCCCATTCGATGGCATCAGAGTCTAAAGCAGCAGGTCGAGCAGATCGTCGAGCGAGGCGGTGGCGAAGCCGATGGCGCTGTCCGAGATCCCGTAGGGGATGAACAGTTCGTCGCCGACGCGCATCGCGCCGCAGGTGTAGACGACGTTCGGGACATAGCCTTCACGGTCGCTTTCCGCCGCGGTCAGGATCGGACAGGCGGTACGGCCGATCACGCGCGACGGATCGTCGCGGTCGAGCAGCGCGGCGCCCAGGCTGTATTTGCGCATCGCGCCGACGCCGTGGGTCAGCAGGAGCCACCCTTCGTCGCATTCGATCGGGCTGCCGCAATTGCCCATCTGGACGAATTCCCACGGGAATTCGGGGCTGAGCAGCAGTTCGCCCTCGTCGTCCCAGTGCGTCAGGCTGTCGGACGACAGCAGGGTGACATTCTTGCCGTCCTGCCGCCCGACCATCAGGTAGCGGCCGCCGATCTTGCGCGGGAAGAGCGCCATGCCCTTGTTGCGCGCAGCGCGGCCGGTGAAGGGTTCGAGGCAGAAGCTCGCGAAATCGGTCGTGCGCAGCATTTCCGACCGGATCGCCCGACCCGAATAGGCGGTATAGGTGCCGATATATTCGCGCCGGCCGTCGTCGTGGGTGAAGGAAACGAGGCGCAGATCCTCCAGCCCGTTCCGCTGCGCCTCGGTCACGGGAAACAGCACGCTGTTCGATATGGCGCTGTCGGGCTGACGGTGCACGGTCACCGCCTCGTCCGCCTCCATCCGGTGACGGTCGTCGACCACCGCGGCCATCGCCGGCCCCGATTGCGGCCACAGCCGGAAATCGCCGCCCGGCCCGATCATGCCCTCGCGAAAGGCAATCGAGCTGATATGCCCCTCGCCCACCGCGCGCAGCGACATCAGGAAGCGCTGCTGGCCGCCGCTCAGCCCGCTCTGGTCGGGATGGGGCACGACGCTGGGGTTCATCAGCGCCGCGGCGGCATAGCTGTATTCGTGGCAGAAATAGGCGCCGATCAGCCGCTGCTTGACCGGCGACACCGACGCCCGGGCCAGCCGCACGTCCTCCGCGATCTCGGCAAAACGCTGGTCGAAGATGCGCCCGATCTGCCAGTGGCGTTCCGAAAAATCCTGCCAGACGATATCCAGCTCGGCCTCCGCCTGATCGTCGTCGAGCGTCAATATGTCGCTGACGAGCTGCGCGGCGCGCGAGGGTTCGGACACGCTTGCCTGCCAGGCGAGGTGAAAGGGCCGAAGCACGACCCGCGAAGGGTCCGCGTTCAGCTTTTCATCGAGGATATGTAGCGGCGATTGATCAGGTCTGCATATCAGCATGCGCGAAGCCGGCGTCCTTCCTGGCACCCCCCGGCCAGACTAGGGCGTCCATCGCATGGTAGGCAAGGTGAAAAGCCAGCGTCGATTCGGCCCCGGCATTCGTGTTGACGCCGCGCGGGGTCATTCCGTCGCAGCAGCGGCCCGTCTCGATGCTCGCCAGCGCTTCGCCGCGGTCGTTGGCGCCGAAGAACCAGCGCCACGCGGCGTCGGCATGGCGGCGCCAGCGCGCGTCGCGGCTGATCGCCAGCGCCGCGCCGCAGGCTTCGATCGACGCCCAGGCTTCGAGCGGCTGCTGATCGAAGGGCAGCGCCTGGTAGAGGCGGCCGAAGCCGTCGGAGCCGACCGGGCGGAAATGGCCGGCGGTCGCCGTCTGCCGGTCGCAGAGCCACGCCAGCGTGGCCAGCCCCGCCTGCTGCCACGCCGCGACGCCGAGCGTGCGCCCGGCGCGCAGCAGCGCCTCGCACAGGCGGGCGTTGTCATAGGTCAGCGTCGGTTCGAACCAGTTCCATCCCTCGGTGCCCCAGCGGGACCGCAATTGCTCGAGGAAGGCGGCGCCGCACCCCAGTATCTCCCCCGCCAACGCATCGGAGGGGAAGCGCGCGAGCAGTTCGTCGGCGCCGAGCATCGCGAAAGCGACCGCGCGCGGGCTTTCGACGCTGGCCGCACTCTGCGCGGCGCGGTCGAACCATTCGCGCGCCCAGCGCGCAAGGTCGTTCGAGGGCGAATGCGCGGCGCAATGGCCGAGCGCCCAGATCGCGCGGCCGTTGCTGTCCGCCGACCCGCGATCCTCCAGCCAGCGCCGGTCGTATCCCATGAAGTTGCGGAAGGCCCGCAGCTCCGGGTTCCAGCCATGCTGGATGAAGGAGGCGAAGCGGAAGGCCCGCGCCTCATAGGCCTGCACCGTGTCGAAGCGCACGCGGTCGGCGAGCATCAGCGCGCGCGCATTGTCGTCGATGCAATAGCCGTGATCGCGGTCGGCGACCGGGCCGCGGCCGTGCTGGAGGATGCCGACGTCGTCGCACATCGACCACACGCCCGACAGCGACGGGGCCGTCCGCGGCGTCGAAAGCAGGCGCGGCGGCGCGGCGATCACCTGGTCGAGCAGCGCGGCGCTCTGGCGGACGATCTGCGGCCAGGCGGTGCGGCGGCCGCGCTCATAGGCCCGCATCTGGAGCGCGTGCCGCTCTTCGGGCGAGGCGAGCAGCGCGAGGACGGCGTCGGCGATCGCGCGACTGTCGCCCTGCGCGACGAGCACGCCGACGTCGTTCGCCAGCAGTTCGCGCGCGTGGATGAAGGGCGTCGACACCACCGCGCGGCCCAGCGCCACCGCATAGGAAAGCGTCCCCGACGTGACCTGCGCAAGATTGGGATAGGGGGCGAGATAGATGTCGCAAAGCTCGATCTGGTCGAGCAGGTCCTCGGCATCGAGGAAGCGGTTGTCCCAGGCGATATGGTCGCCGACGCCCAGCGTCGCGGCGAGATGTTCGAGGCTTTCGCGATAGGCCTCGCCCTCGGCGGCGATCAGGTTGGGATGGGTCGCGCCGACGATGCGATAGAGGATGTCGGGGTGCCGTTCGGCGATGGCCGGCAGCGCGCGGATCGCGGTTTCGAGCCCCTTGCCCGGCCCAAGCAGCCCGAAGGTCGAAAGGATCGGGCGATCGCCGATGCCGAGCCGCTCGCGCAGCGGCGACCGCGCGGCGAAGGGGCGCACCGGCGTGCCATGTTCGATCAGCGCGACCTTGCCGGGCGGCGCGCCATAGACGTCGATCAGCGTCTGGCGGCCGTGCTCGCTCATCACCATCAGCCGCGAGCCCCTTGCGACGAGCGCGTCCATCACCCGGCGCTGATCGGCATCGGGCGCGGCGAGCACCGTATGCAGCGTGACGACGAGGGGCGCCGCGAGCCGCTCGACCAGTTCGAGCACCATCGCGCCCGCCCGGCCGCCGAAAATGCCGAATTCATGCTGCAGCCAGACGGCGTCGGCGCCGCTGCGGTTGATGGCGGCGGCGGCGGCGGCATAGGATTCGGGGTCGTCGGCGTCGATCGCCGCCACGACGTCGGCATCGTCCGGCTGTTCGGGATCGGCGCGCATCGCATAGACGTCGATGCCGATTTCGGGATGTTCGCGCCGCAGATGATCGTGAACGTCGGCGGTATAGGTCGCGATCCCGCAACGCCGCGGCCGGAAACAGCCGATCAGCGCGATGCGGCGGGTGCGGGGATGCGTCCACGAGGCAGGCGTTTCGGCGATGGCGTGATCGTCGTCGAGCAAGCGAGCGAAGAAGCTGTCCTCGGCATCATATTTCATGGCAGGCCTTCCGTCCGTTCCCCCGATTGAAACCGTCTCTCCCCGCAAGCAACAATGGGCCGCCGTCCTTCCGCATTCGTCGGACGGCGGTCCCGTCATGGCAACGCCCGGCCGGTCGACAGGTTGCGCGCCGCCAGCCGCGGACGCGCCCGATCGTCCGATTTCCTGATCCAGGTTATGAAAGGGCGGCGCGGACCGTCGGATCAGCGCCGGGCGGCCGGGGGCGGGCGCACCGCCATCGGCACATAGGCGAGGACGAACAGCAGGAAGGCCGCGCTCCACAACCCGCCCGCGATGCGGATCGCGAGCATGTAATCGATCGGCAGCAACGGCGCCGCCACGCGCAGCAGCGCCCCCAGATGAACGAGAATATAGATGCCGACGGTGAGCCGGTCGGCCTCCAGCGGCCGGCCGGTGTGGCCGCGCGTCGCGCGCGTCATCACCGCCAGCGTCATCGCCGCCATCGCGCCGGCGCCGAGCGCGTGGATCGCGCTGGATACCGGGATGAACGGGTGGATGATCGCGCAGCCGAGCAGCACCAGCCCGAGCGGCAGCCACGCGTAGGACAGGTGGAGGACGAAGACCAGCGCGTCGTCCCGCGCCTTCAGGCCGGCCCAGCGGGTGAGCCGGGCGGCCTGAAGGGCTCCTGCGACCAGCAGAAGGGCTGCGGAAACGATGCTGTCGGGTCGGGTGGTCCACAGCGCGAGCGCAAGCGCCGTTGCCCCGATCACCGCCGTGTCGAAGCGATTGGCCATTGTCGGCAACCGATCGGTCCGGCCCTGCCGCATCAGCCAGTTGCGGGTAAAGGCCGGGGTGATCCGGCCGCCGATGATCGAGATCAGCAGCAGGATCAGCGCGAAGCCGGTCCGCATCCCCAGCGCCGGATCGGCGAGCATCCCCATCGCCCCGGCATGGTCGAGCGCGGAGGCGGCAGTGAACAGGAGCAGGATGAGCAGGATCGGCTTGTTGCGGTTGCCCGACGCGACGATCTCGCGCGTCGCATAGGCGAGCAGAACGGCCAGGAAGCCGACGTCGAGCGCGACGCCGACCAGCGGCGGCACCGTCGCGGAAAAGAGGATCGCGAGCCGCGCCGCGAGCCACAGGCCGACGACCGCGGCGACGCGCCATCCGGTCACCGTCGGCCTCCCGGTCCAGTTGGGGATGGCGGCGCTGAGGAAACCGGCGATGATCGCGCTCAGATAGCCGAACAGCATTTCATGCTGATGCCAGGCGAGCGGTTCCATCGCGGTGGGCAAGACCCAGCGGCCGCCCAGCGCGCCGACCCACAGGGTGACGACGACGACCGCCCACAGTGCGCCCGCCCCGAAGAACAGGCGGTAGGCGCCGCGCAGCCAGAGCGGCGAGCCGGCGCCGCTCCGCGCTCCGCCGGTGGCCGCCGCGATCGTCATGCCCGCGCGCCCCGGCGCGCCAGACCGAGGATCACGACCTGCCACGCGACGGCGATCGCGCCGACGATGAACACCACGTCGCCGAAGGTGCGGATCCAGCGCAGCGTTTCGAGGAAGCCCTGCTGCAGGAATTCATCGCTGCGCGCATACCACATGCCGGTGGTCACGCTCGCCTCGAACTGGAACAGGCCGACCGGAAGCAGGCTGGTGAAGATCATCAGCACCAGCCCTGCGTTGAGCCCCCAGAAACCGACGCGCATCAGCCGCTCGTTGAACGCGATTTCCGGCCGGATGTAGCGCAGCACCAGCAGCGTGAAGCCGAGGGCGAGGAAGCCGTAGACCCCGAACAGCGCCGCATGGGCGTGAACCGCGGTGGTGTTGAGCCCCTGGAGATAGAAGAGCGCGACCGGCGTGTTGATCATGAAGCCGAACACCCCGGCGCCGAGCATGTTCCAGAAGGCGACCGCGACGAAGCACATCAGCGGCCAGCGCAGCGCGCGCATCCACGGCGCGCGGTCGCGCAGGCTCCAATGCTCCCACGCCTCGTAACCGAGCACGATCAGCGGCACGACCTCGAGCGCGCTGAACGCCGCGCCGACCGCCATGACGGGAGTCGTCGTTCCCGAGAAATAGAGGTGGTGGAAGGTGCCCGGCACGCCGCCGACCATGAACAGCGAGGCGGAGGCGAGGCTGGCGGCGGTCGCGATCCGTTTCGACACCAGTCCCATCGACGCGAAGATGAAAGCGATGGCGGCGGTGGCGAACACCTCGAAAATGCCCTCCACCCACAGGTGGACGACCCACCAGCGCCAATATTCCATGATCGTGATGTGGGTACGCTCGCCATAGAAGAGGCCGGTCCCATAGAAGAGGCCGATCGCGATCGTCGAAACGGTGAGCAGCGCGAGCAGGCTCTTGTCGCCTTCGTGGCGGCGCAGCGCCGGCAGCATGCAGCGCAGCATCAGCACCAGCCAGAAGAGCAGGCCCGCGAACAGCGCGAGTTGCCAGACGCGGCCGAGGTCGAGGAATTCATAGCCCTGATGCCCGAGCCAGAAACCGAGCCCGTCGGGCATCGTCTGGGCGATCGACAGGTAATTGCCGACGAACGACCCGACGACGACGAGGATCAGCGCCCAGAACAGCAGGTCGACCCCCAGCTTCTGATATTTGGGATCGCTGCCGTGGATGACCGGCGCGAGGAACAGCCCGGCGGCGAGGAAGGCCGTCGCGATCCACAGCACCGCGCTTTGCACGTGCCAGGTCCGGGTCAGCGCATAGGGGAACCACTGCGACACATCCACGCCGTAGAAGCTCTGCCCCTCGATCGTGTAGTGCGCGGTGAAGCCGCCGATGAACACCTGGAAGATGAACAGCGCCAGCACCACGAATAGATATTTGCCGAGCGCGCGCTGCGACGGGGTAAGCGCCGCGAGCGTCAGCGGGTCTTTGTCCGCGGCGACGAGCGGCGTGTCGTCGTGGCGGCGCAGGAAGGCCCAGCCCCAGATCAGCGCGCCCACGCCCGCGATCAGGATCACGACGCAGGCGAGCGACCAGAGGATATTCTCCGGCGTCGGCTGGTTGCCGATCAGCGGTTCGGGCGGCCAGTTGTTGGTATAGGTGGCGACCGTCCCCGGCCGCTCGGTCGATGCGGCCCAGGCGGTCCAGAAGAAGAAGTCGGTCAGCGCCGCGCGCTTCGCCGCGTCGGGCAGCGTCGCTTCCTTCATCGCGTAATTGTCGCGCATCTCGCGCAGCGCCGGGTCGTTTCCGTACAGCCGGTCATAATGGTCGGCGGTCTGGTCGATCGCGCGGGCGCGCAGGTCCGACACGGTGACGACGCCCGTCGCCGGATCGAGCGTGTTGCGGCGATATTCCTCCTTCAGCCGATGGGTCAGCGCCGCCTTCTGCGCGATGTCGAGCGCGTCGAACGCCTTGCCATAGCTTTCCTGCGCCGCGAGGCTCAGCCACGCGGTCAGTTCGCGGTGCAACCAGTCGGCCGACCAGTCGGGCGCCTGATAGGCGCCATGCCCCCAGATCGAGCCGAGCTGCATTCCGCCGGTGCTCTGCCACGCGGCCTGCCCCGCCATGATGTCGTCGCGGGTCATCAGCACCTCGCCCGAGGCGGTCGTCACCCGTTCGGGAATCGGCGGTGCCTTGCGATAGACCTCTACCCCGGAGATCCCCAGGATCGCGAACGTCACCGTCAGGACCGCGATCAACGTCCACCAAAGCTTGCGATATTCGCCCACGAGAGCCCCCGTCTATATGAAAAGCATGTGCGTCAGGCGGCCCCGTCGGGCGCCTGGGGTTTGTCGGATTCGTCGAACAGGATCGTCAGCAGCAGCGAGCTGTCCGCCACCGCCTCGACCGCGTGCCGCGCGCCGGGTTCGAGGAACAGCCAGTCGCCGGTACGCAGTTCGGCCGGCGAGCCGCCCTCGAAGCGCACATGCCCCGCGATGCAGTAAAGCGTCATCGACCCGGCGACCTGATGCGGGGCGATCGACTCGCCGGCCCGCACGACCAGATGGACCGCCTCGAACGATGCATTCCTGGCGAGCGCCGCGGTCCGTGTCGCCGGATCGTCGAGCGTGCCCAGGCGCGCCACTTCGCCCGATCGGCAATGATGGAGCGCCATGTCAGGCCTCCCCCGCGGACGGCGAATCGCCGCGCCGCGCAAGGCAGAGGCCGCGTCCGACGCCCCGCAGCGCCGCGACGCACCAGCGCCGCACCGCTCCTGCCCCGCGCGCGCCTTCGCGTGCGCCGCGCCGGGCATCGAGCGGCCCGGGGCCGGTTACTTCACCACATTCGGGACAGAGCATCGCCCATCCTCCATCCGCGCGACCCGGACCGCCGGACGCGCATTCGACTATGAGAGACGATAGCAGAGTTCGGGGCAATGGGTTTGCGCTGGATCAAACTGTCCGGCGGTTTGCGGGATCGAGCCGGAACGGGCGCCGGAGCGCGGCGTCGTCTGGACGGGACGCCTTAATCCTCGTCGCCCTCGGCCAAGCGGCGGATCGCTTCGAGGTCGTGGATGGTCAGGCGCTGGCCGCGGCTTTCCAGAAGCCCCGCCTTTTCCCAGGCCGCGACGGTCCGGCTGGCGGTATGCAGCGTGGTCCCCGCGAATTCGGCAAGGTCCTTGCGGCGCAGCGGTATCTCGATCGTCGTGCCGCGCGACCCGTCGCGCCCCGACTGGGCGGCGAGCCGCAGGACGGCCTGGGCGATGCGCTGTTCGGCGCGCCAGGTGGTCAGTTCGCGGACGCGTTCCTGAAGCTGCGCCATGCGTTCGCCGAGCGCCCGGATCAGGTTGATCGCGATCGCCGGATAGCGGGTCATCAGATCGAGGAGTTGCGGTTCGGACCATGTCAGCACCGTCGATGGCTCGACGGCGACGGCATCGGCGGGGAAGCGGTGATCGGTGAACAGCGGCACCGTGCCGAACATCTCGCCGGGCGCGATGAAGCGGACGATCGCCTGTCCGCCGTCGGCGCCGCCCTGCACGATGCGGACGCTGCCCGACGCCAGCGCATAGGCGCGCGACACCGGGTCGCCCTGCCGGAAGATGACCGCGTCCTTCTCCACCCGCGCCGTGCGCATCGCGGCGCGGACCGGCTCGAGCGCCTCGGCCGGCAGCGAGGCGAACAGCTCGAGCGCGCCGATCCGGTCGAGCGACACTGCGGGCTCCATGTCCATCCCCTGCCTTACTCTCTCACGCATCACGTCACCGCAGCGGCCGGCCCGATGCGCCCGCGATTTGCGCTGGCACAAAGCCGACGCCGCCGACACCGCTTATATGCAATCCATTCGCAACAGCAATCATATGCTCTGCGCCGACGCATGGCGCCGGCCGATCGTTCGACACCGGAAAGGATCCGCCAATGCTCCGCCGCCTTCCGCTTCTCGCCGCCGCCGCGTCGCTCGCGATACCGGGGTCCGCGTCGGCGCAATCGACGCGACTCGATCTCGACCGATTGACCTATGCCGTCGTTCACGGCGCCGCGCAGCAGGCGGTGCTCGCGACCGACGCCGACGGCCGGCCGCTCAGCTTCCTGCTGCGGATCGACAAGGGGAAGCTCCTGCCGCCGCACGGCGCGACGGGTCCGGTGCGCCTGCTGACGGTGCTGTCGGGCACGCTGTCCTGGGGCGACGGGGCCAGTCTCGACAAGGCAGCCGAGCGCCGCTTCGGCCCGGGCAGCGTGATCGTCATCCCCGCGGAGGGCGGCGAGCATTGGGCCGCGGCCCGCGACGGCGACGTGCTGCTTCAGGTCGTGCTGGTGCGGGACGGGGCGCTGTCGCCCGCGGCGGCGGCGCAGGTGGCGCGATGACCGGCATCGACGATCTCGCGCTCGCCCGCGCGCTCCATGTCCTGGGCGTCGTCGTCTGGATCGGCGGCGTGTCGATGGCGACCACCGTCGCGCTGCCCGCGGTGCGGCGCGGCACGTTCGGCGAAGACCGCGTCGCGGCGTTCCACGCCTTCGAGGGCCGCTTCGTATGGCAGGCGCGCGCGGCGGTGCTGCTGGTCGGGCTCACCGGCTTCTACATGATCGAGCGCCTCGACCTGTGGGACCGCTTCGCCGAGGCCCGCTTCTGGTGGATGCACGCGATGGTGATCGTCTGGTCGCTGTTCGCGCTGCTGCTGTTCGTCGGCGAACCGTTCGTGCTGCACCGCTATTTCCCGGCATGGGCGCGGCGCGACCCGCAGCGCGCCTTCACCGCGCTGCACCGCGTGCACGTGGTGCTGCTGGTGCTCGCGATGGCGACGATCCTGGGGGCCGTGGCGGGAAGCCACGGATGGCTTCCCTTCTGATCCGGCGTCAGGCGGCGACGGCGGCCTGCGGGGCGGCCCGGCGGACGCCTTCGTCGACATGGTCCGCGAACTGCGCGAAATTGTCGATGAACTGCTGGACCAGCAACTGCGCCGTGCGGTCATAGGCAGCCTTGTCGGCCCAGGCTTCGCGCGGGTCGAGGATCGCGCTGTCGACGCCCGCCACCGCGACCGGATAGTCGAAACCGAAGTTCGGGTCCCGGCGGAATTCGGCGTCGTTCAGGCTGCCGTCGAGCGCGGCGTTGAGCAGAGCGCGCGTCGCCTTGATCGGCATGCGCTTGATGCCGTCCATCGTCGCCATGCCGCCGGTCCAGCCGGTGTTGACGAGCCAGCATCTGACGCCGCCCTTCGCGATGCGGTCCTTGAGCAGATTGCCGTAGACGCTCGGGTGGCGCGGCATGAAGGGCGCGCCGAAGCAGGTCGAGAAGGTCGCCTCGGGCTCGGTCACGCCGATCTCCGTGCCGGCGACCTTGGCGGTGTAGCCCGACAGGAAATGATACATCGCCTGGTCGGGGGTCAGCCGCGCGATCGGCGGCAGCACGCCGAAGGCATCGGCGGTGAGGAAGATCACCGTCTTCGGCACCGGCCCCATGTTCGCGTCCGACGCGTTCGGGATGAAGTCGATCGGATAGGCGCCGCGGGTGTTTTCCGCGAGGCTGTTGTCGTCAAGGTCGAGCGCGCGCGTTTCGGGGTCGATCACGACATTTTCGAGCACGGTGCCGAAGCGCCGCGTCGTCGCATAGATTTCGGGTTCGGCCTCTTCGGACAGGCGGATCATCTTGGCATAGCAGCCGCCCTCGAAATTGAAGACCGCGGTGTCGGACCAGCCATGCTCGTCATCGCCGATCAGCGTGCGCGACGCATCGGCCGACAGCGTCGTCTTGCCGGTACCCGACAGGCCGAAGAAGACCGCGGTGTCGCCGTCGGGGCCGATGTTCGCCGAACAGTGCATCGGCATCACGCCCTGCGCGGGGAGCAGATAGTTGAGGATGCCGAACACCGACTTCTTCATCTCGCCAGCGTAGGCGGTGCCGCCGATCAGTACGAGCTTCTCCGCGAAATTGACCGCGACCACCGTCTCGCTCCGCGTCCCGTGCTTCGCCGGGTCGGCGCGGAAGCTGGGCAGGTCGATGACGGTATAGTCGGTCTGGAACGCCGCCAGCTCGTCGGCGGTCGGGCGGCAAAGCAAGGTGCGGATGAACTGGCTGTGCCACGCATATTCGGTGAGCACCTGCACGCCGACGCGATATTCGGGCTGCGAGCCGCCGAACAGCTGCTGGCGATAGAGGCGGTCGGACGCGGCGAGATGCGCGAGGAAATCGGCCTTCAGCGCCGCGAAATGATCGGGCGTCATCGCGACGTTGGTCTTGCCCCACCAGATGGTGTCGCGGGTTTCGTCGTCCTGGACGATGAACTTGTCCTTGGCGCTGCGCCCGGTGTGCTTGCCGGTGGCGACGACGAGCGGGCCGTCCTTGGCCAGCAGGCCTTCGCCATGGCGGACGGCATCCTCGACGAGCCGGGCCGTGCCCCAATTGTCGGCGACGTCCGCTTTCGTTTCGACGGTCGCATCGCCGATCGCAATCCTGGTCATCTGTCTTCGCCTTTCCCTGGCGCTGCGGCCCGCTTGCTTCGCGATGCGCGGCCTGCCGAGCAGAAGGGCTGGCCCGCATGCGTCATGGGTGCCGACGTGACGCCGATTCCGTAGATATCCAGTCGCGTTAGCGAGGATGACGGGGCAGGTCAAAAGATTAAAGGGTGAATCGCGGCCGGGCCGTGCGCGGTTGTCGATGGCCGCCGGATCGGCTAGTTCGCCTGCGGGGCGCCCAGCCATTGGAAAGAGCATGACGGCAACCATCGCGCTGGTCGACGACGACCGCAACATCCTGCAATCCCTTTCGATCGCGCTCCAGGCCGAAGGCTTTGCGACACGCGTCTATTCGGACGGCGAGGCGGCGCTGAAGCCGCTGATCGACAATCCTCCCGACCTCGCCGTCTTCGACGTCAAGATGCCGCGCATGGACGGGCTCGAACTGCTGCGCCGGCTGCGCGAGAAAAGCCAGCTTCCGGTCATCTTCCTGACCAGCAAGGACGACGAGATCGACGAGGCGCTCGGTCTGGCGATGGGCGCCGACGATTATATCGCCAAGCCCTTTTCGCAGCGGCTGGTGATCGCGCGCATCCGCGCGATCCTGCGCCGCGTCGAACTGAACCGGAGCAGCGCCGGCGCCGACGACGAGCCGGTCGCCGAACCCATTTCGCGCGGGCGGCTGACGATGGACCCGGCGCGTCACAAGGTGAGCTGGGACGGGCGCGACGTGACGCTGACCGTCACCGAATTCCTGATCCTGGAAACGCTCGCCAGCCGCCCCGGGATCGTCCGCAGCCGCAACCAGCTGATGGACGCGGCCTATCAGGACGACGTCTATATCGACGACCGCACGATCGACAGCCACATCAAGCGCCTGCGCCGCAAGTTCCGCGAGGTCGATTCCGAATTCGACGCGATCGAAACCCTCTATGGCGCGGGTTACCGCTTCTCCGACGATGCTTAGGGCGATGCGCAGGTCGGAGGAGGCATCCGCCGCCGAGCAGGAGGAGGCCCCGCTCGTCTGGTCGGCGCGCTGGTCGCTGACGACGCGCATTCTGGCGGTCAACATCCTGGCGGTCGCGCTGCTCGCCGGCGGCTTCTTCTATCTCGACACCTATCGCACCCGGCTGGTCGACACGCGCATCGCGGTGATGGAGGACCAGCTCGCGATGCTCGACAGCGCGCTCGAGGCGGCGCGCCCCGACCAGCGCCAGCGACTGATCGGCGAATTCACCCGTGCGACCGAATCGCGGCTGCGCTTCTACGATGCCGCGGGGCGCAAGGTCGACGACAGCTTCGCGCATGCCCCGCCGACCTATACGCTGCGCGACCCCGAACTGCAGCCGTGGAAACGCGACGCCGCGCGCGCGATGGACCGCGGCATCGACTGGATCGTCGGCGCGCCGACCTATCCCGATTTCGAGGAGCCGCTGGACGATCGCGCCGCTGCGTGGCCCGAGGTGGTGGAAGCGCTGCGCAGCGGGGTGGAAGCGACGCGGTTCCGCTATGCGCCCGAACGCACGCCGCTGCTCAGCGCGACGCGCGTCGTCGACCTCGAAACGCCCGAGGTGATGCTGATGACGCTCAACGCGCGCGACATCACGCGCACCGTGCGCGCCGAACGCTTTCGCCTCGCGGTGGTGATGGCGATGGTGCTGGTCGCATCGGTGCTGCTGTCGCTGTTCCTGGCGCGCACGATCGTCCGCCCGCTGCGCAGGCTGGCGCGCGCGGCGGTGCGCGTCCGCCTCGGCCGCGCGCGCGAGGTCGTCGTCCCGCGCCTGCCGAGCCGCCGCGACGAGATCGGCACCCTTGCCCGCGCGCTGAGCGACATGACGCAGGCGCTGCGCGAACGCATCGACGCGGGCGAGCATTTCGCCGCCGACGTGACGCACGAACTCAAGAATCCGATCGCCTCGGTCCGCTCGGCGATCGAGGGGCTGGGCCGCGTCCGGACCGACGAACAGCGCGCGCAGCTGCTCGCCATCGCCGACGAGGATGTGCGCCGACTCGACCGGCTCGTCACCGACATCAGCGACGCGAGCCGCATCGACGCGCAGCTTTCGCGCACCCATTTCGAGCCGATCGACATCGGGCTGATGATCGAATCGATGCTCGCGGGCCGCGCCGCGCGCGCCGAGCAGGGGGCGGACGGACAGAAGGCGAACGGGCCGCGCATCGCCTTCGCGCGCCCACGCCGCGGCACGACGATGGTGATGGGCGACGGACACCGGATCGAACGCGCGATCGACAATGTCATCGACAATGCGATCAGCTTCTCGCCGCCGGACGGCCTCGTCTGCATCGCCGCGACGCGGCTGGGCGACGAGGTGCATGTGCGCGTCGACGACGACGGTCCCGGCATCGATCCGGCGCAGCGCGAGGCGATCTTCCGCCGCTTCCACAGCGAGCGCCCCGACGGCGAGGCCTTCGGTCGCCACAGCGGGCTGGGTCTCGCCATCGCGCGCACGATCATCGAGGGTCACAGCGGCACCATCGCCGCGCGCGACCGCGAGGACGGCCGGCGGGGCGCGAGCCTGCTGATCACCCTGCCGGCCGGCGACGGAAACGAAACGGTCGCCTGAGTCCGGCGGCATTCACCCAATCTTCCCTCCCGCAAGCGGGAGGGGCAGCGAGGCCTGCGAACTTGTTCGTTATAATCTGTGGGGATTCGGGTTTCGGCACGGTTTTTCCCTTCCGTCACGCTGAACTTGTCT